>CAZFJE010000169.1:0-7288 GCA_964519555.1 uncultured Thermoleophilia bacterium
CGGGCCGCCTCGACGATGTGCAGGGCGCTCACGCGGCCCAGGCAGGGCAGCTCGACAAGGCACACGTTGGCGGGGTAGGCATCGTGGCGCAGTCCGCTCAGGGCGATCGCCGCGCCGGCGCACTCCTTGCAGTAAAAGCCGATCACCGGCCGCTCGACGTCGCCCGCCAACAGACGCAGGCGGCCCGTGAGGTCTTCGTCGGAGAGGTGGTGCTCGATCGCCATCTCCGGGCAGTTGGCGGCACAGATGCCGCAGGCGCGGCAGGTCTCGGCGTCGATCACGGCGAGTCTGCCGTCGCCGTCGACCGCGGCCGGGCGTGGCGCCTGCGCCGGCCGCTCGATGCGGTTGATGGCGCCGAAGGGGCACATCGACTCGCAGACGTCGCAGCCCACGCAGGCCGCCGCGCGCACGGTCGAGGCGGGCGACATGCGTCGCCCGGCCGAGCCCAGGAAGTTGTGGATCTCGGCCGCCACCGCCGAGGCCTCGGTATTGCACTCCACGAGCGCCTTGGGGCCGGCCGCAGAGCCGCACACGAAGACGCCCTCGCGGGTCGTCTCGGTGGCGCGGTTCTTGCGGTCGAGGATCTCGACGAAGCCGTCTTCGTTTCTGTCGATGCCCAGCACGCCGGCGAGCCGCGAGACATCCTGGGCCGGCACCATGCCGTTCGAGAGCACGACCAGGTCGGGGCGCAGCGTCTTCTTCTCGGCGGCCGTCATGTCTTCGACCTCGATCACGGGGCGGCCGTGTTCGTCGAACTGCACGCTGGGCGGTGTGCCGCGCAGGAACTCGACGCCGGCGCGCCGCGCCTCGAGGTACCAGTTCTCGTAGCCGATGCCGGCCGTGCGCAGCTCGAGGTAGCAGATCGTCACCTTCATCTCGGGGAAGAGGCGCTTGAGCCGGGTCGAGTGTTTCAGGGCGATCATGCAGCACAGCCGCGAGCAGTGCGGCAGGCGGCGGCGGTCGCGCGAGCCGGCGCACTGCACCATCACGACTTCGCGCGCCGGCGTGCGGCCCACCGACGCCATGGCGGTCCAGTCGTCCATCATCTCGGCGAACTCGGTCTGCGTCACGACGTTGTCGTGGCCGTAGCCCAGGTGGGCGATCAGCGCCGCCGGCGAAGGGTCGCAGCCCACGGCGGTGAGCACCGCCCCGGCCTTCACCGTGGTGCGCTCGGGGGACTGGCTGAAATCGATCGCCTGCACCGGGCACTCTTTGGCGCAGGCGCCGCAGAAGGTACAGGTGTCGAGGTCGACGGTGCGCAGCACGCGGCCGTCGTAGAACTCGGCGAAGATCGCCTTGCGCGTGCCGTCGCTTGATGGCTCCGGGCAGACCGTCTCGCAGGTGCTGCAGTTGATGCACTCGGCGGTGACGATGTTGGGCAGGCGCTTGAGGGCGACCTCGAACTCGCCGGGGCGCCCCGTGACGGCTTCGACCGTCGTGCGCCGCCAGATGTGCAGGTCGGGGTCGTCGATGGCGACGTTGCGGTGGAAGCACTTGCGCGTGCCCGCCTGGGCGTCGGTGGTCGGCAGGCATTGGCCGCAGTCGTTGGTCGGGAACACGGTGCCTATGCGGGCCGCGCGGCCGCCCAGGAACGGTCGCCGCTCGACCAGGTCGACACGGTGGCCCATCTGGGCGAGCTCGACCGCGGCCTGCGTGCCCGACACGCCGCCGCCGATCACCAGGACCGAGTCGACCCTGTGCGTGCGGGCCAGCGTGTCGGCCCAGGCGCCCGGGTAGGCCATCGCGACCAGGACTATGCGCGCTGCCTTGTCGGTGACGGTCGCCGTGTCGTCGCCGTGCACCCACGAGCAGCCCTCGCGTATGTCGGCCGTCTCGAGGCGCAGGCCGCGCGCCGCCAGCCGCTGGAAGCGCCGGTCCGAGAAGTCGCGCGAACAGCCGGCAAAGACCGGCCGTCGCGGATCGCCCTCGAGGAGCTCGAGCAGGCGCGCCTGGCCCTGGCGCGCGCACCAGTGGGCGCCGCGCCGCACGTCGGCCTGGGCGGCGAGGCGCGTCTCGAGCGCCGCGAAGTCGATGTTGGCCATGGTGCCGGCGCATTCGCAGAGCAGCACGAGGGGACGGGCGGCGGCGCTCACGGTGTCCGCGGCCCTGGTGGCGTTGGCGGCGCTCGTGGCGTTCGCGCCGCTCACGGCGTCCATGGTGTTCGTGGCGTCGATGCCGCTCACGTCGCGACCTCGGCCGGCGCGACCCGCGGTGCCAGCGCCTCGATGGCCTGGGCCGGGCAGGCGCGAGCGCAGGCGCCGCAGCCCAGACAGACGGCGGCGTCGTAGTCGATCGTGCGATAGGTCGTGACGCGCGCGGGCACTGCCACCGGGCCGTCGGGGGCGCGGCGCTGCAGGCGGCGCAAGGCGGTGCCCAGAGCGCCGCGCCGGCTGCCCGGGGGAGCATCGAGGAGCTGGTTCACGTCGAAGCGCTCCCTTTGCGAGTTGGCGTCGCTCGGGCAGACGGCGGCGCACCTGCCGCAGCCCACGCAGAGCTCGTCGTGGCGCACGATGTCGCAGCCCAGGGCACTGCCGCCGGCAAGGGAGACCTGCGGCAGACGCTCCAGGACCTCGCGGCCGCGACGGCTCAGCGGCATCGTCACGACCTCGACAGTGGCGGCAGGGCGGCGACCGCGCGGTCCATCTCACGCACGGCGGCCGCGAACCGGGGCGGCTCGCCGGCGCTCATGGTGAACATGCGCACGCGCTCGGGCTCGACGCCCACCGAGGCCAGCACGCGCTGCACGAACAGCACGCGGTCGAGGGCGTTGAAGTTGCCCTCGCGGTAGTGGCACTGGCCCTCGAGGCAGCCCGCCACCATGACACCGTCGGCGTCGCCGGCGAGCGCCTCGAGCAGGTGCAGCGGCGAGACCCGGCCCGTGCAGGGCAGCAGTACCAGTCGCACAGTCGGTGGCAGCGGCGTGCGCGCGTTGGCGCTGGCGTCGGCCGCCGCGTAGGCGCACTCGCGACAGCAGAACGCGACGATGGCGCGCCGGCGCTCCGCAGCCCGCGAGGCTACGGCCGGCACGGCGCTCGCGTCCGGCGTCACGCGGTCGACCTGGGCCGGCAGCCTCACACCGTCACCTCGGCCAGGATCTCGGCGTCGCTGAAGCCGCCGAGCTGCATGGCGCCCGAAGGGCAGTCGGCGGCGCAGATCCCGCAGCCGCGGCAGATGTTGGCGTCGACCACGGCGTGCGCGACCCCGCCTGAGAGTGCCACCGCGCTCTGCGGACACGAGCTCACGCAGACGCCGCAGCCTATGCAGACGGTCGTGTCGGACGAAGCCACCTGCGCCGGTGTGAGCACGAAGCCGCTGGAGAGCATCGCGACCGCGCGCGCGGCCGCTGCCTTGGCCTGGGCGATCGAGTCGGGGATGTTCTTGGGCCCTTGCGCGGTGCCGCACACGAACATGCCGGTGCGCTGCGTGTCGACAGGGGCGAGCTTGGGGTGGTACTCCTTGATGAAGCCGGCCGCGCCCGTCTGCAGGCCGGCGACCTGGGCGATCTGCCGGGTGCCGTCCGAGGCTTCGAGGCCCGCGGAGAGCACGACCAGGTCGAACAGCTCTTCGTACTTCGCGGCGGTCACCGTGTCTTCGAAGCGCACTCGCAGGCGCTCGTCGGGTTCTTCGACGAGCTCGCCGATGCGGCCGCGCACGTAGCGCACGCCGCGGCTCTGCACCAGGCGGTAGTACTCCTCGTGGCTCTTGCCCGGGGTGCGCATGTCGGTGTAGGCGATCGTGATCTCGGCGTCGGGGTAGTGCTGTTTGAGCAGCGAGGCGTGCAGGGTGGCAAACAGGCAGCAGACCGCCGAGCAGTGCTCGTTGCCGCTGCTCTGGCAGTCGCGCGAACCCACGCACTGCAGCATGAAGATCCTGCGTGCCGGGGCGCCGTCGGACGGCCGCGTGACCTCGCCGGCGGTCGGGCCCGCGGCAGCCAGCAGGCGCGCCAGCTGGCTCTGTGTGACGACGTTGCGCAGGCGGCCGAAGCCGAGCGCCGGCTTGCGGCGCGCGTCGAACTCCTGGTGGCCGGTGGCCACGATCACGGCGCCGACGGTGATCTCCTCGGTCCAGGGGCGCTCGTCCAAGTCGACGGCGCCCGAGGGGCAGGCGCGCACGCACGAACCGCAGTCGGCGCACCCCGCGCAGGCCAGGCAGCGACCGGCTTCGGCGACCGCCTGCTCGGCGGTGTACCCGGCCGCGACCTCGCGCCAGTCGCCGCGCCGCGCCGCGCCGTCGGCGAGCGCCTGCGGCACGCGCCGCTTGCCGACGACCGCCGCGAGGCGCTCGTCGCCGGGTTGCGCCATCGCCTGCTGGTCGGGCCACACCGGCAGCAGCGTCTCGCCGCGCAGATGGTTGTGGATGGCCGCGGCGGCGCGCCTTCCGGCGGCGATCGCCTCGACCACCGTCAGGTAGCCCGTGGCGGCGGCGTCGCCGCCGGCGAACACGCCGGGGCGGTCGGTCATGCCCGTGTCGCGCGCCACGAGGATCTGATCGTTCTCGACGCGCACGCCCTCGCAGCCGGTCAGGAAGTCGGCGACCATCGCCTGGCCGACGGCGAAGATCACGCCGTCGGCCGCCAGCGTGAACCGCGAATCCTCGATCGGCAGCGGCTCGCGACGCCCCGACTCGTCGGGGGCGCCGAGCGCGCAGCGCGCCAGCGTGACGCCGGCGACGGCGCCAGCGGCGCCCTCGATCGCGACGGGCGCGACCAGGAGCTCGACCTTGAGGCCCTCGTCGCGCGCCTCGGCGAGCTCGCCGGCGTTGGCCGGCATCTCGACCATGGTGCGCCGATAGACGAGCGTCACGTCGGGCTCGCGGCCGGCCGCGACCTGCAGCCGTATGGCGCTGCGCGCGGCGTCCAGGGCCACGTCGCCGCCGCCGATCACGACCATCCTGGCACCGACCGACACCGGCCGCCCCAGGTTGATCTCGCGCAGCAGCTCGACCGCGCGCTGCACGCCGCGCAGCTCCACGCCCGGCAGGTCGACCTCGGCGCTGCGCGGCAGGCCGGTCGCCAGGTAAACGGCCCCGTAGCCCTGGGCGAAGAGCTCGTCGACCGTGAAGTCGACGCCCGCCCGCTGCCCCAGGCGCAGCTCGACGCCGCGCGCCAGGACCTGCTCG
Source organism: uncultured Thermoleophilia bacterium (assembly GCA_964519555.1). Taxonomy (GTDB): domain Bacteria; phylum Actinomycetota; class Thermoleophilia; order UBA2241; family UBA2241; genus Bog-752. Next base: position 5,119 of record CAZFJE010000169.1, read on the forward strand.
ACCTCGCGCTGCACCGTGGCGTGCGGCAACCGGTAGTCGGGGATGCCGGTACGCAGCATGCCGCCGGCCACCGGCTGGGCTTCGAACACGGTGGTGGCGTAGCCCAGCTCTGCCAGGTCGCGGGCGGCGGTCAGGCCCGCCGGCCCGCCGCCCACCACGGCGACGCGCTCTTCGTGGACGACGGGCGCCGGCGTCGGTGTCTGCGTCGCTCCGACCTCGTCGGCCACGAAGCGCTTGAGAGCGGCGATGGCGAGCGGCTCGTCGACATCGCCGCGGGCGCAGGCTGCTTCGCAGAGCCGGGTGCAGACGCGGCCACAGACGCTGGGGAAGGGATTGGGCGCGGCGGCCACGCGATAGGCCTCGTCGAAACGGCCGGCCGCCACCAGAGCGACGTAGCCCTGGGCGGAGGTGTGCAGCGCGCAGGCCGACTTGCACGGCGACCAGCCGCCGCGGTCTATGTGAAAAGCGGCCGGCACGGCGTTGGCGAACGGGCGCCCGATGGCGTGCCGTGAGGCCACGCCGAAGTCGAAGTCGTTGGCGTAGCTCACCGGGCAGACCGACTCGCACTCGCCGCAGCTCACGCAGGCCTCGGTCACGTGGCGCGCCTCGTGGCGCAGGGTCACGCGGAACTCGCCGGGCGGCCCCGAGATGGCGTCGACCTCGGTGAGAGCGTGTACGTGTACGTGTGGCTCGAGGGCCGTGGTGGTCAGTCGCGGCGCCAGCGAGCACATGGCGCAGTCCTCGGTGGGGAAGGTCTTGGCGAGGCGCGCCATGTAGCCGCCGAGGCTCGGTGAGCGCTCGACCAGGTGCACCTCGATGCCGGCGCCGGCGAGCTCTTCGGCAGCCGTCATGCCGGCGATGCCGCCGCCGACCACGAGCGCCGTACGGTGCAGGAAAGTGCGCGCGCGCGGCAGGTCGGCCTGCCGGTGGGCGCGGGCCACCGCGGCGCGCACGATGCGGGCCGCCTTTTCTTGCGCCAGGACGGGTTCGTCGCGGTGGATGAACGAACAGCCCTCGCGCACGTTGGCAAACGACACGGCGTTCTCGCCGAGGCGCAGGTCGCGGGCGATGCGCTCGAACGTGGGTCCCTGGAACCGGGGCGAGCAGGCCGCCACCACGAGGTGATCGAGGCCGCGGTCCTCGACCGCCCGGGCGATGAGGTCGTGGCCCTGGGTGCCGCACAGGAACTGCTCGATCGCGACACTGACGACACCGTCGAGCGCGCGCGCCTGGGCGGCGAGATCGTCGAGCTCGAGGACCCCCGAGATGTTGCCGCCGCACTGGCACAGAAAGACGCCGGCCCTCACGCCGCGCTCCCCCGGCCGGCGGTCGCTTTGCGGCGGGCGCCGATGCGCTCGAGCAGGGGCTCGACGTCCTGGGAGTGCGAGGCGACGCCACAGTCCTTGTCGGGGTCGGCGCCCAGGGCGAGGGCGAGCAGCTGCTGCACGTGCAGGTGCACGAAGGGGTAGGTCTCGTGCGACGAGGCGGCGATGATGTCGTGGTGGCGGTCGAACTGGATGGCGCAGTTGGGGCACATGTGGACGCACACGTCGATCTTCTCCTGGGCCAGGCGGCGCAGCTTCTCGCGGGTGACCGCCATAGCGAGCGAAGGGTTCACGAAGCGCTGGCGAAAGCCGGCCCCGCAATGCCCCGTCTTTTCGTTGTAGAGGCCGGTCTTCACGACCCCCGTGTCTTCGAGCAGATCCTCGGGGATCATGAAGTTCTCGCTGTCGCCCACGACCTCGTCGGGAAAGACTTTGCAGTAATGGCAGGCGGGGTGGGTGGCGACCTTGATGCCGTCGAGGCGCCGCCGGATGAGTCCGGGGATCGACTTGTGGGCGCTCCACAGGATCTCCATGGTGTGGCTGTGGCGCACGGTCGCCGCGACGTCGTCCGTGTACTCGCGGTCGAGCTCGGCGAGCACGCGATTGGTGTCGGCGCGGTACTCGGGCACCGCCAAGATGTTGCGCGCCTTCTTGTTGATGGCGTAGCAGGTCGAGCAGAGGTAGCTCATCACGGGGTGACCGCTGTCGACGGCGACGCAGGCGTTGCGCGCCGCCAGGGCCACCGACGTGGCCACCGGCACGATCTCAGAGTAGTAGCCCAGGCCCGTGCAGCAGGTCTGTTCGGGCAGCACGGCGTACTCGATGCCGAAGCGCTCGAAGAGCCA
>CAZFJE010000170.1:0-7253 GCA_964519555.1 uncultured Thermoleophilia bacterium
CGTCGATGCCGCCGTCGACCAGCACGACGTCGATCTGGTCGAGCGGGCAGATGACCACCGCGCCGATCAGACCGATCTTGCTGCTGTCAGCCAGCACCACGACCTCGCCGCGCGTGCGCCTGATCATGGCGAGCTCTATGCTGGCCGCCGCGATGCTCGGCGTCGTGAGGCCCGCCCTGGCATCGAGGCAATCTGCCCCCAGAAACGCCTTGTCGGCGTTGAAGTGCTGGATCATGTCGAGCGACCAGGTGCCTTCGACCGCACCCAGAGCCGGGCGGTAGAGACCTCCCAGAAAGATAAGCTCGACACTGCTGCCTCGAGCTTCGGCAACCACAGCGAGGCTGTGCGTGACCACGCGCACCTCGAGATCGGGTGGCAAGTGGCGCAGCATGTGCACCACAGTCGTGCCCGAACCGAGGAACACGGTGTCGTGGGGTTCGATCATCTCTGCCGCAGCGCGCGCGATGCGGGCCTTCTCGGCGGCGTGGGTGATCGCGTTGTCTTCGTAGTCCAGTTCTTCGGCGGATTGCGACTTGCGCATTGCGCCGCCGTGGGTGCGGGCCAGTACGCCTTCCTGTTCGAGCTGCATGAGATCGCGGCGGATCGTGATCTCCGAGACACCAAGGACTTCACTGAGCATGGCGACACGCACGGCAGGCCGATCCCTGAGCGCAGCGACGATGCGCGCTCGCCTCTCGGCAGGCAGCATCTCGCGGACGTCCGAAGCGGACAACGGGCTCCTTCCCCCAACCCTCATTCGATCATGACCTCGCATGACCGTTCAGAGATGATCAGATTCTAAGAGCGCTTTCTCGCTTGTCAAGGAATTGTTAGGACGGAGCGAGAGAGTACGGGAATTTGTCGGACTACGCGCTAAGTCGCACAAGTGTAGGAGGCCAGGAAGCGGCAAGGCGCGCCCAGAACCGAAGGCTCGTGCTCGGATTGCCCGGCTTATGCCTACGTTCGTCGAGGGGCAGCGGGATGAACCTTATCACTGGAAAATGATCGCCCACGATTGGTTTCAACTAGTCAGCAAGCCCGGTGGTCTACCGCGCCTGCCGCGAGGCACTCTCCGAGGCCGGCAAGCCGTTGCTCGAGCGAGCCCTGGCCGCCGGGGAACTGCGGCCGATGTCGACGCTGGCGACGTCGCGCTGTATGTCGCAAGGGGTCGGTGTCGACTGGGATGCCTAAGCGGCGGCGCAGGACGCAGTCGCCAGCAGGCGCCGCAGCTCGAAGCTGTCGAGCACGTTGTGTACGGACGCCACGCGGCCGTCAGCAAACGACCAGACGTGGCCGAAGGGCAGCTCGACAGCCTCCCAGGTGCCGCGCACGCGCAGGCGGAAGTGGCCGCCGACGGCCAGCCGTGAGTGGCGCGCATCCGGCTCCCACGAGGTCACGCGCACCTGCACCAGTTCAAACTGTGCGGGCGGGGCCCGAAGAGCGCCAGGGCCGCGACCTCGCCGGCCGGCCGTGAACGTCGCCGTAGGCTGAAACGGTGGACCTCCCAGCACGCGGGCTCGGGTCCCATCTGGTCGAACATCGCGAGCACGTCGGGCATTGGCGCCGAGGCCGAATGACTGATATCCGCGACGGATGGGCTCAAAAGGGTCCATGCCTGGAGTAGTTCCCGCAGTGTGTCGCGGGCACTCACCGCGATCGTCGCCAACGCGATCGCTCGGCAGGCTCGGTACCCTCCACTACTGTCCGTGCTTTCCGTTGCGCTCTCACGCTCGCGGAGGGCGAAATAGCCGCCACCACTCAGAAGTGCAACGAAGCTGGTCGCGGTGCCTCGGAGACGAAAAGCGGAACGGGCAACTCCCCCGAAGCACTTAGGGCACTCAGAGGTCGCCACCCAGCGCTCAGGGGCTGCGCCGCCGAGTAAGAGTTACTGGCTCGGCTGCTTCAGCTCGCTTGTGAGGCGCTGCCACACGACGTTGAGCAACCGCTGGGTCTCCTCGGCGGTCTCTTCATCGCTGGCGACCTCGGCAGAGCGCATCAATACGGGCAGCGTGGCAGGCGGCAGCAGACCGAGCTCGACGAGGCGCTCACCGCCGCCGATGGCGTGCTCCCCACAGAAGCGCTCGAAACCCGACCGCACGCCCTTCAAGACGCCGAGGCGTTCCTTCTTGCGCTCCTCGGCGCGGACCACTCGTGCCTCGACCTCGGCGATCTTCTCTGCGTAGGCGCGCCACAGGGGATGGTCGAGCGGGAACTGCTCGCCGCTTGCATCGACGATGAACTTCACGCCGTCGTCGAAGTGGAACTGGGCCTGCGAGTAGCACTCGCAGCGCACGTCCTCTTTCTCATACTCGCGATAGGCGTCTGAGATGAGGAAGAAGTAGAGGTGCAGGACCGCGTCTGTGGCGGCGGGATTTGGGTCGGCCTCGGTCATGGCAGTGAACCTACCTGCGCAAGCGCGGCGCTGCAACCGGGCATGGCGGCCTCGTCTTGGTTTCGCAGGAGCACGCGACAGGCGAGACAAAGGTCCGCATGAGAAGGCAGAGATGGCCACCAACCTGAAATCGCCCAAGAGCACCAAGGGCACTCCCTTCGTGGGGATCGGTTCGCTGGAAGCCGATATCCTCGCGATCATCTGGGAGCACAAGCGGGTCACGGTTGGGGATGGCCGGCTTGTAGACGTAGGCGATGACGCTGGGGTCCTGACCCCACGCCTGACCCCAGACGAATCCTCGTCCCGTGCGGGGCTCGTCGCGCGAGCATGGTCAGTGTCTCCTGAACCGGCCAGCGCAAGGCGCGAAGGCCATGGCCGGGCCGTAGTGCACGACACAGGTTATGGAGACCTCTGGGGCCGCAACAACTCCTGCACAGCGTGGGGTTTGCCGACGAGACGCCGACGTCTATACTGCCAGCCATGGAGTCCTCACTCACGCGACGCGCCGACGCCCCCGAGCGATCGATCGACCAACGTCAAGAGGCACTGGCGCTCGCCAATGAGGTGCGCTTCAAGCGAGCGGCCCTCAAAACCCGGCTGAAGCGCGGCGAGCTCTCGATCGTCAGCCTCATCCAGAACCCACCGCAGTATCTCGCCACGGCCAGGATCGTCGAGTTACTCAGGGCACTTCCGGGGTACGGGCCCGTCAAGGCTGGACGACTCTTGGATCACTGCCAGGTCAGTGCGCGAAAGACGATCACGGGCCTCAACGAACGCCAGCGTGCGGCACTACTCGGGGCGCTCGAGGAGTAGGGCGCTCTTCGCTTCTTGGTCATCGTCCAAGTCGCAGCGCGCGGCCAGACCCCACCTCGAAGACGACACGGACGTCCCGGACCACAACAACAGCGAAGTGCTGCGAAGCACCCTACGAAGCCTCAGGCGGCACAACGAGTGAGCCCGTCGGCGCGACCAAGCTCGATACCGTCCAGCAGGTTCTCGAAGCGCAGGGCCTTGCCCCGGCACATCGTCCAGACGTGCAGCAGCGGCAGCCGCATGTTCTCCCAGCTGCCCCGAGGTCGGCAGTACATGACACCGCTCACGGTCGCGATACCGCGCTTGTAGGCCAGCTGACGCACGTCGGCGCGCATCACTTCCCAGGTCGCAGGCAGCGCGAAGAGGTCGCTGCTGAGAAGCTCGCTTGTGCCAAGACAGCGCGACCGTCTGCCGTTGACCTTGATGCACCACTCACCCCCCTCGGCCTCGTTCTGGTCGAAGAGCACAAGCGCCTCGCAGGGAAAGCCTGGTCCCAGGGCGCCGTAAGCGTTTCGTAGCTGTTCCAGCTCATCGTTTGCCATCGGGCGCCGCCTCTCACGGGCTTTGCTTACACAGAGAGTGTTCCCCGTCGCCCAGCGACTGCACGTCGGCCAAACCACGCAGTAAGCCCAGAAGCTAAAGCAGCCGATTCGCGATTCGCGATATCGACTCATCAGGTCCGCGCCGGCCATCCCGCCAACGCTCCACCTGCTGGCATCGTCTTAAGATGGGAAGAGTGCGGCCAAGCCGTCGTGCGAAGCGTGGCGGATAGCACATCAAGGAGAGACCATGGCTATTCTCAGTGGGTCGATCGAGGCAGATGTACCGATCGCCTTCGCCGACCGCGAGTGGACCGAGTTTGTGTTTCGCAATCTCTACGGCAACTACGCCAAGGGCTTCGAAGAGGTCGCCGCCTCGATCAACGAGACCGACGCCGACTCCGGCACGGTGCAGTTCGAGACCGAGGGCGACCGGCTGGTCAAGGTCTCGGTCGAGCTTGAGTACACGCCTCATAGTGGCGGCGACGCAAACGCAGAGGTCGCCCGCGCCCAAGCACGCTTGAACGGGGACCTCGAGAAGTACCGTACCTTCCTGCTTAAGCGCTGCGAGCAGGAGAGCTGCCGCCCGAGCTAGACCTGCCAAGCCCGCCTCAGCCAGCGGCCGGAGTCACTCTTGGCCGTCGAGCTCGCTGTGCCACGACTTGCGTGTGCCGATGCGCGCCCGCATGCGAAAGCGCAGACTCTTGGGTGCGTCGTCCAGGGCGGCGATCAGGCGCAGCACACCGCGGCGCACAGATGCGACCTGCGCCTCGCTCGAGTCGAAGGTAGTGGCGCCTTCATCGACGCGCTGCAGGTTCATGGCGACGTCGTAGAAGAGACCCCAGTCCTCGCCGCAGAGCTTGCCGATATAGCTGGCCTTGATTGCGCCGGGGCCGTCCTGCTGGCCGACCTCGGTGTCGGCCAGGATGGTGACGATATCGCGCAGATCCTTCTCGGTCAGCCTGAAGATCTGCAGCTTGGTGAGCAACAGGTCACTCAGCGAAAGGGTATAGGGCTCGAGTTCCAGGCGCTGTTCGAGGGAGATCTCGTGGTCCATGCGGAAGGTGCCCAGAAAGACGTCTACGTGGTCGTCGCTGTGGGCAGGCTCTGCCTTCCCACCGTGCTCGCAGGGACGCACGAACTGCAGCTCCGCGTTGGCCGTCGCTGCGCTCACCTCGTAGTTCTCGGCGTAGCCGAAGCCCTTGAACAGCGCCGACAGCCGGCGCCCCTGTTTTGCCGGGGCGACCATGTCCAGGTCGGAGTAGTCACGAGCGCAGAGCTCGAGCGTGCGGCAGTGCTCGCGTACGCCCAAACCGCCAAGCAGGCGCAGGGTGAGGCCTTGCGAGCGCGCGCCGTCAATCAGCCGGCGAGCCTCGTCAGCCATGTCGTGACGCACGCTCTCGGTGTCCGGTGCCGCGGAGGTTGGATGATCGTCCGTCATGGCGTCTTGTCACCGCCGGGGGCAGGCGGCAAACGCCGGGGCAGCAGGCGCCGGCACGGGAGGCCGATTTCGGCACATTCGGCCTCAACTACTCCTGGATATCGGCCGACGCACACGCTGTCGGCCCCGGAGTCCTCACACATGGGCCGTGCGGCCCCCAGTCCGAAGTAGTCGCCCGCTCGATGTCGTCGTGGAGATGCCGTCACTTAGCCACCTCCCGCCGCCGCAGGATCGCGGTTCCCCCCGACGAGCTCGCCGTCACCCGCCTACTTGCGACAGAGCTCACACCAGCAGTCGCCGTGGTGCCGCCAGCCCTTTTGAGGCAGCTCCGGTGGCGCCTGGTGCCAGCGCCAGCGCTTCTTAGGGTCGCGAGAGCCAAAGAAGAAGCCAAGCTCCCTGCTCTTGGGAGCGACGGGGTCATACCAGAAGCCTTTGGGGTGGTAGGCCGGTACACCGATCTCTTCGACCTCGGCGGCGGTGTAGGTCTTCCGCGCTGCCATCGCCTGGGGCCGTCAGCCCTCGAGGGCCGCGATGTCACTGAAGTCGGTAACATCGACCTCGACGAAGGTGTGACCGAGCTGTCCTTCAAAGCGGATCGTCACAGACTCAGCCCGAAACGAGGCCAGACGATCCCTGTGGGCTGCCAGCGGGTTGAGCGTGCTCACAACGAGGCCTTCCCTGCCTTGGCAGCGCACGCGCTTGCCGAGCAGATCGAGGCTGTTGGGCAGTTCAGGCATGAGCGGGATCATAGCTGCGCAAGGCATCAGACAGCCAGCCGCCGCTTACAGCCGCATGAACAGCGCGGTTGCACCCCACAGGACAAGCAGTGCGACCATGAAGCTCCAGTCGATCCCGACTGCGCCCACCGCCATCGGCCGCAGGTGGCGGCGAAAGAAACCCAGGTACGGCTCGGTCACCGTGACCAGAAGCGCCTGGAGACGGTAGAGGCCGCTGCCGTAGCGCGGCGTCGTCCAGGAGAGCAGGCCGCGGGCGATGATCAGCCAGCTGTAGAAGACGAGGAGGAAATACAGGGCAACCAGCAAGCGGCGTCCTCCAGGCGAGATGGGAGACGCACATCAACGCGCCCCCGGTCATCGGATCGCAGTCTATCGCGCCGAACCCGCCAAGAGCGCCCGGCAGGCAGGACGGCCGCTCCTGGCGGCGAAACGCTAGCGGCCACTCAGATCGATCGCCCGAAACGGAGGCCCTTCCGTGTCCAGCATCTTCGACTACATCCCTCACCCCCGTCACGAGGAGCGCAAGCTGCAGGGACCGCCGACCACGGCCGCTGCCCGCCTGGAGCTTCACGGTCCCGGCCCGATGGCCCGCTTTAACGCCAAGGTCGGCCTCAAGATCACGGTCATCGTCGGCACGATGTGGTGCGCCTACCTGTTCACCATCATCGCCCTGATCAGCGCCCCGACTGCCTTCAAGAGCGGCAACAGCCTGATCATCATCGCCTGGATCGCCCAGACGTTCCTGCAGCTCGTCTTGCTGCCGATCATCATCGTCGGCCAGAACGTACAGGCCGCAGCCGCCGACTCCCGTTCCGAAGCCACCTACAAAGACGCCGCCGCGGTGCTCGAGGAGGCCAAGCAGATCCAGGCCCACCTGGCCGCCCAGGACGACAAGATCATGGAGATCCTTTCGCACCTTGCCAAGGTGGCCTCATCGGGCAGCGGCAGCTGAGCGGGACAGGGACCCGGCTTCGAGGCCGTCCACGTCTGCCGGTGAAGTGGGAATCCTCGGATCGGCACAGTTTGCTGGAGGTCTTCGAAACATGCCGTAGCCGGAATGATGCTGCACGTTGCGGCCTTCGCCGACGACAAGCCGACGCCTGCGGGACCACCGGCTCTTCAGCTGGCAAGCAGCTGCCGCGTGACCTTGTCGGGGAAACTCACCGGGCGTAGCGGACCGACCGGTGTGTGAGCAAGCTCAACGGCCTCCTGCACAAGGTCGAGATCCTCCTGGCCGTGCAGCTGCCACCTCAGCATGTTGACGAAGTCGTTGAGCGTGCCCAGGTGGGAGCGGCTGTTGGTCTTGGCGATCAGCGCCTCACGACTGGCCT
>CAZFJE010000171.1:0-7241 GCA_964519555.1 uncultured Thermoleophilia bacterium
GCCTGCCGACGAGGTCGCCTTCGTGGGCATGGGCGAGCCCACCATGCGCCTCGACCTCGTGCTCGCCGTCGCCGAGTGGCTGACCACCCGGCGGCTGCGCTCGCGCCTTGTCACCAACGGCCACGGCCGCCTGCTCAACCCCGACGCCGACGTTGTCGGCAGTCTCGCCCGCGTGGGCCTGGGCGCCGTGACCGTGAGCCTGAACGCCGCCGACCCCGAGACCTACGACCTGCTCTGCCGTCCGACCTTCTCCAAGGCGTTTCGCGAGGTCATCCACTTCGCCGAGGCGTGCGTCGAGGCGGGCATCCCCACCACCCTCACCGCGGTCGACGTGCCCGAGGCCGACGTCGCGGGCTGCCGCGCCATCGCCGACGCCCTCGGCGCCTCGTTCCGCCTGCGGCCCTACGTGCCGCCGCCCGCCGAGTGAACGCGCCGCGATGATACGATGGACCAAGAGATGACCGACCCAGGCTCCAAGATCCTTCTCGTCGACGACGAGGAAGCCATCCAGAAGCTGCTGCGGTTCCCGCTCGAAAAAGAGGGATATCAGGTCGTCCAGGCGCGCGACGGCCAGGAGGCCCTCGACGCCTTCGCCCGCGAGCCGTTCGACCTTGTGATCCTCGACGTCATGATGCCGCGCATCGACGGCACCGAAGTCTGCCGTCGCCTGCGCGCCATGAGCACCGTGCCCATCATCATGCTCACCGCCAAGGCCGACGAGTTCGACAAGGTGCTCGGCCTCGAGATCGGGGCCGACGACTACATCACCAAAGACCGCTTCAGCCTGCGCGAGTTCCGCAGCCGGGTGCGGGCGCAGCTGCGCCGCGCCGACATGGCGCGCCAGGCCGGCGCCGCGCGCCAGGATCTGGTGGCGGTCGACGGCCTCGAAGTCGACCTGCCCAAGCGCAACGTCGACGTGCGCGGCCGCCGCGTCGATCTCACCTACATCGAGTTCGAGCTCCTGAAGACACTGATCAGCCACCCGGGCCGGGTGTACTCCCGGCAGATCCTGCTGCAGCTCGTGTGGGGCGACGCCGAGTTCCGCGACGCGCGCACGGTCGACGTGCACATCCGCCACCTGCGCGAGAAGATCGAGCGCGACGCCCGCAACCCCGAGTATGTCTTCACGGTGCGCAACATCGGCTACAAGTTCCGCGAGTTCTAGGTCCCCACTTCCGTCGCCGAGGTCGCCGTGCAGCGTTCCTTCATGCACCGGGTCCGGTCGTTCGTCGCTTCCTCGCTGCGCGCGGTGGGCGACGCGCTCGCCTGGTGCTTCAGCCCAGTGCCGGGTTCGGTCAAGAACTGGCTCACCGTGCTCTTTCTGGGCGTCGTGCTGCTCGACATCGGGCTCGCCTATATCTACGTCGTGCCGAGCCTGCAGAACCGCCTCATCAACCAGAAGCTGACCGACCTGGCGGGCAAGTCCCAGCTGGTCGCCACGAGCGTCGCCGACGTGCCCTCGGAGCGGCTCTACCTGCAGAACGCCGCGACTCTCATCGACACCCAGATCAATGCCCGCATCGTGGTGGTCGACCTGACCGACGGAGCGGTGCTCGCCGACTCGCGGCAGGGTCTGCCCTTGCACATCGCCAACTATCCGGTGGTCGCCGCCGCCAAGCGCACCAGCCAGGTCACGATCGGCGAAGTCACGATCAACGGCACCGGGTATGCGACGGCCGCCGTGCCGGTGGTGAACGTCGGGACGGGCTTTCGCGGCATCGTCCTCGTATCGACGCCGCTCACCGACCTGCAGCGCGCCGTGCGTTCGGTGCAGCACCAGATCCTGCTGGCCGGCGGCCTGGCGCTCATCGCCACCCTGCTCGCCGGCTACCTGGCCTCGTATTTCATCGCCCGGCGCCTGAAACGCATCGAGCGCGGCGCACTGTCGATCGCCTCGGGCGACCTCTCGCGCCCGGTGCGCCCCGGGCCGCCCGACGAGATCGGCCAGCTCGCCGTGACCTTCAACATGATGGGCGGCCGCCTGCGCGAGGCCTTCGCGCAGATCGAGCGCGAGAAGGAGAACGTCGAGGTCCTGCTCTACGACCTCTCCGAGGGCGTGATCGGCGTGACCGCCGAGGGCGAGCTCGCCATCGCCAACCCCGCGGCCGCGACACTGCTGCGCAGGGCGCTGCCCTCGGGGGCGCGGCTGGGCGAGCTGCTGCCCCCCGACGTCGCCCAGGCGCTCGCCGAGACGCAGAGCGACGGCGAGGACCGTATCGTCGTCGTCGACTATGCCGGCATGTCGCTCGAAGCCTCTGTGTTTCGCGTGGGGCGCGAGTCCGAGGTGCGCGACATCGTGGTGCTGCGCGACATCACCGAGCAGGCCAAGCTCGACGCGGCCCGGCGCGACTTCATCGCCACCGCCTCGCATGAGTTGAAGACCCCGCTGTTCTCGCTGTCGGGGTTCATGGAGCTGATCGACGAGGGCGATCTCGACGCCGAGACCGAGAAGGAGTTCCTGTCGCTCATGCGTCAGCAGGTCGACCGGCTGACCGACCTCTCGCTGAGCCTGCTCGACCTCTCGCAGGTCGACTCGGGCGCCGTGCGTCTCGAGGCCGGCGACATCGATATCACGGCCGTGGCCCACGCCATCGCCGCCGAGTTCCGCCCGGGCGCCGAAAGCCGCGGCATCGACATCGAGGTGGCCGCGCCGGCCGAGCTCTCGACCGCGTGCGACGAGCGCCGCGTGAGCCAGGTCCTGCGGGCCCTGCTCGACAATGCCGTCAAGTTCTCGCCCCAGGACGGCGTCGTCGTCGTCGGCCTGGACGCGCAGCCCGATGCCGACGGCGACGGCGACGGCGACGTGGTGATCACGGTCTCCGACCAGGGGCCGGGCATTCCCCACGACGAGCTCGAACGTGTCTTCGAGCGCTTCTTCCGGGGCACCAGCGGGGCCCACAAGCTGGGCACTGGCCTGGGCCTTTCGATCGCCAAGGACATGGTCGAGCTGATGGGCGGCACGCTCACGGTACACTCGAGTCGCGGCGAGGGGTCGACCTTCACGGTCCGCATGCCACGCGTGCAGGGCTGACCATGAGCCCTCGCCCGCGCAGCCCAGGGAAGGAGCACTTGTGAACACATGGCGAAGCTTTGTGGCGGGCGCCGTCGGCGGCGTCATCGGGGCGGCCCTGCTCATCCTCGTCCTGATCGTGCTGGGCGTGACCGACGTCACAAAGACGGTCACGATCACCCCCACCCCGGTCGCGATCGCCAGCCCCGTCGCCTCGCCGAGCGCGACCCTCACGCCCACGCAGATCTACGACAAAGAGGCGACCGGCGTCGTCGAGATCACCAGCACGTTCCCCACGGCGGGCACCGACGTCTTCGGCCAGTCGGTCGGCGGCGGCGTGGCCGTGGGGTCGGGCTTCGTCGTCTCGCGGCAGGGCTACATCCTGACCAACGCCCACGTGGTCTTCGACTCCGGCCATCGCGCGACCAAGCTGACCGTCATGTTCAAGGGCACAGGCTCGCAGACGCGCACGGTGAGCGGCACGATCGTGGGTGTCGACACGGAGTCCGACGTCGCCGTGATCAAGGTCGCGACCGCAGGTCTGAGCCTGAACCCCTTGCCCATGGGCGACTCAGGCGCCGTGCAGGTGGGCGAGCCGGTGGTCGCCATCGGCAACCCGCTGCAACTCGAGTTCACTCTCACGTCGGGCATCGTCTCCGCCATCCACCGCGACCTGAGCCCGCAGAGCGGCACCAACATCTTCAACGGCATCCAGACCGACGCCGCCATCAACCCGGGCAACTCCGGGGGTCCGCTGATCGACGCGAGCGGCAACGTCATCGGCATCAACGAGAGCATCGAGTCGACCACCGGCGGCAACCAGGGGCTCGGCTTCGCCGTGCCCATCGACACCGCCAAGAACTCGCTCGGCCAGATCGTGCGCACCGGACACGTCGCCTACCCCTGGATGGGCGTCACGCTCCAGACCATGACCCCCGACCTGGCCAAGACCCTCCACTACAACGTCAGCGAGGGCGCCCTCGTGGCCGCGGTCAAGGCGGGCAGTCCCGCCGCCAGAGCCGGCATCAAGGCCGGCACGTCGACCGTGACCGTCCAGGGCCAGAGCTTCACGGTGGGCGGCGTCGTGATCACCGCCGTCAACGGCAAGCCGGTGGCCACGGCTTCCGACCTGGTGCAGGCGGTGGGCGCCTTCAAGCCGGGCGACACCATCACGCTCACAACGGTCGACAGGCAGGGCGCCAGCGCGACGGTGAAGATCAAGCTCGCGACGCGGCCGGCCAACCTGTAGGGGCCCGGCAGGCTCCGCGGCCCCGGCAGGCCCCGCGGCCCCGGCGGCCCGACGGCGCCGTTGCCGAAACGGCGACGCAGGGCGCTGATGCCTTTCTGAATCGGCCACCGTCGCGTGCACTGCGCCTCGTGCTGCAACCGATTCGGGTAGCAGGTTGACTTTTTTCGACAGATGCCGTTAGATTCATCACAGGTTCTGTGAAAGGAATCACGCTCCTGGGGTCGCGCCTGGACCCCACCCTTGTGAGACGTGGAGAATCCGCGTGGGCCTGAATCGCACGGGCAACCCGCACCTGCGCTCGTACTACGCCGTCGCCGAGGGCATCGCCGAGATGCTCGGCCCCGACTGCGAGGTGGTGCTGCACGACCTCTCGCAGATGCCGCACTCGATCGTGGCGATCGAAAACGGCCACGTCACTGGACGGCGCGCCGGCGATGCCCCGACCGATCAGATGCTGCGCTCGCTGCGCAATGCAGACGACACGCCCGATGTACGCCTCTACGTCACCTCGACCGACGGCAGGGTGCTCAAGTCGCTGGCGGTGACCCTGCGCGACGACGAGGGTCGGCCGATCGGGATCCTGGGAGTCAACCTCGACGTCTCCGACATCGTCCACGCGCAGCGCACGCTCGCCGCGTTCGCTACGGTCGTGGGGGCCGGGCCCGGCGACGCGTCGCCGACCCCGGAGCTGTTCGACGGCGACATCCGCGACGTGCTGGCCGGCATGATCGCCGCCACCCTGACCGACATGCGCAAGACGCCGGCCACCATGACGCGCGACGAGAAGATGGAGGTCGTGGCCCGCCTCGAAGAACGCGGCGCCTTTCTTGTGAAGCGTTCCGCCGAGCAGGTCGCCGAGGCGCTCGACCTCTCGCGCTTCACGGTCTTCAGCTACCTCAAAGAGATCCGCCGCCAGGCCGGTCCGATCGGCGCACCCGCCGCCGCCGAACGCGACGGTGCCGCTGCTGCCGCCGACCCGGCCGCTGCTGCCGCCGATGCCGGCGCATCTGCTGCCGGCATCGACCCGAGCAGCCACGACGCCACCCGGGGTGACCGATGACCGGCGGCGCGACTCCCACGCCACCCACGGCACCCGCTGCCACGGCCGGCGCCGGCACGGCCGCGCCGCTCCCGGCGCAGGACGGCGTGACCGCCCTGTTCGACGTCGTGCGCGGCAGCGGCGCCGCCACGATCGCCGTGATCGGCCTGGTCAAGAACGCCGGCAAGACGACCGTGGTCAACGCCCTCATGGACAACGTGCCGCTGCGCTTCGGCCTTACCTCGCTGGGCCTCGACGGCGAGCGCACCGACCACCTCACGGGGTTCGACAAGCCGCGCATCGTGCCGCCCCGCGGCACGCTCATCGCCACCACCATCGGTTCGCTCGACCGTTCGCACTACGCCATGGAGCACCTCGAACGCCTGCCCTTCCACACCTCGCTGGGCAGCGTCGTCATAGGGCGCGCCGTCGGCGACCGCGCGGTCGAGATCAGCGGCCCCACCACGCTCGCCGAGGTTGCCGCGACGGCCGCCCGCCTGCACGCTCACGGCGCCGCCCTGGTGCTGGTCGACGGCGCCATCAACCGCCTGGGCAGCGCCTCGCCGCGCGTCAGCGACGGCGTCATCATGGCCACCGGCGGACTCGTGGCCGACTCCCTCGACGAGACCGTCGCGATCACGGCGGCCACCCTCGAGATGCTCACTCTGCCCGCGGTCGCCGCGACGACGCGCGACCTGATCGCCACGGCGACCCCGGCCGGCGCTCGTGCCGTCGCCATCGACGAGCGCGGCACCGTCTCGACCCTCGACCTCGAGACCGTCGTGGGCGAGGGCCGGCGCGTGGCCCGCGAGGTCGAGCGCCGCGCGCTCACGACCCTGTTCGTGGGCGGCGCTCTCACGCAGGAGTTCGCCGACGACTTTCTGCGCACCCTGCCCCCGCGTCGCGCCGTCACGCTCGTCGTGCGCGACGCCACCGTCCTCATCCTCAGCCCCACGACCGTGGCCCGCTTCCGCCGCCGCGGCATAGACCTGCGCGTGCTCACGCCGCTGCGCGTGCTGGCCGTGACCGCCAACCCGTATCGTTTTCCGCAGCCCTATAACCACAGACTCTTTTTCGGCGCGGTCGCCGACGCAGTCGGCGACCGCGCGCCCGTGTTCGACGTTGTGCACGGCCTCGCGGCCGGCCCGGCCGGCGGCACTGCCGGCCGGGCGACGACGTCGCTCCCCATCAAGCCAAGGACGGTGTGACAGTGCACGACGCGATCAAGCTGAACCACACGCTCGTGACCCGGGCCCGCGCGGCGGCCGACGACATCGCCGACGACATCCAGCGCCATATCGACGAGCACACCACCGACTCGACCGAGCGCGCGACCCTGCGCCTCATGGGTGTGGTGGGCGTCAACGAGATCGACGTGCCCCTGGTGAACGTGGTCATCGAGCAGGCGCGCGAGCTCCTGCCCGGAGGCATCGTGCTGCCCTTCGTCGACCTCATGCTGAGCACCGGGCGCGACGCCCAGGCGGTCGCCGAAGGCGTGGCCGCCGGCGAGCTGCGGCTCGAGGCCGTACCTCCCGAGCGCCGCGCCGCGGCCGAGCTGCACGGCGTCGAGCTCGCCGTGCAGGGCGTGGCCCGCATCGACGCCGTGCGCCGGCGCCGCGAAGAGCTCGTCGGTCAGGTCGGCGAGCCCCTCAAACCGTACGTCTACGTGATCGTGGCCACCGGCAACATCTACGAAGACGCCGCGCAGGCCCAGGCGGCGGCGCGCGCCGGCGCCGATGTGGTCGCCGTGATCCGCACCACCGCCCAGAGCCTGCTCGACTACGTGCCCTACGGCGAGACCACCGAGGGCTTCGGCGGCACCTACGCCACGCAGGAGAACTTCCGCCTCATGCGCGCCGCCCTCGACGAGGTCGGCGCGGAACTCGGGCGCTACATCCGCCTCTGCAACTACGCGAGCGGCCTGTGCATGCCCGAGATCGCCA
>CAZFJE010000172.1:0-7240 GCA_964519555.1 uncultured Thermoleophilia bacterium
CCGGTCCACGTCATCGAAGCCCAGAAGAAGCTGTCTGCCACGCAGCGTCGCCTGGTCTCCCGGCTTGTTGCGGTGCGGTAGCGCGGGCTGTAGAACCACTCGAGGCCATGCTCCCCGTCGGTGAGATCCTTCTCGACGCGGTGGAACGCGGATTGGAAATCGCGCACGTTGCCGAAGCTCCAGGCGGGACGGGCAGCGTTCCAAGCCGCAAGCATCGCGCGCCAGCTCGTTCCGGGCTCCACCTCCAGGCAGACGAAGCGGATGAGCGCGATGTTGCGGTCCGCGAGGCGCTTCGTGCGATGCACCCAACCGCTTGCCGCCAATCGCGGCCACAGTTTGCGGATCGCCGCAACGACCGCACCCTGTGAGAGACGATGGTCGAAGCTGAGCTCGACGCGGTTATCGCCGATGGCCGGCTCGCCGGTGGCGTTGAACACCCGCCTGACCGTCATCGGTACCCACTCAGGCGTCTCTTCGGGGTTCGCCCGGTTACGGAGCTCAAGCCAGAGGTCCCAGCGGCCGTCCGATCGGCCGATGGGCGCCTCACCGTCCGCCACATAGGCGTCGGTTCGCAGCAGGCCGGCGGCGCGTAAGTCGATCAGCATTGCAGCGCACCACCCGACCACGCGCCTGCGGGAGCCTTCATCCTGCGCCTCGCTCCACCTCTGCAGAGCGCTACGGCGCTCGAAGTAGACGCGGGTCTCGGCGTTTAGGGGGATTTGAGTCGCCGTGTAGATGGCGCGCCACAGCTCTGTCGGCGTGGGCACTAATCAGCTCCTCTCGCTGGCCAAAAGGCGCCGCCTTTCGTGAGTCGAATCATCAAGCGTGTAGTTCGTTTCTGCAAGGACCGTGTGGCACACGCAACGATGATAGCTAACGCACAACGAGAACGAGAAGAGAAGCTTGCTGAGCGGCTCCTAATGGAGCGTGAATGGTACCCCGACAGGCAAGCCATGCTCGCCGCGCTTCGGGTGGTGCTCGGTCTTCCTCCAAGGCCGGTGAGCTTCGTCGAGGAGGCCAGCTCATGACCGACGTGCTGCTCCAGACCATACCGACTACGAAGCGCATCGCCACTTACGAGCGCGTGAGCTCAGACGAGCAGCGCGAGCGCCACACGATTCTTCTCCAGCAGGCAGCACTCGAGCGCGAAGTCGAGGCCCATCCTGAGTGCCATCTCGTGGGCCGTTATGTCGACGACGGTGTCTCGGGCACGATTCCCTTTGCCAAGCGTCCGGACGGCGGCAGGCTCATGTGCGATGCCGGGTGCGGTCTCTTCGATGAGGTGCTTGTCTACCGCAACGACCGTATCGGGCGCGACCCGATCGACCCGCTGCTGGTCCAGCGCGATCTCGAGTACCATGGCATCCGCTTGCGCTCACTACAGGAGGGCTACGCCGACGGCCTCCTCTTCCCCATCACTGTCGCCGTCGCGAGCGACGAGCGCAAGACCCTCCTGCGTCGATCGGCGGATGGCATGAACGAGGCCGCGAGGCAAGGCCGCTACTGCGGCGGTATCGTCGCCTACGGCTACCGCGCGGAGGGTCACAAGAACACGTCACGCTTGGTCCCCTCCGAGATTGCGCCACCCGGCAGCCCCATGAGCGAGGCTGCCGTGGTGCGCCACATCTTCAACCGGCTGGCTGCCGACGGCTGGAGCTGCCGCAAGATCGCAGACGAGCTCAACGTCCTCGGCGTGCGTACCAAATACGTGCTGGAAGGTCGCGGTGTCAGGGGATTCAGGACGCAGGGCCTCTGGGGCGCCGGGCGCATCCAAAACATGGTGACCAACCCGATCTACAGGGGCGAGCAGCTCTACGGGCGTCGCAGCGACAAGAAGCGCGAGGTAGTGACCGCACAAGTGGAGCCGCTGGTCTCAGAGGAGCTCTGGGGGGCGGCTCAGGAGACCTTGGCGCGCAACCGCGCCGTCGCCAAGAACACGCAACGTGTCTACCTCCTTAGAGGTGTGCTGAAGTGTGCCAGATGCGGCCGCAACTTCTGCGGCACAAGCTCTCATGGCGACAGCTGGTACCGCTGCGATGGCACCCTTCGCCGCTCCGACCTGGTCGGTGAACGCTGCTCCGCCAAGCGCCTCAAGGGCGCCTATCTAGAGCCGATTGTGTGGCGCGATATCGAATGCTTCCTGCGCGACCCCCGAGACATTCTCATCGAGCTGCAACGTGAGACGGCCGGTGATCCAGAGGGCGAACGACTGCTCGAGGAGCGGAGGCGTCTTGAAGTCGCGCTCGGTGAACGACGGGAAGAGCGCGAACGTCTGATCGACCTTCACCAGCACGGCGACATCAGCCGGCCGGAGTTTGAGCAGCGCGCCGAGCAGATACGCGACGCCGCGAGCAAGATCGAAGAACGCTTGGCAGCACTCGCAAGTCAGGAAGACGAGCATGGCGACCAGCACTTGGATCCGGACCTCCTTGCGGAGCTGCGGCATCGCCTGGATGAAGGTCTGACGGCCGAACAGCGTCAGGAAATCGTACGCCTGCTCGTGCGCGACATCACCATCCACACGGGCTCGGACTCCGCGCGAACACAACGCGCTGTCATCCGGTATCGGTTCGACGGTGCAGTTGCGACCTGCACGGACAGGGGTTCATCGCGGCCACCAGCATGATGCGCGCCGGAAAGGTGAGCGACGCGAGCGCGCGCGAGATCGTGACCTCGCCGTCTTCGAGCGGCTGGCGCAGACCTTCGAGAGCCGAGACGCGAAACTCGGGGAACTCGTCGAGGAACAGGACGCCGAGGTGCGCCAGGCTGACCTCGCCGGGGCGTGGCGTGGCGCCGCCGCCCACGAGACCGACGGCCGAGATGGTGTGGTGCGGCGCCCGGAACGGGCGCCGCACCACGAGCGCCACCCCAGGTGGGAGCACGCCGGCCACGCTGTGGACCCGCGTGACGTCGATCGACTCGTCGACTGACAGCGGCGGCATGATCGACGGTACGCGGCGCGCGAGCATGGTCTTGCCGGCGCCCGGCGGGCCCACCATGAGCAGGTTGTGCGCGCCGGCCACGGCCACCTCGAGGACGCGTTTGACGCGGCCCTGGCCGAGCACGTCGGAGAGATCGGTGTCGGTGGGTGCGTCGCCGCCCAGCAGCGCGACGGCGTCGGGGCCGGCGGCGGCGGCGGCCGGCGCGCCCGCAAGCAGCGCCGCGGCTTCGCGCAGGGTAGCGGCGGGCAACACCCGCAAGCCCGTGACCAGGGCGGCTTCGCCTGAGTTGGCGGCGGGCACGAGCAGCGCCCGTAGACCGCGCCGTCGGGCGCTCTGCGCCACGGCCAGCACGCCGGCCACCGGACGCACCGCGCCGTCGAGGCCGAGCTCGCCGATGGCCGCCGCGCCGTCGAGGGCACAGCGGCTCTGGCCGGCGGCGCAGAGCAGCGCCAGGGCGATCGGCAGGTCGAACGACGGGCCCTCTTTGCGCACGTCGGCAGGCGCCAGATTGACGGTGATGCGCCGCGAGGGGAACTCGTAGTGAGAGTTGACGATGGCGGTGCGCACGCGCTCGCGACTTTCCTGCACGGCGGCATCGGGCAAGCCGACGATGGTGAAGGCCGGCGCCGCCGGCACGACGTCGGCCTCGACCGTGACCGCGTGGCTGTCGAGACCCGTCAGGGCCTCGCTTGGCACCCGGGCGAGCACGGGTGCTCAGGCCCCGCCGTCGAACGCGGCCCGCAGGTGGCGCACGCGCGGCGGCCGCTGCTGGGCGTCGATCGCGATGATGTCGAAGCGCACGTCGGAGACGCCCGCGAGGGCGCGCGGGTGACTGCCCAGCCAGAGTGCGGCCAGACGCGCGATCTGGCGGCACTTGCGCGCCGTGACGGCGTCTTCGGGGGCGCCGCAGGTGCGCGTGCGGCGCGCCTTGACTTCGACGAAGGCAAGCACGGCCCCGCGCCGCGCGATGATGTCGATCTCGCCGCGGCCCACGCGCTGGTTGACCGCGACGATGCGGTAGGCCTGCTCCTGCAGATAGTGGACCGCGAGGCGCTCGGCCGCTCGGCCGAACTCGTGTGGGTCTGGCTGCACGCGGGACCTCCGTTTCTGGAGAGGAACGTGTCGTACCCCCGGCTGGGAGTGATGACGACGCTATCGCGCACGGCAGAGGCGATGAAGGCGGACAGGCGGGCAGAGGCGGTGACGTTGGCCTTACGTCTACCGTGGCGAGGGCCGGCGGCCCTCAAGTGTCGTGCGGCGGCGCGCCGCGGCCCTAGAGCGTGAGGCCGAGCTGCTCGTAGGCGACACTGGCAAACGAGAGGCGGTGGAGCGCGCTCACGCCGTGGTCGGCAATGGCCTGCCGGTGGTCGGGACACGAGTAGCCGACGTGGCGGTCGAAACCGTACTCGGGGTAGTGCTCGTGGAGGGCGATCATGAGACGGTCGCGGGTGACCTTGGCCACGATGGAGGCGGCCGCCACGGCCGCGGAGCGGCCGTCGCCGCCGACCAACGCCTCGTGCGCCACGATGCTGTCGCGCAGCGCGAAGCCGTCGACGAACACCGGGCCGGCGACCGGCCCGAGGAGCTCGAGGGCGCGGTCGAGGGCGAACAGGTTGCAGCGGTGCAGTCCGCGCCCGTCGATAGTGGCCGCCGAGCAGCTCACGACGGCGAGCCGGTCGGCGCGCGCCACGACGCGGCCGAAGACCTCTTCGCGGCGCGCCCGCGTGAGCTTCTTGGAGTCGTTCAGGTCGGAGAGCGCGACGAAGTCGGCGTCGGTCCAGGAGGCGTAGTCGAAGGCCACGGCGGCGGCCACGATGGGTCCGGCAAGGCAGCCCCGCCCGGCTTCGTCGGCGCCGGCCACCGGACCTCCACCGCCGCGCTCGAGGTCGTGCGTGAGACGCGGGTTCGTGGCGCCGTTCACGGAAGCCGTCCGGGGACGCGCGCGGCTCAGGGCACGCCGATGCGCTTGAGCGGCCAGTAGATCAGGAAGGCCTTGCCGATCAGGTCGCGCGCCGGCACCGGCCCCCAGACGCGGCTATCGTCGCTGTCGAGGCGGTTGTCGCCCATCATGAAGTAGGTGTGGGGCGGCACTGTGTAGGGATGGTTGAGCGACCACGGGTCGCTCATGGTGGAACCGTCGACCGGCGTCGCGGGTTCGGTCGGCGCGGTCTGACCGGCGACCTTGGCGACGTAGGGTTCGTGCAGCTCGACCCCGTTGCGGTACACGTGGCCCTCGCGCAGCGACAGGGTGTCGCCGGGGAGCCCGATGAGGCGCTTGATGAAGACCACGCGCGTGTCGAGCGGGTACTTGAAGACCACGATGTCGCCGTGCGCCGGCGCGGTGAACCGGTACAGGAACCGCGCGACCAGCACACGGTCGTGAGGGTCGAGGGTCGGCGCCATGGACGACGACGGTATGCGATAGGGCTTGACGACGAACGCCTGCAGCAAAAAGGCGACCGCCAGCGCGACGATGAGGATGACGACGTACTCGCCGAACATACGGCGCGGCGATGAGCGCGTCTGCCCGTTCGGGGCGACCTCGGTCTCGGTCACGGCCGCGGAGGCCTAGTCCCTCAAGGGACTATGACTACGTGCCACGTCTAGTGCTGCTTCTCGCGCACCCTCGCCTGCTTACCGATCTTCTTGCGCAGGTAGTAGAGCTTGGCCCGCCGCACGTCGCCCACCATGGTGAGCTCGATCTTCTCGATCTTGGGCGAGTGGAGCGGGAAGGTGCGCTCGACGCCGACACCGAACGACTGCTTGCGCACGGTGAAGGTCTCGCGAGCGCCGCCGCCCTGACGCTTAAGGACGGTCCCCTGGTAGACCTGGGTGCGCTGCCGGGTGCCTTCGATGACCTTGAAGTGGACTTTGACCGTATCGCCGGCCTTGAACTGCGGGATGTCGTCGCGCAGCTGCTTGCGTTCCATGTTTTCGATGATCGTCACGGGAGCCTCTTTCGGAAAGAAATGCGCGCGAAACTCTAGCAGATGAGCCCGTCGCACGCAAAGGCGGCGGCGGCAGGCCCTTTATCTTAGCGTGGACCCTCGCCGCCGACCAGCCTCTCACGTCGCCAGTCGTCGACGGCGCCGTGGTCGCCGGAGAGCAACACGGGCGGCACTGACCAGCCGTGGAACTCGGCGGGGCGGGTGTACTGCGGGTATTCGAGCGCGCCGCCGAGGCCGGGCGCGAACGAATCGCCGGCCACGCTTGCGGGGTTCGAGACCGCTCCGTGGATCTTGCGCACGACCGCGTCGAGCAGCACCTGCGCCGCGATCTCGCCCCCGGAGAGGACGTAGGGGCCGACCGAGACGCGGTCGGTGACCAGGTGCGAGACGCGTTCGTCGATGCCCTCGTAGCGGCCGCACAGCACGCAGAGGTCGCCGCCGGCGAGCTCGGTGGCCAGGGCGTCGTCGAGCTGTCGTCCGCGGGGCGTGAGCTCGACCACGCGACGCGTGTCGGCGAGGCTCGCGGGATCGCGCTCGAAGGCGGCTTCGAGGGCCGCCCACACGACGTCGATGCGCAGCACCATGCCGGCGCCGCCGCCGTAGGGAGTGTCGTCGACCTGGCCGTGCTTGAGCGGGGTGGTGGCGCGGTAGTCCCAGAGGCTGAGTTCGACGCCGAGAGAGCGCGCGCGGTTGATGTGGACCTGCTGGGCAAACCAGACGAAGGCCTCGGGAAACAGCGTGAAGACGTCGAGGCGCACTTACAGCAACCCTTCGCGCACGGTGAGGAGGCGGTGCTCGCGGTCGACCTCGACGAGCTCGGCCACGAACGGCACGAGCGTGCGCGTGCCGTCGGGTGCATCGATCTGGAGGATGTCGTGGGCGGGGTTCATGAGCACCTCTGTGACGACGCCGAGCTCGCGATCGCCGGTGACGACGCGCGCGCCGAGCAGATCGGAGACGGGATAGTGGTCGACCCCTGCGTCGAGGCCAGTGCTCGACGCCAGGATGACGGCCCCGTGCAGGGCCGTGGCGGCGTCGCGCGAGGCGATCCCCTCGAGCGTGACGAGCGGCCGGCGATCGGTGCCGCCGGCCCGCGCGAGCTCTACGGGCTGGGGCTCGTCGGCGCCGGGTCGCTCCAGAAAGAAGCGCTCGCCGCCGACCAGGCCGTCGAGGCCGTGGGGCAGCAGATCGAGGTAGAACTCACCTTTGAGCCCGTGCGCCCGGCCCACGGTGCCGCAGGCCCACAGGCCGAGAGCCACGACGGGGCCTGTCAGTCGACGATCTCGACGATGGCCCGCTTGCCGTCGCGCACGGCGCTCGCCTTGATGATCGTGCGCAGCGCGCGGGCGA
>CAZFJE010000173.1:0-7207 GCA_964519555.1 uncultured Thermoleophilia bacterium
AGGGCGGGGTCTTCGTGCCCGCCCTCGCCGGCCTCGGCGCGCCGCACTGGGACCCAGCGGCGCGCGGCGCGTTCTTCGGCCTCACGCTGGGTGCGACACCGGCGCACCTGGCCCGGGCCGTGCTCGAGGGCATCGCCTTCGAGGTCGCCGACCTGGTCGCCGCCACCGCGGCCGACTCGGGCCTTGAGCCGGTCGAGCTGCGCGTCGACGGCGGCGCCTCGGCCAGCGATGCGCTGCTGCAGTTCCAGGCCGACATCTGCGGCTTCGAGGTCGTGCGCGCCGCCGAGCCCGAGTGCACCGCGTTGGGCGCGGCCGCTCTGGCCGGCCTGGCCGTGGGCTTCTGGCGCGACGACGGCGAGCTTGCCGCGATGCATCGGGCGGGGCGCCGCTTCGTGCCCGATGTGGCCATCGACCGCACCGCGCTGCTCGAGCGCTGGCAGCGCTCGGTGGCGGCGGTCAGGCAGTTCGCGGCCGCCGACGACTAGCGGCTGCCGAAGGGGACCGCGGGCGACGGGTCGTGGCGGCCGGCGCTCGCGACCCGTCTACCCGTCGAGGAGCTCGTCGAGGGCGTCGCGGTAGGAGAGCAGCGCGGCGGCGCCGTCGCCCACGTAGGTCGAGCCGTGCATGGTGGCCAGCGTGGTGGGCTCGAGGCTGGCGAGCTCGCGCAGATAACGGTCGGTGCGGCTGGTGAAGGGCACGTAGCCCCTGAGTGGCGTGCCTTCGTAGCCGGCGAGCGCGCGGAGGGCGTCGGCGACCACGTCGCCGTCGGTCAGGGCCGGCCGGTCGCCACCCTGGTGAAGGATGTCCGAACAGAGCAACGTGCGGGTGGTCTCGTCGAACAGGTGGCCCGCTTCCCAGCCGTGGGGCAGGTGGGGCGTCTGGTGAAAGCGCAGCCGGTGGCGACCGGTGGCGACCGTTTCGTGGTCGGCCAGACCGCGAGCAGGGCGCGCCGCATAGTCGCCCATGTCGACGAGGCGACAGGTCTCGCTGCAGACGGGCACGGCGGCCGGCGCGGCCGTCAGCCACTCGTTGAGCGCGCCGCACTCGTCGACCTCGAAGTGGCTGAAGCCGATCCAGCGGAGCGTGGCCGGGTCGATGAGGCGCGCCACGGCGGCGTGGACGTCGGCGAAGAGCCACCTCATGCCGGTGTGATACAGCAGGGAGCTCTCGTCTCGCACCAGGAACTGGGCAAAGCCCAGGTCGCGGGCCGTGACGTAGGTCGAGATGCGAAAGATGTCTGGCGCGATCTCGTCGACCGTGGTCGCCATCCGGCCACCTCCCCGGGAGCGGTTTGCATGGCTCCGCGCCGCAGGACCGGGCAGCCCCGGCGGCTTCACGGTTTGTTGCCTCGCGGCCCGACCTGAAACGCAACCGGCCGTTGGCGTGCGTCTGTCCGCGGACCTCTGGTAGCCTCTTGGCGTGCCTGGCGGCGCTTGACGCGGGCTTCGCCGCAGGCGCAACGGTTTGCGCGCGCCTTGCCGTGGCAACCCACGGCGTGCGGCGGGGCTGCGCGGTGGACTGCGTATGCGGCTTGCCGCGGCTTGGCCTGCTCACGCGCGCGGGTGACAAATACGGCATCGACAGGGAGCGCTCGTGGATGATCGGCGACACACTCGACCAAGCCGAAGGCGGCGTGCGCGCCGGCTGTCGCACGTGCCCGCGGCGTCGACGAGCAGTGCCGCCCTGTGCCGCGGCACGGGCGCCTCTCCAGCGCCGCGAGGGCACCCGCGCGGTCGTGCCTGCCGCCGCGCCGGAACACTGACGTGAGCACCGCCCCAGAAGCGGTGACGCCGTCCGCCGACGAGCTTCGCCGCCGCGTGACGCGCGGGCTGTCGGTCGCGCGCGCCGACTTGGAACGGCTCGTGCGCATCCCCTCTGTGGCCCTCGAGGGATTCCCGACTGAGCCGCTGACGGTCGCCGCCGAGGCCGTGACAGAGATCTTGCGCGGCGCCGGCATGGCCGACGTGCGGCTGCTCGACGTGCCCGGTTCGCCGCCGGCGGTGTTCGCCTCGCGCCCTGCGGCGCCCGGCGCTGCGACCGTGCTGCTCTACGGCCACTACGACGTGCAGCCCGCCGGCGTCGAGGCGGACTGGACGAGCCCACCGTTCGAGCCGGTCGAGCGCGACGGCCGCCTGTTCGGCCGCGGCGCCGCCGACGACAAGTCGGGCATCGTCATGCACGCCGCCGCGTTGCGCGCGCTGGGCAACGACCTTCGTGTCGGGATCAAGGTGCTGATCGAGGGGGCCGAGGAGACCGGCCGGACGGGCCTCGAGGAGCTGGTGCGCGCCCGTCCCGAGCTGGTCGCGGCCGATGCCATCGTGATCGCCGACGCCGGCAACCGCGCCGTCGGCCGGCCCACATTGACGACGTCACTGCGCGGCATGGCGAAGATCCTGGTCGAGGTCCGCACGCTGGCCGGCCCGATCCACAGCGGCGTCTACGGCGGCCCCGCGCCCGACGCACTGGCCGCGCTGATCGGCATGCTGGCCACCCTGCACGACGCGGCCGGCAACGTTGCGGTGAAGGGGCTCGAGGCGGTCCCCTACGACGGCGCGAGCTACGACGAGCCGGCGTTTCGGCGCGATGCCGGCGTGCTCGCCGGCGTCGCACTCGCCGGCTCGGGTAACATCGCCGAGCAGCTCTTCAGCCGCCCGGCCATCACGGTGATCGGCATCGACGCGCCCGCGGTCGAGGGCGCCGCGAACGTCGTGGTGCCGCGCGCCCGAGCCGCCGTGAGCGTGCGTGTGCCGCCCGGCCTTGACCCCGCCGTCGCCAGAGAGGCGGTCGTGCGCCACCTGCAGACGGTCGCCCCGTGGCGCGCGGTGCTCGTCTTTACCAACGCCGGCGGGGGCGAGGGCTTCGCGGCGCGCACCGACGGGCCCGCGTACACCGCTGCGGCGAAGGCCCTCTCCGCGGCCTACGGCAGTCCCGCGTCGCACTACGGCATGGGCGGCTCGATCCCGCTGGTCGCGGCGTTCCACGCGGCGGCGCCCGACGCCGAGATGATCCTGTGGGGCGCCGAGGAGCCGCTGAGCCACATCCACGGGGCCAACGAGAGCGTCGACCTGGCCGAACTGGAGCGCGCCATCGTGGCCGAGACGCTGTTCCTGGCTGCGATCCCGGCGCCCGAGTGACCTCCGCCGGGGCGGCCTTCGGCCCCGGCGGTCCCCCGAACGCCGGCGGCGGCCGCGTACTACCGGCCTCCCATTCTGGCCGGCTTTCAAGTGCGGGCGGCGCGGCGTCGTCTATGTCGTAAACTGTCGGCATGCAGTTCCTCGCAACGCCTCAGGACCCCACGAACGACGGCGCGCCGCGCCTGCTCATCGGGCTCGACGCCGGCAAGGTCACGACGTCGCTCGCCTGGGGGCGGGTCGGCGCCGACGGCGACCTGGTCGTCCATGGCTCGAGCGCCGCGCGCCACCACGGCGAGCCGCTGGCGCCCTTCTTCGCCCTGTACCGCGCGCTCGGCGCCGCGCGGGTCGCGGGCGTCGTGGCGGCGGGCGCCTTCGGCGACCGCCTGACGGCGCCCGCGCTCGGCGCCATCCCCGAGGAGATCGCCCAGGAGTGGGCGGCGCGCGCCCTCTTCGGTGCCGAGGGCGCGCTGACCGTGGTGCGCATCGGCGGCAGCGGCTACTCGGTGCTCACGCGCGACCGTGCCGGGCGCATCGACTACGAGCGCAACGAGCGCTGCTCGGCGGGCACCGGCGAGACCGTCGAGGGGCTGTGCGGCCGGCTCGGTTGCGGCCTTGACGAGGCCATCGCGCTCGCCGCCGCCGCCGACCGCGGCATCACCGTCACGTCGCGCTGCGCCGTCTTTGCCAAAAGCGAGCTCACGCACTTCGCCAACCAGGGCGAAGACCACGGCCGCCTGTTTCGCGGACTGTTCGAGAGCGTGGCGCGCAATGTGCACGCGCTCTATGACCGTACCAAGGTCGACGGTCCCGTCGTGCTGATCGGCCACGGCGCCCTGATCGGTCCGCTCGTCTCCGCCTTCCGCGAGCTCGTCACGGCTCCCGTCGAGGTCTCCGCGCAGGCTGGAGTGTTCGAGGCCCTCGGCGCGCTGCAGCTTGCCGCCTCGCGCGACTGGAGCGGGACCACGTGGCGGCCTGCCGCACCAGAGGCCCTGGTGGTCGAACGTCGCGTCCGGGTGCGCGCCCTGACGGCGGCGGCCGACGGCCCGGGTTCGGTGGTACGTCTCGGTCTCGAGGAGACGGCCGGCCGGTCCGCCGCCGACGCGTCGGGCGCCGACGCACTGGGCGCCGACGCGGCCCCGACGGCGGTCGTGCTGGGCCTCGACCTGGGCTCGACGGGTTCGAAGGGGGTCCTGGTCGAGCTGCTTTCCGGCGCGGTGCTGGCCGACGTGTACCGGCGCACCGACGGCAACCCGGTCGAGGCGGCCAAGCGCCTGGTGGTCGACCTGCGCGCGGCTCGTCCGCGCGACACGGTGGTCGCGGTGGGGCTGACCGGGTCGGGGCGCGACGCCGTGGCGACCGTCATGCGCGCCGCCTACCCCGACCTTGCGACCGGCCTCACCGTGCTCAACGAGATCGTGGCGCACGCGGCCGCCGCCGTGCGGTTCGACCCGGACGGCGGACGCAGCCTCTCGATCGTCGAGATCGGCGGCCAGGACGCCAAGTTCATCAACGTGCGCGACGGGCGCGTGGCCGAATCCGACATGAACCGCGTCTGCAGCGCCGGCACGGGCTCGTTTCTCGAAGAGCAGGCCCTGGCCTTCGGACTCGACGACATCGCCGGCTTCGGCGCCCTCGCGGCCCGTTCCGCGAGGCCGCCCGACCTCGGCCAGACCTGCACGGTGTTCGTCGCCGACGTCGCCGCCGAGGCGCTGTCCGACGGCTTCACCCGCGCCGACATCTTCGCCGGGCTGCAGTACTCGGTGATCAAGAACTACATCGGCCGCGTGATGGGCGACCGCCGCTTCGCGGAGCGCATCTTCTTCCAGGGCAAGCCGGCCGCCAACCCCTCGCTGGCGCGCACGTTGGCCGCGGTCACCGGTCGCGAGGTCGTGGTGCCGCCCGACCCGGGCGCCATGGGCGCGCTGGGCATCGCCCTGCTTGCCGCGCAGGCAAGCGCCACTGCCGGACTTGCCCCGGTCGATCTCGACATCTTCGCGGCAGCGCGCGTGGTCGAGCGCAAGAGCGGCCGCTGCGGCGACCGACACTGCGCCAACCTCTGCCGGCTCGAGACGGCCGTCGTCGAGGTGGCCGGCGAACGCCGCCGCGTGGTGAGCGGCGGCAACTGTCCCAAGTACGACGACCGTTCCGAGGTGGGCGCTAAGCTTCCTCAGGACGCCCCCAACCCGTACCGCGAGCGCGACGAGCTGCTGACCGTTCTCGTGGCCGAGAGCGCGGCCGATGCGGCGGCCGGCCCGCTGGCCGGCCGCCGCATCGGCCTGCCGCAGGCGCACTACCTGATCGACTCGCTGCCGTTCTTCGCCGCGTTCCTGGCCGCGCTGGGGGCCGAGGTCGAGGTGCTGCGCCCGACGGTCGAGACGCTGGCCCTGGGCGACCGGCGCTGCGCGGCGCCGGGCGCCTGCGCGCCGGTCAAGATCGCCCACGGCCTGACCGCGGCGGCCGGCGAGGCACGGCTCGACGCGCTCTTCGCGCCGGCGTTCATCAACCTGCCGTCGCACGGGGCGGCCGGTACCTACACCTGCCCGATCGCCCAGGGCACGCCGCAGATGGTCGAGTATGCCCTGGCCGACGAGCCCGCGGCGCCACCGGTGGTGCGGCCGGTGTTCTTCGCCGCCGGCGCCCACGGCTTTGGCGACGCCGACCTGCTCCGGGAGCTCGAAACGGCGGCCCGGCTGCTGGGCGTGCACGACGCGGCGGCGGTGCGCGCGGCCCAAGTCCGCGCCTGCGCCGTATGGGAGCGGTACGAGCGCGGCCTGCGCGAGATCGGCGACCGCGCGCTCGACTTCGCGCGCGCCGCGGGCGTGCCCGTCGTGCTCATCGTGGGCGAGGTGCACGTGATCCACGACCCCGTGATCAACTCGGGTATCCACGACCTGGTGACCGCGAGCGGCGCCATGCCGCTGCCGCTCGACTGCTTTGCCGTCGACGAGGCCGCGCCGGGTCTGCGCTGCGTGCACTGGGCCGGCGCCGGCGAGACCCTGCGCGCCTCGCTTGGGGCGGCCGCCGCCGGCGACGTGTTCCCCCTGCTTCTGTGTGCCTACGGGTGCGGGCCGAACTCGCTGGTCGAGCACCTCTTCGACGATCTGCTCTCCGCCTACCCGCACACGGTGCTCGAAAGCGACGGCCACGGCGGCAGCGCCGGTTATGTGACCCGCGTGCAGGCGTTCCTGCACGCCGTGCGGGGCTACCGCGAGGCGCAGGCGCTCGCCGCCGGTCCGGGCGCCGTCGCGTCCGCGGGCGCTTCACGTGGTGCCGCGACCCCCGGCGCCGTCGACCCCCGCCACCTCGAGCGCTGCGAGCGGCCGGTCGTCCTGTCGCTGCGCAACAACCGCGAGCGCACCTTCGTGTTCGGCAATATCGGTGGGAGCGGCGGCCGTTTCGCGGCCGCCGCCATGCGCGGCGCCGGCATCGACGCGCGCTTCGTGGGCGCCACCTCGCCCGAGGCCCTCGACCGGGGGCGCCAGGGCTGTTCGGGCAAAGAGTGCCTGCCGTATCAGCTCATCTGGGGCACGCTGGCCGACTACCTCGAGCGCGCCGGCGACACCATCGGCGAGGGCGGCTGCGTGTTCGTGAGCATCGGTCGCGGCTTTCAGGCCTGTCGTCCCAACCTGTTCCCGGTCGCCCAGCAGATCCAGCTCGAGCGGCTGGGCTACGACAAGCCCGTCGAGGTGGCCGACTTCACCCTTCTGTTCGAGGACTGGTCGTTGACGTCGGTGATCTGGGTAGGCTCGGCGTCTGCCGACCTGCTCAACATGATGCGCTTCTACCACTACGCGACCGAGCCCCGTCGGGGCGCCTCCGACGCCCTCTACCACGCCTACGCCGATCGTCTCGAGGCGCTGCTGGCGGCGCCGCGGCTGACCGGCAAGGTCAAGGGCCTGGGCGACGCCCGCGCCCTGCTCTCGCGCTGCGAGGCGCTCGTCGCCGAGGCCGCGCGCGAGTTCGCCGGGCTTGCCGGCGGCGAGACCCGCGACGACCTGCGCACCGTCTTTCTGTGCGGCGACATCTACCTGCGCGTCGACGAGTGGGGCAACGACGACCTGCAGCGCAAGCTC
>CAZFJE010000174.1:0-7136 GCA_964519555.1 uncultured Thermoleophilia bacterium
TGTTCTTCTTGAACGAGTACGCCGGCATGACCATCATGTCGATGGTCACGGTCACGCTGTTCCTCGGTGGCTGGCAGGGGCCCTTCGCCAACGCTCTCGTCGTGCACGGCGTGTCGCTCATTCCCATCGTCTGGTTCCTGATCAAGGTCTACGTCCTGGTCTTCGCCCTGGTCTGGATACGGCTCTCGGTCCCCCGGCTGCAGGTCGACCAGCTCATGGGCTTCGCCTGGAAGATCCTCATCCCGCTCGGCCTGGTCAACATCCTGGCGACCGCCGCGGTGATGCTCTGGGCGCCGCACTGGAAGATCGCCATGGCGGTCTACAGCTGGATAGTGCTCATCGCCTTCGTCGGCCTGTTCGACACGGTGCTGCGCTGGCGTCTCAAGCGGCAGCGCAGCCGCGTGGCGGTGCTCACCTGATGCTCGGTATCCTCAAAGCCATGCGTACCACCCTGGGCCACTTGCCGCAGCGCAAGATCACGGTCCAGTACCCCGAGCAGCGCGAGCAGCTTCCCGAGCGCAGCCGCGGGCTGTTCCGGGTGGTCGTCGACCCGGCCACGGGCGAGCCCCGCTGCAAGTCGTGCACGCTGTGCGAGACCAACTGCCCCGTCCAGGTCATCCGGGTCAACTACCAGTCGGCGAACGCCCTGCCGGCCGTGAACGAGGCGCGCATCCAGCGGGTCCGCACCGATGCGCAGCCGACGCCCGACCTCACACAGATCGCGCCGGTCATCGACCACTACCGCGAGACCGGTACGGGCCTCATGGCCGTCCTGCAGCACACGCAGGAGATCTATGGCTACCTGCCGCGTGTGGCCCTGAGCGAGATCGCGGTCGAGACCGGCGTGTCGCTCTCACAGCTCTACGGCGTGGCGAGCTTCTACGACCAGTTCCGGCTGTCGCCGGTCGGTCGGTTCGTCGTCACGGTCTGCCACGGGACCGCCTGCCACGTCGCTGGCGCCCCGCTCATCACCGACGCCTTCGCCGAGGAGCTCGGCATCGAGGTCGGCAAGACCACGAAAGACCGGCTGTTCACGCTGCAGACGGTGAGTTGCGTGGGCGCGTGTGCCCTCGCTCCCGTGGTCAGGATCGGCGACGACGAGACACACGGCCGCATGACGCCCGACAAGGCGCGCAGCCTCGTGAACGAGCTTCGACAGAGGGCTGAGGTCGACCGATGAGCGCCAAGACCACCGATCGCGCGCAATCCATCCACGTCGCCCTCGAGCGCGCGCTGCACACCGACGGGGTCGTGGCGCACGACGGCGCACGCGAGGTGCGCATCTGCGCCGGCACGGCCTGTCACGCCTCGGGCCGTCCGGCCGTGACTGCCGCTTTCCACGACCAGCTCGCCGAGCTGGGTCTTGCCGACGAGGTGCACGTCGTCGAAACGGGCTGCCACGGCTTCTGCGAGCAGGGCCCCATCGTCGTCGTTCAGCCGCAGGGGCTGTTCTACTCGCGAGTGCGGGCAAACGACGTCGCCGGCATCATCGCGGCCAGCATCGCCTCCGATGGTATCTACGAGAAGCGGCTCTATAGAGATCCCGCCAGCGGCCAGCCCGTGCCGTATGAGCGCGACATCCCCTTCTACGCCGGCCAGCGCCGCCTCGTGCTCGCACTGAACGGCAAGATCGACCCGTACTCCATCGACGACTACCTGATGGAGGGCGGGTACCGGGCCCTGGCTCATGTGCTCGCCGCCGACGACCCCGTGGCCGTCATCGACACGGTCGAGTCGGCCGGCCTGCGCGGCCGCGGCGGCGCCGGATTCCCCGCCGGCAAGAAGTGGCGCTTCTGCCGGGCCAACCCGGGCAACTGCAAGTACGTCATCTGCAACGGCGACGAGGGCGACCCCGGCGCCTTCATGGACCGGTCAGTGCTCGAAGGCAACCCGCACTCCGTGATCGAGGGCATGATCATCGCCGCCTTCGCGATCGGCGCCGGTGTCGCCCCGGTGCACGGCTACGTGTACGTCCGCGCCGAGTATCCGTTCGCCGTGCAGCGACTCGAAGCGGCGCTTGTCCAGGCGCGCGAACGCGGCCTGCTGGGCGACGACATCCTGGGCTCAGGCTTCACGTTCGACATTGTCATCAACCAGGGCGCGGGGGCCTTCGTTTGCGGCGAATCGACCGCGTTGACGGCGAGCATCGAGGGTCAGCGCGGCATGCCGCGCGGCAAGCACATCCGCACGGTGGCCCACGGCCTCTACGGCGAGCCCACCAACCTGAATAACGTCGAGACGTTCGCCAACGTGCCTTGGATCGTGTCGAACGGCGTCGACGCCTACCGGGCGATGGGCACGGAGACGTCGAAGGGCACCAAGATCTTCAGCCTCACGGGCAAGCTGCAAAACGGCGGCCTCGTCGAGGTGCCGATGGGCGCCACGCTGCGCGAGGTCATTTTCGACATCGGTGGCGGCATGCTGCCCGGCCGTGAGTTCAAGGCCGTCCAACTTGGAGGACCGTCGGGCGGTTGCCTGCCGGCCGACTTGCTCGACTCGCCCGTCGACTTCGAGAGCCTGCTCGCCGCCGGATCCATGATGGGCTCCGGCGGCATGGTCGTGGTCGATGACGCTACCTGTATGGTCGATTTCGCCAAGTTCTTCCTGCAGTTCACCCAGGACGAGAGCTGCGGCAAGTGCGTGCCCTGCCGTCTCGGCACCAAACGCATGCTCGAGACGCTCGTGCGCATCACCGAAGGCGAGGGGCGCCCCGGCGACATCGCCTTGCTCGAGGAGCTCTCGCAGTACATCATCGACGGCTCGCTGTGCGCCCTCGGCGGCAGCGCTCCGAACCCCGTGCTCAGCACGCTTCAGTACTTTCGCCACGAATACGAGGCGCACGTCAACGACAAGTGCTGCCCTGCCGGCCGCTGCAAGGCGCTCATCACCTACTACATCGGCGGTGACTGCACGGGCTGCGGCCTCTGCGCCAAGAAGTGTCCCACCAAAGCCATCACCGGCGAGAAGAAGCAGATCCACGTGATCGAAGAGGACTTGTGTATCAAGTGCGACACGTGCCGGCAGGTCTGCAACTTCTCCGCGGTCAAGGTGCGGTCCGGCGTCGAACGGTCCGACCCGGCCGACGAAGGGCGGCAGGGCACATGACGGTCCGCGGCGACAAGCCCGACGCTTCGGCCGCGGCGCGTCCGGTGGTGCGCGCATCGCAGATCACGCTGACCATCGACGGTCGCGGGGTGACCTGCGATCACGGCGAGACCATCCTGCAGGCGGCCGAGAGGGTCGGCATCCACATTCCGACCCTCTGCTACGAAGCGCGGCTGCCCGCGTCGGCGGCCTGCCGGCTGTGCATGGTCGAAGTCGAAGGCTGGGGCAAGCCGGTGTCGAGCTGCTCGACGGCCGCCGCCGACGGCATCGTCGTGCACACCGACACCGAGAAGGTGCGCAAGATGCGTCGCCTCTACCTTGAGCTGCTGCTGTCCGACCACAACTCGTTCTGCACGCCGCCCTGCCGCGACGCGTGCCCGACGCACATCAAGATCCCGCAGTTCCTCGACGCCATCGCGCGCGGCGACTACCGATCGGGCGTGCGCAAGCTGCGCGAGGACCTGCCGTTCCCGGCCATCCTCGGCCGTGTCTGCACGCATCCGTGCGAGGACCCCTGCCGACGTCAGCTCGTCGACCAGCCGATCACGATCTGCCGGCTGCATCGGTTCATGGCCGACCAATGCCTCGACGACGAGCAGACCGGTGAGCTGCTGCTGCCCGTCGCACCCAAGCCCGACAGCGGCAAGAAGATCGCCGTCGTCGGCGCCGGTCCGGCCGGGCTTGCGTGCGCCTTCTATGCCCGCCTCGAGGGCCATCAGGTCAAGGTCTTCGAGGCCCTGCCCAAGCCCGGCGGCATGCTGCGCTACGCCATCCCGAACTTCCGCCTGCCGCGCACCGTGCTCGACAAGGAGCTCAACGTCCTGTGGCGCATGGGCGTCGAGCTCGAGTGCGGCACCCGGCTCGGCGTCGACTACCAGCTCGAAGACCTGACCTCGGACTACGACGCCGTCTTCCTGGGCCTCGGCGCTCTCGATTCCGCCAAGCTGGGCATCGCGGGCGACGACGCCGAAGGCGTGGTCGCCGCGCTCGACTTCGTCGGCGATCTCGAGCTTGCCGGCGACGTCAGCGTGGGCGACAGGGTAGCCGTCGTCGGCGACGGCTTCGCCGCCGTCGAGGCCTGCCGCATCGCGGTCCGCAAGGGCGCCCGCGAGGTCACGTTGCTGTGCCGCAATCCTCGTGAAGCGATGGCGGCCCCTCTGGCCGAGGTCGCCGCGGCCGAAGAAGAGGGCGTGCAGGTGCGGTCGCTCGTCGCTGCCGTGCGGGTCGTGGTCGACTCCAGCCACAAGCTCACCGGCATCGAGGTGCAGCTCACCGCCGCCGGCGAGCCCGACGTCGAGGGCCGCTATCGACCGACACCGGTCGAGGGCGCTCTGTCGATCGTCGCCTGCGACCAGCTGATCTACGCCACGGACCTCTTTCCCAAGCTCGAGGGCGCAAGCGAAGAGCAGGGCGTCAAGCGCACGGCTGCCCAGACCATCGACGTCGACGAGCTCACGCTGCAGACCGACGACCCGCGGGTCTTCGCCGGCGGCGACGTCGTGCTGGGCGCGCGCACCGTGATCGAAGCCGTCGCTCAGGGCAAGAAAGCCGCCTGGAGCATCGATGCGTTTCTGCGCGGGCTCGATATGCGCGAGGTCTCGCGTGCCCTCGCCGAGCTGCAGGCCAAGCCTTTTGTGGCCGCCCTCGGGGCGCGCCACGAGCTCGATCCGACCGTGGTGCGCATGGCCGAGATCCCGCCGGTGTTCATCGACATGACCACCGACGTCTCGCACCCCTCGCCGCCGGCCGAGACGGCCACCCTTGCGCTGAGCGAGCGCACAACGAGCTTCGACGAAGTCGACCTGGGTCTCACCGAAGCCCAGGCGCGCCGTGGCGCCGAGCTCTGCCTCGATTGCCACTGCCCCGCCAACGGCAGCTGCGACCTGCAGCGCTACGGCATCGAGTACGAGGTCTTCGCGAACAGGTTCCACGGACAGGCCGCCCACGACTACCCCGCCGATTTTCGTCACGACTTCATCATGCGCGAGCCCAACCGCTGCATCATGTGCCTGCGTTGCGTGCGGGTCTGCCGCATGGAGGTCGGGTCGAGCTGCTACGACGCCATCGGCCGCGGCTGGGACACGATCGTCTCGACGCCCGACAACCTGCCGTTGCAGACCGCCGGCTGCATCTCGTGCGGCAAGTGCGCCGAGACCTGCCCGACGGGGTCCATCGAGATCAACCGGCGTGCGTTGCAGAGCTACGACTTAGACGAGAGTCGCTGCATCTTCTGCGGCGAGTGCGTCGAGGTCTGCCCCTACGGCGCCCTCGAGCAGACCGACTTCTTCGAACTGGCCGGCACCAGCCGCACACAGCTCGCGAGCGAGTCGCTCTACGTGCGCGCCGCCAAGCCGGCCGGCCTGGCCGAGTCGGCCGTGCCCGACGTCGACCCGCGCGTGCGCGACGCCGTCGAAGGCAACGGCTGGCAGTGGACGCCCATCAAGGGTGACGGTCTCGACCTCGACGAGATAGAGCGAGGCGGCTGATGCCCCACGGCGACTTCCATCCGGTCCTGTTCGTCATCATGGCCGTCTGGGTGCTGGTCTGCGGCCTGGGCGTCGTGGCCTTCCGCAACGTCGTGCATTCGGCCATGTCGATGGTCCTTTGCTTTCTGGGCGTGGCGGCGGCCTACGTGCTGCTGAACGCCGGTCTGCTCGCGATCATCCAGATCCTGGTGTACGTGGGCGCCATCTCGGTGGTCGTGCTGTTCGCCATCATGATGACCGACCAGCGCGAGACCAAGCTCGGTTTCTTCTTCAATCGCCAGGCCATCTTCGCCGCGCCGCTGGCGGTCGCCGCGGCCGTGGTGATCACCGTCATCCTGGTGACCTCGAAGATGGCCCCCAACGGCTCGCAGTCGCACAACGTCTCGCTTGCCGGCATCGCCAGCGGTCTGTTCAACGGCTACGTGTTCCCGTTCGAGCTCGTCTCGTTCGTGCTGCTGGCCGCCATGATCGGGGCCATCGTGCTGGCCCGCAAAGAGGACCAGCCATGAGCCCCGTCGACTGGTATCTGACCCTCGCCACCGGCCTGTTCTGCATAGGCGCCTACGGCGTGCTCGCGCGGCGCAATGTGCTGCTCATCGTCATGAGTCTCGAGCTCATGCTGAACGCGGTCAACATCGCCCTGGCGGCCTTTGCCAACTTCATGCCGCACGCCGGCGCGCGCGGCACGTTCTTCGTGCTGTTCATCATCACGCTGGCCGCCGCCGAGGTCACGGTCGGCCTGGCCATCGTGGTGGCCAACTATCGCAACCGGCGTTCGGTCCAGGCCGACGAGTTCAGCGAGCTGAAGGGCTAGGGCGGCGCGCATGCACGTCATGATCACCCTCATTCCCCTGGTGCCGCTGGTCGGCTTCCTGGTCACGCTCCTGCTCGGCAAGAACGTGCTCAAACGGCGGCCCGAGGTCGTCTCGCTCACCGCCGTCACCATCTCATGGGTGCTGTCCATGATCGTCGTGGCGCACGTCTTCGGGCACCACACCAAGGCCGTCGACTTCAACCTGTTCACCTGGGTGTCGGCCGGCACGTTCCACGTGCAGTGGGGCTACCTCGTCGACTCGCTGGCGGCGATCATGCTGATCGTGGTGAGCACCATCGGCATGCTGGTGCACTACTACTCGATCGGCTACATGCGCGGCGACGGCGGCTACTACCGCTTCTTCGCCTACCTCAACCTTTTCATGTTCGCCATGTTCACCCTGATCCTGGCCAACAACTACCTGCTCGTCTTCCTCGGCTGGGAGGGCGTGGGCCTGTGCTCGTACCTGCTGATCTCGTTCTGGTTCCACAAAAAGACGGCGTCGCAGGCGGGCAAGAAGGCCTTCCTCGTGAACCGCGTGGGCGACTGGGGCTTCACGCTGGGGCTGTTCCTCATCTTCACCACGTTCGGCTCGCTGCAGTTCGGCCAGGTCTTCGCCAAGGCGCCGCACGTGAGCTCGGGCATCGTCACCTGGATCGCCCTGCTGCTGTTCGTGGGGGCGGTGGGCAAGAGCGCCCAGTTCCCGCTGCACGTCTGGCTGCCCGACGCCA
>CAZFJE010000175.1:0-7109 GCA_964519555.1 uncultured Thermoleophilia bacterium
CTCGACGAGCCGACGACCGGGCTGCACTTCGAGGACGTCGCCAAGCTGCTCGGCGTCCTGCAGCGGCTGGTGGACGCCGGCAACACGATCTGCGTCATCGAGCACAACCTCGACGTCATCAAGTCGGCTGACTGGGTCGTCGACCTCGGCCCCGAGGGCGGCGACGAGGGGGGAGAGGTGATCGTCGAGGGCACCCCCGAAGACCTGCTCGAAGCCGCCGACCGCTCGTATACGGGCCAGTACCTGCGTCACGTCCTGGGCGGCGACCGGCAGGCGCCCGTGGCGGCGGCGCCCAAAGGTCGGCGCGGCGGCGGCCGGCAGCCCTCGAGCGCACGCCCGGCGGCCGCCCGCCGCCGCGCCGATCCAACGACGGCCGGGCCCTGAGGGCGGCAGACGGCCGGCGACCTTCCGCAGCGCCGCGCTGTACTGCCTCGCGCCCCGCGGCGCCCCGTGCGGTGCGATAATCGCAGGTGAGATGACCGAGCAGACTGACGATCAGGCGCTCGTCGCGCTCCACGAATCGGCCCGCCGGGCGCCGTCGGCGCCCGGCGTGTACCGCTGGCTCGACGGCGACGGCCACGTGCTCTACGTGGGCAAGGCCAAAGACCTGCGCAAGCGCCTGGCGTCGTACTTTAGGGGCGGTGCCCCGGGCGGGCGCTCCGCCGAGATGGTGGCGCGGGCGCGCTCGATCGAGTACGTGGTCACGGCCTCCGAGACCGAAGCTCTGCTGCTCGAAGACAACTTCATCAAAGAGGCGCGGCCGCCGTTCAACCTGCGGCTGCGCGACGACAAGAGCTACCCGTTCATCGAGATCACGCTGAGCGACGAGTGGCCGCGCGTGCGCTTTTTCCGCGGCCGCCACGCGCCGGGCAACCTCTACTTCGGGCCCTACTCGAGCGCCCGCAAGGTGCGCGAGACCCTCGAGCTCATCGGGCGCATCTTCCCCTACCGCAAGTGCCGCGCCGACAAGCCGGGGCGACCGAGCGGCTCGCCGTGCCTGCAGTACTTCATCGACCGCTCGCTCGGGCCCTGCGACGACCGCGTCTCGCGCGACGACTACCTCGAGGTGATCGACCAGGTCATCGAGTTCCTGCGTGGCCGCCTGTCGAACGTGGGGCGCAGCATCGAGCAGGACATGCGCGCGGCGTCGGCGGCGCGCGAGTTCGAGAAGGCCGCCCTGCTGCGCGACCGGCTCGAAGCGGTCCGCCACGTCCAGGAGCGGCAGTCGGTCGAGAGCGAGGGATCGGGCTCGTTCGACGTGCTGGGGCTCTTTCAGGGCGACCCCGGCGGCAACGTCCAAGTCTTCCGCGTGCGCGAGGGCGCGCTCGTCGCACGCGAGACCTTCTTCGTCGAGAACACGACGGGGCGCGAGCCGCGCGAGCTGGTCGAGGAGTTCGCCCTGAGCTACTACGGCGACGGCGTGAACATACCGGGCCTGGTGATCGCGCCCGTCGGCGAGAGCGCCGCCGAGCTCGCCGCCGTGCTGTCGGAGCGGCGCGGCTCGCGCGTCGCTGTGCGCCGGGCGTTGCGCGGGCCCAAGCGCCGGCTGCTCGAGATGGCCCAGGAGAACGCCGCCCGGGCGGCCGCCGAAGAAGAGGCGCGCCTGGCCCGCACCCGCGAGGCGCGCGAAGAGGCGCTCGTGCGCCTGCGCGACGCTCTCGGCCTCGCGGACCTGCCGCTGCGCATCGAGTGCTACGACATCTCGAACCTGGGCGAGCGCCACGCCGTCGGCTCGATGGTGGTCTTCACCGACGGCCGCCCGCGCAAGGCGCACTACCGCAAGTTCACCATCCGTACGGTCGCCGGCCAGGACGACTTCGCTATGATGCGCGAGGTCGTCGGGCGCCGTCTGCGACGGCTCGCTGCGACAGGTGTCCCCCGAGGAGCTCGGGACGGCGCGAGCGACCGCCGGGACGGCACGACCGACGCTCGGGACGGCACGGCCGACGGCCGGACGGCCGCCGCCGGCGCGCAGGTCGCGGTGACCGACGGTCCGGGCGGCGAGCTCGCCGCCGCCGACGAAGCGCGCTACGACGAGAGCTTCGCCGCCCGGCCCAGTCTGATCGTGATCGATGGCGGCAAGGGACAGCTCTCGGCGGCCCTCGAGGCGCTGCGCGAGCACGGCCTCGACGTGCCCGTCATCGGGCTTGCCAAACAGCGCGAAGAGGTCTTCGTGCCGGGGCGCTCGGCGCCGCTCGAACTGCCGGCCGCAGACCCCGCCTCGCTGCTGCTGCAGCGCATACGCGACGAGGCCCACCGCTTTGCAGTAACCTTCCATCGGCAGCGCCGCGGCACCGACCTTCGCCGCGCCTCCATCTTCGACGAGCTGCCCAAGGTGGGTCCGGTGCGCCGGCGGGCCATCCTCGAACATTTCGGCAGCCCCGAGCGCTTCATCGCCGCCTCGCGCGACGAGCTCGAACAGGTGCCCGGGCTACCGCGCCGTGTGGCGCGCGAGATCTATGGCCAGCTGCACAAGGCCGGCTAGCCGGCGAAGAGCGACCGGTCCCGGCGCCGCGACCGAGACACCAGGCCCGCGTCGGGCGGGCCGCGATTGAGAGGGGCACAGATGACCACGACGGCCCTGTACGGCACACCGTTCGGCGTGGGCGTGGTCTTGCTGCGCGATGGGCGGCCCGTCGGCCTCGAGCTCCCCGATCCGGCCCGGCGGCCCGTGGCGGGCGAGACGCTCGACGACGGGCCCTGGGGCGCCCTGCTCTCGCGTTACTTCAGCGGCGAGCGAGTCGACTTTCCCCTCGACGTCGAAGCCTACCTCGAGCAACTCGGCTGCACGGCCTTCGAAGCCGACGTGCTGCGCGCCCTGGCGCGCGTGCCCTACGGACGCATGGTGAGCTACCGCGACCTCGCCCGCGACGCCGGCTACCCGAGCGCCTGGCGGGCGACGGGCTCGGTGATGGCGCGCAACGAGCTGCCCGTCATCCTGCCCTGTCACCGCGTGACACGCAGCGACGGGCAGCTCGGCAACTACGGCGACGACCCGTCCTGGAAGCGCCGTCTGCTCGAGCTCGAGGGCGCCCTATGACCAATCCCATGCCGTTCGTCATCCTCTCCGGCCTGTCGGGAGCGGGGAAGACCCAGGCCATCGACGCTTTCGAGGACGCCGGCTACTTCTGCGTCGACAACCTGCCGCCGCAGCTGCTGTCGCCGCTCGTCGACCTGTTCCGTATCGAGGGCAGCAAGGTGCAGCGCGTGGCCGTCGTGTGCGACGTGCGCGGCGGCGAGTACTTCGCCGAGATCGACCGCGTGCTCGACGAGCTGGGCGCGGCCGGGTTCGAATATTCGCTCGTGTTCCTCGAGGCTTCCGACGACGTGCTCGTGGCGCGGTTCAAAGAGAGCCGCCGGCGGCACCCGCTGGCCGCCCGCGACAGCGTGCTCGACGGCATCAAGCGCGAGCGCGAGCAGCTGAACGCCTTGCGCGAGCGCGCCAACCACATCATCGACACGAGTGGCATCACGATCCAGGAGCTCAAGCTCTGGCTGAACGAGGAGATCATCCACCGCGGGCGCCGGCAGAGCATCACCTTCAGCTTCGTCTCGTTCGGCTACAAGTACGGCATCCCGATCGACGCCGACCTGCTGTTCGACGTGCGCTTTCTGCCGAACCCTTTTTACGACCTCGCGCTGCGGCCCCTCACCGGGCTCGACCGGGAGGTGCGCGACTACGTGCTGAGCTCGGTCGACGGCGCCGAGTTCTTCGCCGTGTTCCTGCCCCTGCTCGATTACCTGTTCCCGCGCTACGTGGCCGAGGGCAAGGCCCATCTGACGATCGGCATCGGCTGCACCGGCGGCCGGCACCGCTCGGTGACCATCGCCGCCTGGCTGGCCGACCACTACGCGGCCGAAGGCCTGCAGACGACGGTGCGCCACCGCGATATGAACAAGGGCTGACGGGCCTCGCCGTGGCGCCGCGCCGGTCTCATCTGGAGTGGCTCTACCCGGGCCTCGGCATGAAACGCCGTGTGCTGGCCGTGTGCGCCGGCGGCGCGCTGGTGGGCCTGTCGGGCTGGCTCGCGCTGGGCATCGTCGTGTCGAGCGGCCGCCGCCACGACGTGGGCGGCACCTGGATCACGGGCCACGTCTGGCTGGTCGCGGCGCTGGTCGCGGGCTGCCTTCTGGCGGGCCTCGCGGTCGTCGTGGCGGGCACGCGCAGCCTCTACCGCTTCGCGCGGTCGGCCGGCGAGCAGGGCGTGCTCGCCCTGCGCAGCGACGCGCGGCTGGCCCGCGGCCCGCGGATCGTGGCGATCGGCGGCGGCACGGGCCTGTCGGTGCTGCTCTCGGGCCTCAAGGAGCACTCGAGCAACCTGACCGCGGTGGTCACGGTCGCCGACGACGGTGGCAGCTCGGGCCTGCTGCGTAACGGCCTCGGCATGCTGCCGCCGGGCGACATCCGCAGCTGCCTCGTCGCCCTTGCCGACGACGAGTCGCTCATGAGCCGCCTCTTCCAGTACCGTTTTCCCCAGGACGGCGGCCTGCAGGGCCACAACTTCGGCAACCTCTTCGTGGCCGCTCTGGCCGACGTCACCGGCGACTTCGAGCGCGCCGTGCAGGAGTCGACCACGGTGTTGAACGTGCGCGGCCGGGTACTGCCCGCGACGCTCGAGAGCGTCACCCTGCACGCCGAGCTGCAGGGCGGCGAGCGCGTGGCCGGCGAGTCGACGATCACCGCCAGCGAGCGCCTGCCGCTGCGCGTCTGGCTGGCCCCCGGCGCGCCGCGAGCCATGCCTCAGGCGCTCGAGGCGATCGCCGCCGCCGACCTCGTCGTGCTGGGACCGGGCAGCCTCTACACGAGCATCCTGCCCAACCTTCTCATTCCCGACGTGCGCGAGGCCCTGCAGCGCACCCGGGCGCGGGTCGTCTACGTCTGCAACGTCATGACCCAGCCCGGTGAGACCGACGACCACACCGCGGCCGATCACCTGAGCGTGCTGTACCGGCACGGCGCCACCGGCATCGTCGACGACGTGCTGGTCAACGACACCGCGGTCTCCGACGAGCTGGCCGCGGTCTACCGCGCGGGCGGCGCGGCGCCCGTCGTGGTCGACGACGCCCGGCTCGTCGCCCTCGGCGTGCGGGTCGAGCACGCTCGGCTGGCGCACGAAGGCGACTTCTTCAGACACGACTCGGCGAAGCTGGCCGAGGTCGTGCTCGGCCTGGCCAGGGTGCATTGAGCTTCACGCAGGACGTCAAGCGCGAGCTCGCTGCCATCGTGCCGTCCGAAGCGCACTGCGGGCGCGCCCAGCTCGCGGGTCTGCTGTTCGCGGCAGGCACGTTCGAGATCGCCTCTGGCGGCCAGTACACCGTGCGGGTGAGCTCGCGCCTGCCCGCTGTGGCGCGCTCGGTGCTCTCTTTGCTGCGTCCCATGGGCGCGCACGCCGAGTTGCGCACCACCGACACGCCGCCGGCCGGGCTGCGTTACGAGGTGGTGCTCGGCGACGACCCGCATCATCTGCAGGTCTTGAACGAGGCCGGCGTGCTGTCGGACTCGTTCCAGGTGCAGATCGGCGTGCCCGGCCGCATCGTGGCCCGACGCTGCTGCCGGGTGGCCTTCGCGCGCGGCGCCTTTTTGGGCTGCGGCTCGATCTCCCCGCCGGGCTCCGCCGTGCACGCCGAGTTCACCTTCGAATCCGAGGAGCTCGCCGAGGACTGCGGGCGCCTGCTGGGGCGCCTCGGCCTCGACTTTCGCGTCGCGGTGCGGGAGCGCAATGCCGCCTGCTATACCAAGCGCGGCGAGACGGCGGCCGACCTCCTGGCGGTGCTGGGCGCTTATGGCGCCCGCCTGAGCTGGGAGGAGCACCTCGTCTTCGGCGAGGTGCGCGGGCGCGCCAACCGCTTGGCCAACTGCGACCAGGCCAACGCCGGCCGGGCGGCCCGCGCCGCCTTGCGCCAGACCGAGACCGTGCGGGCGCTGATGGCGACCGAGGCCTGGGCCGCGCTGCCGGCCGTGCTCCACAGCGTCGCTGCGCTGCGCCTCAAGTACCCGTACCTCAGCCTGCCCGACCTGGCCGCCAAGGCGAGA
The DNA here is from genome assembly GCA_964519555.1 of uncultured Thermoleophilia bacterium. GTDB lineage: Bacteria > Actinomycetota > Thermoleophilia > UBA2241 > UBA2241 > Bog-752. The sequence goes on from CAZFJE010000175.1 coordinate 6,035, forward strand.
CCGCCGCTCACCAAGTCGGCCCTGAACCACCGGCTGCGACGCCTCGAAGCACTCGCCGCCGAACACGGCGTGCCGGGGGTCCCCGCCGACCGCGGCTCGCGTCCCCGCCGCCTCGACCGGGGGCGCCTCGCCACCTGAGCCGGGAGCGTTGGCTGCCTCGGCCCGACGGAGGCCCGATCGAGCCTGCTCTGGTAGACTTCCCTCAAGTAATCGACGTGGAGGACAGCATGGCACTGAAGGTAGGCATCAACGGGTTCGGCCGGATCGGTCGCTTGTACCTGCGCGCGGCCCTCAAGCGGAGCTCCGATCTCGAGATCGTGGCCATCAACGACCTCATGGACGGCGCCACCATGCGCCACCTGTTCAAGTACGACTCGGTGCACGGCACGTTCCCGGGCGAGGTCACCTTCGCCGGCGACGCCCTCGTGATCGACGGCAAGTCCGTCAAGGTCTTCAGCGAGACCGAGCCGGCCAAGCTGCCCTGGGGCGAGCTCGGAGTCGACGTCGTCATCGAGTCGACCGGCCGTTTCACCAAGCGCGACGCCGCCGCCGCTCATCTCACGGCCGGCGCCAAGAAGGTCATCATCTCCGCTCCCGCGGGCGACGCCGACGTCATGATCGTGCTCGGCGTCAACGAAGCCATGTACGACAAGGCCAAGCACGACGTCATCTCCAATGCGAGCTGCACGACCAACTGCCTCGCGCCCATGGTCAAGGTGCTCGACGACGCCTTCGGCGTCGAGAAGGGCTTCATGAGCACCATCCACGCCTACACCAACGACCAGAAGGTGCTCGACTTCCCGCACAAGGACCTGCGTCGCGCTCGCGCCGCCGCCCAGTCGATCATTCCCACCACGACCGGCGCAGCCCGCGCCGTGGGCGTCGTGCTGCCGCACCTCAAGGGCAAGCTCGACGGCTTCTCGCTGCGCGTGCCCACGCCCGACGGTTCCTGCACCGACCTCACGGTCGAGCTCAAGCGCGAAGTCACCGCCGCCGAGGTCAACGCCGCCTTCAAGGCCGCGGCCGAGGGCGAGCTCAAGGGCATCCTCGAGTACTGCGAAGACCCCATCGTCTC
>CAZFJE010000176.1:0-7094 GCA_964519555.1 uncultured Thermoleophilia bacterium
CATGCGCGACGCCGGCACCGACAACCCGCTGTTCATGATCGACGAGATCGACAAGATGGGGGCCGACTGGCGCGGCGACCCCTCGAGCGCCATGCTCGAGGTGCTCGACCCCGAGCAGAACAACACGTTCCGCGACCACTACCTCGACCTGCCGTTCGACTTGTCGAAGGTCATGTTCATCACCACCGCCAACCAGCTCGAACCGGTCCCCGGGCCGCTGCGCGACCGCATGGAGATCATCTCGCTGGCCGGCTACACGATCGAAGAGAAGCTGCACATCGCGCGCAACTACCTGGTGCCCAAACAGGTCGTGGCCAACGGCTTGCGGCCCAGCCAGGTCACCTTCGACGACGCCGCCATCCGCGAGGTCATCACCTCGTACACGGTCGAAGCCGGCGTGCGTAACCTCGAGCGCGAGCTCGGCTCGATCTGCCGCAAGCTGGCCCGTATGGTCGCCGAGAACGGCACCGGCCGGCGTCGCTTCAAGGTGGGGCCCAAGCGCGTGCGCGAGCTGCTCGGGCGGCCCCGGGTGTTCGCCGAGACCAAGCGCCGCACGGCCGACGCCGGTGTGGCGACCGGCCTTGCGGTCACCTCGGTGGGCGGCGACATCCTCTTCGTCGAAGCCAGCGCCATGCCGGGCAGCGGGCACCTCACAGTGACCGGTCAGCTCGGCGACGTCATGAAAGAGTCGGCCCAGGCGGCGGTGAGCTACGTGCGCGCCCACTCCGGCGAGCTCGGTCTGCCCGACGACTACTTCGCCAAGCACGACCTGCACATCCACGTGCCCGCCGGAGCCACCCCCAAAGACGGGCCCAGCGCCGGCGTGACCATGGCGACCGCGGTCGCCTCGCTCGTCACAGGCACGCCGGTGAGCGCCGACGTGGCCATGACCGGTGAGGTCACCCTCACCGGCCAGGTGCTGCCCATCGGCGGGCTCAAAGAGAAGACCCTGGCCGCGCAGCGCGCCGGCATCACCACGGTCATCATGCCGGCCCGCAACGAAGCCGATCTCGAAGACGTGCCCGAAGAGCTGCGCAAGGGCATGACCTTCGTGCCCGTCGATCGTGTCGAGCAGGTCTGGAAGGCCGCCATGGGTCTCAAGCTCACCGGTCGCCGCACCGGGCGCCGCCCGCCGGCGCTCGCCGGCGCGGTCGCCGACCGCGCCGCCGACTCGGTCTCCTAGCGCGCGAGCTCGCGGCGGGGCGGCCGGCCCGATGGGCCGGCCGCCCCGTTTCTGTTTGCGCCGCCCACTTCGCCGCCCAGTCCTTTCTTTGCGCCACCGCCCCGCCGCTGTGTGGCCTGCGCCTTGCGTCGCCGCCCAGATGATCGGCCTGTTACGAATCGTACCGATCGGTAACCCTTGAGCTATGGGGTCGCACGACGGTTCCCCTGCAAAAACGAGAAATCCTCTCAGACATCTGGAGGTGTCTAGATGTACGAGCAACGGGCTGACAGACCCGTAGAGAACGACCGTCCGTCGGGCTCGCCGACTCTGACGGACGCGGCTGACCTGCCTCGGTCGGGCATGGTGCCGAGCTGGATCACGAGGATCAGTTGGGGCAGCGTGCTCGCCGCCACGTTCGTGGTCGTGGCGCTCCAGTTCGCCCTCACTGCCATGAGCATCTGGGGCAACTTCGGGTTCGGCAAGATCACGAGCATCGGCTCGGTCACCGGCTCGGCGACGACCATCGCCGTCTGGACAGGCGTGTGGGCCGCCGTCGCGCTGCTCATCGGCGGCATCGTCGCCGCGGCGCTCTCCAACTCACGGACCGTGTCCGACGGCCTGTCGCATGCCGTGGTGACCTGGGGCGTGAGCGTCGCCTCGATGACCGTGCTGAGCGCCATCGGCGTCGCCGGGCTGCTCGGCTTTGGCCTGAACAGCGGTGCGGCCGTACGGTCGGCCATCGGCCTGCCGTCGACGGCTTTGAGCCCGCTCACGAGTGCGAGCGCGGCCACCGGCACATACGCCGGTTACTACCTGCTGTTCAGTGCCATCGGCCTGATCACGGCGGCGATCGGCGGCGTGGGCGTGGCGGCCGCGATGCGCCGCCGCCGTGTCGCGCAAGTGCCCTCGTCGGTGGTCACCCGCAACGAGACCGAGGTTCGTCGAGCCGCGTGACGGCCTGGAAGACCGAGGTCGGTCGAGCCGCGTGACGGCCCGAAGACCGAGGTTCGTCGAGCCGTGTGACGGCCGGCGGGCGGGCGCCGGGGCCCGACGGCCCCGACGCCCGCCTCGTCGTTGAAGGACAGCGCACGCGGCCTGCTAGCCGAGCCCCCGTGCATCGGGCTCGAGGGCGACCTCGACGAGCACGCGATGCGACTCGAAACGCTGGTCGACCGCCTCGCTCAACAGAGTCTGGTGACGGATGAGGACGGCCCGTCGTTCGTCGGGCACGGTGTCCTTGAGCGCATCGATCAGGGCGGCGAGGCGCCGGGTCACCTGCGGCGAGCCGGCGCCGAACTCGGTGATCTCGGTGAGGGCGAGGTCGACGAGCTGGTCCCAGCTGCGTACCTGCATCACGAGACGCACGGTACCGTTGCGGTCGGCAAACAGGCCGGTGGGCCAGGTGCGCGTCGACATCTGCCGCAGGAAGTCCTGAAGACGGTCGAGCACCTGTACGGCAGTCGTGGGAGCGTTCACTGCCGGCGACAGCGCCTGCGCCGCGACGTCGACCAGGGCGCGCACGCCGTAGAAGGGGTCGCGGTAGACGGTGCGTTCCGGGCCTATGTCGACCGTGCGCAGAAAGTCGGCGTCGGCGGGCAGCGTGGCGGGCCCGTCGGGCCCCGCGAAGAGCTCGAACAGCGGCTCACCGCTGCCCACGTACTGGCCCACCTGCGGCGTGAGGCGCACCACGCAGTCGTGCTGTCTGGCGAGGCGCACACAGGCGGCGATGTCGACGGCCTGCAGCATGCCCTGGTCGAGGTGCACGCCCAGAGCAAAGGGGCCGGCGCGGTAGGCGATGACCCTGTCCGGCGCGCCAAGCGCCGGCTCGGTCACGGGGGCGTAGCGCTCGGGCGGCGGGAACATCTGGTCGAGCGCTCGGCTCGTCTCGACGGCCACCGTGCTGATCGCGTAGGCGATGCGCATGCCGCGGATCGTCAGGGTGACGTAGGCGATGAACACGGCGATGCTGGCGATGGCGAGGATCATGGCCACCACGACCGAGACCGTCGAGACGTCGGCGTGTCCGCCGCGCGAGAGCTCTTCGAGGTAACCCAGGCTGAAGAGCGGATAGATGAAGGTCGCGATGAACGTGCCCAGGGCGACCTTGGTGGTCGTGGTGCGCACGTAGTTGCGCAGCACGCGCGGCGAGAACTGCTGACTGGCGAGCTGCAAGGCGACGAGGCCGATCGAGAAGACCACGCCCAGGAACGTGAGCATCGCGGTCGCCAGCGTTGACAGAACGACGCCGGCGTCGCCGGCGCTCACGATCCACGGTGCGGTGCCAGATCTGACCGGCGCCAGGCTCTGGTCGATCTGGCGGGTGACGACGGCCAGCAGCAGCGCTCCGACCAGGAACGCCGCCGGGATGAACCAGAAGTTGTTGTAGAAGCGCTCGCGGGGTCGCACCAGGCTGAAGCGTCGCCCGTCCGCGACCACCTGCGCTCGACTTGCCACTGCCGCCTCCTTTTGCCATCGTCCGCTTGCGCGACCTGCGACCTGCGACCTGCGAACGCGTGCGCCCGTCTGTGCCCCGACGCAAACGAAGGCGCCGGAGCGTCTCTGGCGATCCGGCGCCTTCGTGCATGCGTAGCGCCGGTGCCGACCAGACTTCCCGGCGCTCCACGAACCTCTCGTAGTCTACCCGAATCGCCACGGCTGCGGTGCGTCGTTCGCGCGCTTCGGCGTGGGACACTCGGCGGGACCGCTCGAGCCCGGCGTGCCGCGGCGGCCGGCGTGCCGCGGCGGCCGGCGGCCGGCACAGTTCGCGCGACGGGTCCATCGATTGCGTCGGCGGCGCATCGAGGGCTACGATGAGCGAGCACAGCCCGAACGCAAGGCGAGGGGAGGGGGGCGATGAGCCCGGTCGACGCCACCACCAACGTGGGCGCCGGTAACTGGAAGGGCCTCGGCATGTGGGCGTGGCTGCTTTTTCGCATCGCCGGCATCGTCCTCGTCGTCTACCTGTTCGCGCACATCGTCGTCATCTCGAGCGCCCGCTGGAGCGGCCACTCCACCCTGAACAGCGCCTTCACCCTGTTCGACCACCCCCTGTTCGTGCTGCTCGACCTGCTGCTCGTGTGGGCGGTGCTGTTCCACGCCCTGAACGGCGTGCGCATCGTGCTCATGGACTTCGGCCTGGGCATCCACCGTCACAAGCTGGTCTTCGTGGCCTGCATGGCGGTGGCCGTGATCAGCCTCTGCTTCTTTGCCTTCAAGGCCTTCTCGTACATCGCGGCGCACCACGCCGGCGGCCTGGGAGGACTCGTATGACCGCACAGGTCACGCAGACCCCGCCGCAGGCGCCACCGGCGCCGGCGCCCGCACGTGGTGCCGCGGCGCCCGGGGGCCGCATGCGCCGCGGGGTGATCGACGGCAGCAGGGGCGGCATGTGGGCCTGGCTGTTCCAGCGCGTCACCGCCGTGGTCCTCATCGTGGGGCTGATGACGCACCTGATCGCCACTCACATCATCAACCTCGGTCACCTGAGCTTCCTGAACATCGGCGACCGCCTGGGTTCGCCCTTCTTCGTGATCATCGACGTCAGTCTGCTGGCCGCCTCGATCTTCCACGGCCTGAACGGGGCACGCATGGTGGTGCTCGACTACTGGCTGCAGTCGGTGGCCGCCCGCCGCGCGCTGGCGATCGCGCTCTGGCTGTTCGGCTCTGTCACCTTCGTGTACGGCATGTGGGCGCTGTGGCCCTGGATCTCAAAGTGAGGGACCGGCCATGATCAAGCATCAGCTCGTCATCGTGGGCGGCGGTCTGGCCGGCTTGCGCGCCGCCGTGGAAGCCAAGGGCGCGGGCATCGACGTCGCCATCCTCTCGCAGGTCCACCCCGGCCGCAGCCACTCGGGCGCGGCCCAGGGCGGTATCAACGCGGCCCTCGCCAACAACCCCGAGGGCCACGACGACACCCCGCAAAAGCACGCCTTCGACACCGTCAAGGGCTCCGATTACCTGGCCGACCAGGACGCCGTGCTGCAGATGACGAGCGACGCTCCCGACACGATCTTCGAGATGGAGCACTGGGGCTGCCCCTTCAGCCGCTACGACGACGGCCGCATCGCCCAGCGCCCCTTCGGCGGCGCCGGCTACCCGCGCACCTGCTACGGCGCCGACAAGACCGGCCACTACCTGCTGCACACCCTGGTCGAACAGGCCTACCGCCGCCAGGTGGCCATGTACATCGAGCAGTTCGTGACCAGCCTGATCATGGTCGACGGCGAGTGCCGCGGCGTGGTCGCCTACGACATGATCCGCGGCGGTTTCGAAGCCTACGTCGCCGACGCCGTGATCATCGCCACGGGCGGCGCCGGACGCACCTACTCGAACACCACCAACGCCATCATCTCGACCGGCTACGGGGCGGCCATGGCCTACCACGCTGGCGTGGCGCTCAAAGACATGGAGTTCGTGCAGTTCCACCCCACGGGCCTCTACACCACGAACATCCTCATGACCGAGGGCTGTCGCGGCGAGGGCGCCTACCTGGTCAACGACTTGGGCGAGCGCTTCATGTCGCGCTACGCGCCCAAGGTCATGGAGCTCGCCCCGCGCGACATCACAGCGCGTTCCATCTGGACCGAGATCCTCGAGGGGCGCGGCATCGGCGGCAAAGATTTCGTCTACCTCGACCTGCGTCACCTGGGCGAGCAGAAGATCGCCGAGAGGCTGCCCGGCGTGCGCGACCTGTCGATCCACTTCGAGGGCGTCGACCCCGTGCACGACCCGGTGCCGATCGTGCCCAGCCAGCACTACACCATGGGCGGCATCGACACCGACATGAACGGGCTCACCGCGGTGCCCGGCCTGTACGCCGCCGGCGAGTGCGCCTGCGTGAGCGTGCACGGCGCCAACCGCCTGGGCGGCAACTCGCTGCTCGAGACCATCGTCTTCGGGCGGCGCGCCGGCAGGGCCGTGGTCGAGTACCTGAGCGGCGCCGACGCGCGCACGGCGCCTGACGCCGGCGCCCACGAGGCGCTGGCGGCGGTGCAGGGGCGCGTCGACCGGCTGGCGCGCGCCGACGCCGCCGAAGACGCCTACGACATCCGCGCCGAGATGGTCGACACCATGAAGCTCAACTTCGGCATCTTCCGCGAGGCGCGCCAGATGCAGGAGGGCGTCGACAAGCTGCTGGCCCTCAAGGAACGCCTGCCGCGCATAGGCCTGCGCCACACGGGCGGCGCCTTCAACTTGGACATGATCCGCACGATCGAGCTCGAGGGCATGCTCGACGTGGCCATAGCGACGGCGGTCGGCGCCTTCAAGCGCACCGAGTCGCGCGGCTCGCACGCGCGTACCGACTACCCCAACCGCGACGACACGCGCTGGCTCGAGCACACCCTCGCCCTCTACCGGCCCGACGGACCGCCCGAGCTGCAAAGCGCGCCGGTCGCCCTTGGCATGTTCGAACCACAGGAGCGCAAGTACTGATGAGCGAGGCTCGCTTTCGCATAAAGCGGTTCGACCCGGCCGCCGACGCGGCGCCGCGCTACGAGACCTACGTGGTGCCCTACGAGAACAGCCTCACGGTGCTCGAGGGCCTCTTCTCGGTGCAGGAGCGTCAGGACGGCTCGCTGGCCTTTCGCTACTGCTGTCGCGCCGCGGTCTGCGGGTCGTGCGCCATGTACATCAACGGGCGCTACCGCCTGGCCTGCCAGACCAACGTCGCCCAGCTGCCTGCCGGCGATGTCACGGTCGAGCCCATGCCGCACCTGCCGCTCGTCAAAGACCTGGTCTGCGATATGACCGACTTCTTCGCCAAGTACGAGTACATCAAGCCCTGGCTCATTCGCGACGAGGCCGACGACCCCGAGTGCGAGATCCCGCAGTCGCCCAAGGCGCGCCGCAAGCTCGACATGCCGATCGACTGCATCCTCTGCGGCTGCTGCTACAGCTCGTGCCCGTCGGTGTGGGGCGAAGAGAACTA
>CAZFJE010000177.1:0-4304 GCA_964519555.1 uncultured Thermoleophilia bacterium
ACCCACGAGATCGGCTTCGCCAAAGAGGTCGCCGACGGCGTGGCGCTCATGGACGGCGGCGTGATCGTCGAGAAGGGGCCGCCCCAGGAGGTCCTGGTCAACCCCCGCGAGGAGCGCACCAAGCTCTTCCTGTCGAAGGTGCTCGCGTAGCGATCGTGGCGGCGGGGCGGGCGGCCGCAAGGCCGCCCGCCCCGCCGCTTTCGTCCGCCCAGCCGTCAGGCGGCCTTCGCCATTCTCGGCAGATTGAAGCGCGACGCCGCCGAATCGCCCTCGTCGAACTGGATCAGGACGAAGGGCTCGTCGCCGACCGTGTAGGCGTCGTGGCCGGCCGGGATCATGAACGCGTCGCCGGGGCCTATCTCGATGCTGGAGCCGTCGCTCAAGTCGACGTGGATGCGGCCCGAGACGGCGTAGCCGACGTGGGTGTCGTAGCACAGGGGAGCGCCCATGCGCTCGGAGTACCGCCAGCCGGCCGGGTAGGTGGCGCGCTTGACCTTGAGGTCGCCGAGTTGCACGACGTCGATCTCTACGCCGCCCTTGGAAAGGTGGTCGTCGGGCCTGTGGAGTGATTTGGCTGAGCCGCGGTTTACGGTCGGCATGAGGACCTCCGTCATTGGCTGAGCGATCGCCCCTGCGCCGACCGTCGCTCAGGGTGGGAACCTTATGCAACGGCCTTTCCGCCGCCCCCGCCAGGGGTAACCGTTTGCCGGGACTAAGCAAGCCACGCCAGCTTCAGCGCCGGCGACGAAGTCGATCGGCGAACTAAAGGGGTTTGGCCTCCGTGGTAGTATCTGTTCGGGATGTCCGCAACTTGACTTCCCTTGACTGGAGCCTATAGTCCCCATGTGTTCGAGCCGCGCTCCACGCCACTTCCGGCCGTGTTCCTTCAGCCCCACAGGGTGAATTTGTGATCGTCTTCGAAAACGTCTCCAAGATGTACGACCAGAACGTGCCCGGCATGATGGACGCCTCGTTCCATATCGAAAAGGGCGAGTTCGTCTTTCTGGTGGGGCCGTCGGGCTCGGGCAAATCGACCCTCATCAAGCTGGTGCTCAAGCAGCTCGAGCCCACCGACGGCCGCATCCTGGTGGCCGGGCGCAACCTGCAGACCCTGCGGCGCAGCAAGGTGCCGCTCCTGCGGCGCAACATCGGCTGCGTCTTTCAGGACTTCAAGCTGCTGCCCAACAAGACCGTCTACGAAAACGTGGCCTACGCCCTCGAGGTCGTCGGTGAGCACCGCCGCTCCATCCGCCGCAAGGTGCCCGAGATCCTCAACCTGGTCGGGCTCTCCGACAAGACCAACAGCCTGCCGCACGAAGTCTCGGGCGGCGAGCAGCAGCGGGTCTCGGTGGCGCGCGCCTTCGTCAATCACCCGCCCCTGCTGCTGGCCGACGAACCGACCGGCAACATCGACCCCGAGACCTCGATCGGCATCATGCAGCTCCTGCTGCGCATCAACCGCACCGGCACCACCGTGGTCATCGCCACCCACGACCGCGAGATGGTCGACCGCATGCGGCGGCGCGTCATAGCGCTCGACGGCGGCCGCCTGGTGCGCGACGAACGTCGGGGGGTGTACGACAGTGAGACTTAGCTTCTTCCTCTCCGAGGCCCTCGAGTCACTGCGCCGTAACTGGGTCATGACCATCGCCGCCGTGCTCACCGTGCTCGTCACCATGGCCATCCTGGGCGTCGTGCTGGTCACCGACAAGAACTTGAAAGAGGGCACGACGAGCCTCACCAACCGGGTCGAGGTCGAAGTCTTCGTCAAGGGCGCGCCGCCGCAGCAGAGCTCCATCGACGCGCTGCGCGCCAAGATCGCCGCCATCCCCGAGGTCAAGAGCTTCACCTACGTCTCGCAGTCGCAGGCGCTCGCGGATCTCAAGACGATGCTCGGCAAGAACGCCGACCAGATCCTGCAGAACCTGCAGAGCAACCCGCTGCCGGCCTCGTACAAGATCTTCGTCAAGAACCCCAATCAGGTCGACCAGGTGGCCGCGCACTTCTTCAACGACCCCAACGTCGACAACGACCCCGGCACCACCGACGGCGTGAGCTACGCCAAACAGACGGTGCGTAACCTGCTGGGCACCGTCAACCTGATCGAGAAGGCGATGTGGGTGGTCACGGTGCTGTTCGCCCTGGCGGCCGTCCTGCTCACCTCGACCACGGTGCGCCTGTCCATCTTCGCCCGGCGCCGCGAGGTCGAGATCATGCAGCTCGTGGGGGCGACCAACTGGTTCATCCGCTGGCCGTTCATCCTCGAGGGCTTCATCACCGGCCTTGTCGGCTCGTTCGTGGCGGCGCTCGCCGTATGGGGCGCGAACGTGCTCGTCTTCAACTGGATTCACGGCTCCAAGCTCGACTTCCTGCGGCCCATCAAGTACCCGCTGATCGCCCAGTCGGGATCGTGGCCGCTCGGCCTCATTCCCACGCTGGTGCTGGCGGGCGCCGTGCTGGGCGCGCTGGGCAGCGCGCTGGCCCTGCGCCGCTACCTGCGAGTCTGACCCGCCCGCACGACTCGCGGTCGGTGACGATGGCGCGCCGCGCCCGGCGCCCGCACCGCCGCGCGCCCGGCGTCCACGCTTGAAACCGCGCCGACGCGGGAGCTACCATGGTCGTTCATGCGTCCGCTCCTCGCCATCCTCGCCTTCGTCCTCGTCGTGCTTGCGGTCTTTGCCGCGTTCGTGGCCGGCTACACGCTGCGCGGCGACACCGGCAGCGGCACAGCGGGTGGCAGCGCCGTCGGCGCGAGCAGTCTCGACGCGCTCATCGTCAAAGAGCTGCAGGATCACTACTACAAACCGGTCGATGCGGCGCGCCTTGAGCGCGCCGGCGTGGCGGCCACGCTGGCCTCGCTGCACGACCCGTACACGGTCTATCTCACCCCCAAGCAGAGCCAGGCGCTCACCGATTCGCTGTCGGGCAGCTACTCGGGGATCGGCGCCGAGTTCGACAAGCGCGGCGCAAAGCTGATCGTCACCGGCGTCTTCAGCGGCTCGCCGGCCAAGGCCGCGGGCCTCGCCGCGGGCGACTGGATCGTCGCGGTCGACGGTGCCGCCATCGCCGGCCTGTCGGCCGACGCGGCGGCCGCTCGCATCAAAGGCGTCGAGGGCTCGCACGTCACGCTGAGCGTGCGCACGGCGGGCAAGGGTGCGGCGCACGCCGTTACGCTCACGCGCCGCAAGATCGCCACCCCCGAGACTCAAGTGAAGCTCCTGCACAGCGGCGGCGAGGCCATCGGCTACATCTACGTGCCGAGCTTCGCCACCGGCGTCGGAGCGGCCGTGGGCCGCGACGTGACGGCTCTGCAGGCCAGAGGAGCTCGCGCGTTCGTGCTCGACCTGCGCTTCGACCCGGGCGGCTACATCACCGAAGCCTGCAACGTGTCGAGCGACTTTCTGTCGGGCGGCGTTGTGGTCTCGACCCACGGGCTTCACGAGCCCACCCAGATCTACCGGGCGACGGGCCATCCGGTCACGTCGCGGCCGCTTGTCGTGCTGGTCAACAAGTGGTCGGCGAGCGCCTCTGAGATCACGGCAGGGGCCCTGCAGGACCACCATCGCGCCACCATCATCGGCACGCGCACGTACGGCAAGGGCGTCGCGCAGACCAACTTTTCCCTGCCGGGGGGCGCCACGCTGCACATGACGATCGCCGGCTACCTCACGCCGGACGGGCGCGACATCAATCACAAGGGCATCACTCCCAGTGTGACCGTCGCCGACAACGCCAAGACGCCCCGCGACGAGGCGCTGGACCGGGCGGTGCAGTACCTTGTCAGCGGTCACTAGACAGAGCCACGTGGGCGCGGCCCCCGGCGGCGCCCGCAGGGCGACGCCATGAGCCGCCTGCCCGTCCTGCCGCCGGCCATGCTCGCCGCCCGCGTGGCGCGCTGGGGCAAGTTCTGGTCGCTCGAGCCGCTCTTCGGCGACGAGCGCGGGTTTCTGGTGGCGCGCGGCGGCCGCGCGCCCCACGTCGACGACATCGTGCTGGCCGTGCCGGCCAAGCGTAACCGCATGATGATCGTCGAGGTGCTGGGCACCGTCCGCGACCTGCCGGCCGTGCTCAAGGGGCTCGAGGTCTCACAGGGCGTGAGCCGCGAGTTCCCCGCCGAGGCGCGCGACGAAGCGATCGCGCTCGCCAAGGGCGGACGTCGCGAGCCCGACGACCCGCGCCGCGACCTCGCCGACCTGCCCACCTTCACGATCGACCCCGACAGCGCGCGCGACTTCGACGACGCCATCTCGGTGCGCGCCGAGGGCGCCGGCTACCGGGCCTGGGTGCACATCGCCGACGTGTCG
>CAZFJE010000177.1:4404-6966 GCA_964519555.1 uncultured Thermoleophilia bacterium
CGCGCCGCGCGCTTCGCGCGCGGCGCCCTGCAGATCGGCTCGTTCGAGCCCGAGTACCGCTTCGACGCGCGCGGCGAGCTCGTGGCCGCCGAAGCGCGCCTCGAGAGCCCCTCGCACGGCCTGGTCGAGGAGTTCATGCTTGCCGGGAACGAGGCGGTCGCCCAGTTCCTGGCCGGCCGCCACGCGCGCGCCGTGTACCGCGTGCACGAGAGCCCCGATCCATCGGCCACCGAGGCCCTGCTCGACGCCATGGCAGAGCTCGACGTGCCCACCCCGCGCTTTCCGGGTGGCCACTCGGCGACCGCGCCCGACGTCGCCGGCGCCCTGCACCGGCTCTCCGAGACGCTGCCCAAGCTGAGCGCCCGCGAGAAGCGCGGCCGGCTCGCCTTTCCCCAGCTGCTGCTGCGCTCGCTCAAGCAGGCGCGCTACGATCCCGAGAACCTGGGACACTTCGGCCTGGCGAGCACCGGCTACCTGCACTTCACCTCGCCGATCCGCCGTTACGCCGACCTGGTCGTGCATCGCGCCCTGCTGGCGCAGCTCGGCGACCGCGGCCTGGAGCTCAGCCCGGGCGATCTCTACGACGTCGCCGCGCGCTGCTCTACCATGGAGCGCACCATCTCCAAGCTCGAGCTCAAGGCCGACGACATCGCCCTCGCCTTCTTGCTCGACCGCCGACTGCACGACGAGGGCTGGGACAGCCAGTTCGACGGCGAGATCGTGGGCCTGATCGGCGGCGGCGTTTTCGTGCACTTCGGCGGTTCGTTCGAGGGCTTCGTGCCCATCCGCAACCTGGGCGACGAGTACTTGACCGAGAGCCGCTTCGGCACGGCGCTCGTGGGCGCGAGCGGGCGCCGCTTTCGCCTGGGCGACCCCATCCGCGTGCGCGTGGTGCGCGTCGACCGCGTGTCCGGCAAGGTCGAGCTCGTGCCGGTGGGCTCGCGGGCCGACACAGACGACCAACGGCGCAGCGACCGGCCGCGCACGCGGCCCGCGTCGCGCCGCCCCGGCACCGCCACTTCGGCCCACGGACCGCGGCGGTCCGCACCGCCACGCTCGACCGGCAAGCGCAAAGGACGATAGGTTGTACAGAGCATGAAAGCAGACGACGACAACACACGACCGATCGCCGCCAACCGCAAGGCCTTCCACGACTTCTTCATCGAGGACAAGCTCGAGGCCGGCATCGTGCTGCTGGGCACCGAGGTCAAGTCGGCGCGCCAAGGCCGCGTGAACCTGCGCGACAGCTACGCCGAGGTGCGCGAGGGCGAGGTCTACCTGGTCGGCGCGCACATCAGCCCCTACGAGCAGGGCAACCTGGCCAACCACGAGCCGCTGCGGCCACGCAAGCTGCTGCTGCACGTGAACGAGATCGCCCGCCTGCAGCAGAAGATCAACGAACGCGGCTACACGCTGGTGCCCACCCGCATGTACTTCCGCGGCAGCCGGGTGAAGGTCGAGATCGCCCTGGCACACGGCAAGAAGCAGTACGACAAGCGCGCCGACTTGGCCAGCCGCGACGCCCAGCGCGACGTCGAGCGCGCCCTGCGCCACCGCGACGAAGGCTGACGCCGGCCCTCGCGTCCTGGCGCGGCGCTCGCCGGCGCGCCGTCCGCTGGGCGCCGACTCCGCTCTGCCGACCAAACCGGATTAAAAGCCGCGCCCCGCGGCTATCTCTCCAATCGCGCAGGGTGACCTGAAGCCGGGCCGGAGGAGACATGGACAAGCTGAGCGACGTGCAGCGCAACGACGCCCTCACGCGACTGAGTGAGTGGCAAGCCAAGGACGACGCCATCGTGCGCACCTTCAAGCTGCGCGACTTCGTGCGCGCGATCGACTTCGTGAACGCCATCGCCGAGATGGCGGAAGAGGTCAACCACCACCCCGACATCGACATCCGCTACAACCGTGTGACGATCACGCTGACCACGCACGATGCAGGGGGGTTGACGCGGGCCGACATCGAGCTGGCGGCGGGGATCGACGACTTGGCCGACGCGGCCTGAGCCGGCGCGTCTGGTCCAAAAGACCCCGCTCGAATGACTCGCGGCGCTAACGGGTGAGGCGCCCTCAACAGGCGCCCACCCTCTCGGGTCGCTCCGGGCGGGGTGAGCGTCTCTGGTCGGGGCTGTCTCGGTCCCGGTCCTGTAGCTCACCTTGGGAGCGCACCACCTCGCAGGCCGACCTTCGACACTCACCTCGCCCTGCGCCCCCGGGCGGCGGCAGGCGGGGGGCCTCGCTGCCGTAGGGCGCTCGCGGGCTCGCGGCGGCTGAACCTGCCCGCATCGGGGCCGCGGGCGCTTGTGCGCACGACGGCAAGCAACCGCACCTCGTTGCGACCCGGGCTTAGAGCGGCGAACGGGCTCGGGCTGGGGCTGCGCCCGGCCCTCGCTTGAAAAGGCACATCCGGCGGGGCCGGGGTGGCATGAGGGGGGCGATGAGGCGTGGTCCGGGGGCGGGCAAAGGTGCTAGACTGAGCGCCGTTGCCCTCGTAGCTCAGGGGATTAGAGCGCGCGCCTCCGGAGCGCGAGGTCGAAGGTTCGAATCCTTCCGGGGGCACCA
>CAZFJE010000178.1:0-6929 GCA_964519555.1 uncultured Thermoleophilia bacterium
GTGACCGTCAAGGGCCCCAAGGGCGAGCTGACGCAGCGCCTGCCGCGCGAGATGATCATCTCGCTCGACGACGCCACGATCACCGTCACACGGCCCACCGACAGCGCCCCTCACCGGTCGCTGCACGGCCTCACGCGCACGCTCATCGCCAACATGGTGCAGGGCGTCACCGACGGCTTCGAGAAGCGTCTCGAGATCGTCGGCGTCGGCTACCGCGCCAGCATGAAGGGCACTGACCTTGAGCTGCTGGTGGGCTTTAGCCACCCGGCCCTCGTGGTCCCGCCCGCGGGCATCGAGTTTCAGACGCCGTCGCCCCAGGTCGTCCTGGTGCGCGGCATCGACAAGCAGGCCGTCGGCGAGGTCGCGGCGCAGATCAGGCATCTGCGTCCGCCCGAGCCGTACAAAGGCAAGGGCATCCGTTATGCGGGCGAGTACGTCGCGCGCAAGGTCGGCAAGCGCGCCTAGGCGTGACGAGACCAGAAGGAACTGACGCATGACTACCAAGACTACCGTCGAGGCCCGCGCCAAGAGGCGGCGCCGGATCCGCGCCAAGGTCGTTGGCAGCGCGGCGCGCCCGCGTGTCTCGGTCTTTCGTTCGAACCGGGCGATCTACGCCCAGCTCATCGACGACGCCAGCGGCACCACCCTTGCGGCGGCGCGCTCGAGCGAGATCGACGGTGACGGACTCGACAAGTCCGGCGTCGCCAAGAAGGTCGGCATGCTGCTGGCCGAGCGGGCGCGCGCCGGCAATATCGATTCGGTCGTGTTCGACCGGTCAGGTTACCTGTACCATGGGCGCGTCAAGGCGCTCGCCGAGGGCGCCCGCGAGGGCGGGCTCGTTTTCTAGCGAGAAAGTGAAGGAAGCTCTGTGGCCAGAACACCTGCTGATGGAGTAGAGCTCAAGGAACGCGTCGTCGACATCAACCGCGTCGCGAAAGTCGTGAAGGGCGGTCGTCGCTTCTCGTTTACCGCGCTCGTGGTCGTTGGCGACGAGAACGGCAACGTGGGCGCAGGCTACGGCAAGGCGCGCGAGGTCCCGCTGGCCATCCAGAAGGCGATCCTCGACGCCAAGAAGAACATGTTCAAGGTGCCGCGGTACCGCACGACGATCCCTCACGAGATCCTCGGCGTGTACGGCGCAGGCCGTGTGCTGCTCAAGCCCGCCTCCGAAGGTACGGGTGTCATCGCGGCGGCCGGCGTGCGCGCCGTGCTCGAGCTGGCCGGCGTCCACGACATCCTTACGAAGTGTCTGGGCACCACCAACCCGATCAACATGGTGCGCGCCACGGTGACCGGCCTGCAGGGTCTCAAGACGCCGGCCGACGTCGCCCGCCTGCGCGGCTTAACGACAGCCCAGGTCCTCGGCCTGCCGCCTCGCGGCGCTGCCGGCGACGCAGAGAAGGCCGACGACACTCCGGCCGCCGAGAAGGCGTGACCATGGCTGACCTCGAGATCACCCAGATAAAGAGCGGCATCGGTACGCCGCCCGACCACCGCGGCACGTTGCGGGCGCTCGGTATCAAGCGCATGCATCACACCGTGGTCCAAGAAGACAACCCCGTCATCCGGGGCATGATCCGCAAAGTGGCGTACCTCGTCGAGGTACGGCCCGCCACGAAGAAATCGTGAGTAAAGCATGAGCGATCTCGGTCTCAACGACCTCAGGCCCAACCCGGGCTCGACCAAGAACACCAAGCGCCTCGGGCGCGGCAAAGGCAGCGGCCAGGGCAAGACCGCCGGCCGCGGTCACAAGGGCTTCAACGCCCGCGCCGGCGGCGGTGTGCGCCCCGGTTACGAAGGCGGCCAGATGCCGCTGTACATGAGGCTCGGCAAGTTGCGCGGGCCCAACGCCAAGAAGAGCATGCCGATCGGGCCGTTCCGCACGTACTGTGTGCCGGTCAACGTGGGCACGCTGGCGAAGGCGTTCGAGGCCGGGGCCGAAGTCACTCCCGAGGCCCTCGTCGCCAAGCGCATCGTCAAGAACACCCGCACGCCCATCAAGATCCTGGGCGGCGGCGAGGTCACGGTCGCGCTCACCGTGCGCGTCGAGGCGTTCTCTGAAAAGGCGGCCGAGAAGATCGTGGCGGCCGGCGGTAGCATCGAGCTGCTCTAACCTGAGCTGCGAACAAGGCGGGGCGCGGCATGAATAACAAGCTCTGGCAGTCGCTGGCGAACTCCTGGAAGATCCCGGAGCTCCGCAAGAAGCTGCTGTTCACCGCGGCGATGATCGCCATCTATCGCTTTGGATCGCACGTGCCTGTGCCGGGCGTGAACATCCAGGCGCTCAGCAACTTCTTCAATAGCGGCGCCGGCGGCGTCGTCGGCTTCCTCAACCTGTTCTCGGGCGGCGCGCTCGGCCGCGTGGCCGTGTTCGCTCTGGGGATCATGCCGTACATCACGGCCTCGATCATCATGCAGCTCCTCACGGTCGTCATCCCCAAGCTCGAGGAGCTCCAGAAGGAGGGCGAGCAGGGCCAGAAGATCATCACCCAGTACAGCCGCTACCTCACGGTCGGCTTGGCCGCCGTGCAGTCCATCGGCTACATCTTCCTGTTCCGCACCTACCACGCGCTGCCCAACCTCACCGTCACGCGTTTCGCGCTCATCCTCTTCACGCTCACGGCGGGCGCCACGGTGGTCATGTGGATCGGCGAGCTCATCACGGCGAGGGGCATCGGCAACGGCATGTCGATCCTCATCTTCATCAGCATCATCTCGCGCCTGCCGGGCGGCATCCAGAAGTTCTTCCAGGGCTCCATGTCGCTGGTCTCGCAGGTCGGCTTCGTCATCATCGCCCTGGCCGTGGTCGTGGGCGTCATCTGGATCACGAGCGGCGAGCGTCGCATTCCCGTGCAGTACGCCAAACGCATCGTGGGCCGCCGCATGATGGGCGGCACCAGCACGTTCATACCGCTCAAGGTCAACATGGCAGGCGTCATCCCGATCATTTTCGCCTCATCGGTCATGCTCATCCCGCCGACGATCGCGCAGTTCCTGCCGGGCGGCCAGACGAGCTGGTTCTCGCGGGCCTTCGGTCCGAGCTCGGTGCCGTACATCATCGGCGAAGCCCTGCTCATCATCCTGTTCACCTACTTCTACACGGCGGTCACGTTCAACCCGATCGACCAGGCCGACAACCTCAAGAAGTACGGCGGCTTCGTGCCCGGCGTGCGTCCGGGGCGGCCCACGGCCGAGTTCCTCGACCGCATCCTCACCAGGCTGACCCTGCCCGGGGCTCTGTTTCTGGCCGCGCTCGCCGTGCTGCCGTGGCTGCTCTATCGGTTCTTGAGTGTGCCGTTCAACTTCGGCGGCACCTCTGTCCTGATCGTCGTCGGCGTCGCGCTCGACACCATGCGCCAGATGGAGGCCCAGCTGCTCATGCGGCACTACGAGGGTTTCCTTAAGTAGATGGCCCTCCGCCCACTCGACATCGTGCTGCTGGGAGCGCCGGGGTCGGGTAAGGGCACGCAGTCGGCGCGTATCGCGCCGGCGTTCTGCCTGACCCACATCTCCACCGGAGAGATCCTGCGCGCCGCCGTCGCCGCCGGCAGCGCGCTGGGCGTCGCCGCCCGCGAGTCTATGAAGACGGGCGAACTGGCTCCCGACGGCATCGTGATCAGAATCATTCGCGAGCGCCTGTCCGAGCCCGACACCGCGGCGGGTTTCATGCTCGACGGCTTTCCACGCACGCTCGATCAGGCCGTGGCGCTCGACGAGATGCTCGCCGAAGCCGACCGTCAGCTCACGCTCGTGCTGCTCATCGACGTTCCCGACCGCGAACTCGTGCAGCGCCTCGCCGACCGGCGCACCTGCTCGGACTGCAAACGCGGCTACAACCTGGTCTTCGAGCCGCCCAAGGTCCCGAGCGTGTGCGACGCCTGCGGCGGCGAGCTCTACCAGCGCGACGACGACGACGAAGCGATCGTGCGGCATCGGCTGGAGGTCTACGTGCGCCAAACGGCGCCGCTGTCCGGCTACTACCGCGCCAAGGGTATTCTGGCGACCGTGTACGGCGGGGGACGCAACCCCGACCAGGTGTACGGCGACATCAAACAGGTGCTGACCGCGGCGCGGCGGCAGGGGGCGAGTCAACCGGCATGATCGTACGCAAGTCACAATCCGAGATACGCCGCATCGCCGCGGCGGGCGCCATCCTGGCCGACTGCCTCGACATGCTGATCGGCGCGGTGACGCCGGGCGTGACCACCCTCGAGCTCGACGGCATGGCCGAAGAGTTCATCCGGGGCCGCGGCGGCGCGCCGACCTTCCTCGGCTACCGCGGCTTTCCCAAGTCCATCTGTGCCTCGCCCAACGACATGGTCGTGCACGGCATTCCGGGCGCCTACGTGGTCGCCGCGGGCGACGTCCTGTCGCTCGACGTGGGCGTCACGCTGCAGGGCTACGTCGCCGACTCCGCGACCACCGTGGCCGTGGGCGACGTCGGTCCCGAAGCCCTGCGCCTGCTCGACGTCACGCGCCGCTCGCTCGAAGCGGGCATCGGTGCCTGCAAGGTGGGTAACCGCCTGGGCGACGTCTCGCACGCCGTGCAAGAGGTCGTCGAAGCCGCCGGTTTCGGCGTCGTGCGCTCGCTGGTCGGTCACGGCGTCGGCCGCGAGATGCACGAAGAGCCGCAGATCCCCAACTATGGGCCGGCCGGCAAGGGGCCGCGCCTCGAAGCCGGCATGGTCTTCGCCATCGAGCCCATGGTCAACGTCCACGACCACGACGTCTACGTAGGGCCCGACCGCTGGAGCATCTTCAGCGCCGACGGCTCGCTCTCGGCACATTTCGAGCACACGGTGGCCCTGACGGCCGCCGGTCCACGCGTGCTCACCAGACGGACGAGCGAGGTGATGGGCGGCGCTGGTCAGGCAGTCACCGCCTGACGGCTCCGCCGGCATCCTCGACTCGGCAAAAGCGCTGTGGTATCATGAGCGGCCGCGTTCTCGAACGACAGGGAGTATGGCAAACAAAGAAGAAGCGATAGAGATCGAAGGCGAGGTAGTCGAAGCCCTGCCCAACACCATGTTCAGGGTGCTCCTCGACAACAAACACGAAGTACTCGCGCATATTTCGGGCAAGATGCGTATGAACTACATCCGCATCCTGCCCGGCGATCGCGTAAAGGTCGAACTGTCACCGTACGACCTCAAGCGCGGGAGAATCACCTACAGGTTCAAGTAGGCGCTCGAACCGGTGATCGAGGCAGGCATGCCCGCCGGTTCTGGGGGCCGCTTGCGCGTTCAAGTGAGGATGGCATGAAGGTCAGAGCATCAGTCAAGCCGATCTGCGAGAAGTGCAAGGTCATCAGGCGGCACGGTGTCGTTCAGGTGATCTGCACCAACCCGCGTCACCGGCAAAGGCAGGGGTAAAGGAATGGCACGAATCGCGGGAGTCAACATCCCGCCGCAGAAGCGGGTCGAGATCGGTCTCACCTACATCTACGGCGTGGGCCGGTCGACCTCTAACACCATCCTCGCCAAACTCAGCATCGATCCCGACACCAAGGTCCGCGACCTGACCGAAGAAGAGGTGGTGCGCCTGCGCGAAGCCATCGACGGGTCCGTTACCGTCGAAGGCGACCTTCGTCGCGAGCGCTCGCAGAACATCAAGCGGCTCATGGACATTGGCTGCTACCGCGGCATTCGTCATCGCCGCGGCATGCCGGTCGACGGCCAGCGCACCAAGACCAATGCCCGCACGCGCAAGGGTCCCAAGAAGACCGTGGGCGCGCGCCGCAAGAAGTAGAAAAGTCGAGCAGACGACCCGGAGGTCGAGAGCTAAAGTGGCAAGACCGCAAAGAGCCAAAGGACGCCAGCGGCGCAAGGTTCGCAAGAACATCGCCATCGGCCAGGCGCACATCAAGACGTCGTTCAACAACACCCTGGTGACGCTCACCGACAAAGAGGGCAACGTCATCGCCTGGGAAAGTGCCGGCGCGGTCGGCTTCAAGGGCTCGCGCAAGAGCACGCCGTTCGCGGCGCAGGTCACCGCCGAATCCGCGGCCCGCAAGGGCATGGAGCACGGTCTGCAGAAGGTCGAAGTCTTCGTGCGTGGTCCGGGTTCCGGACGCGAGACCGCGATCCGCTCACTGCAGGCCGCGGGGCTCGAGATCCTCGGCGTCAAAGACGTGACGCCGGTACCGCACAATGGCTGCCGCCCGCGTAAGCGGCGCCGGGTCTAGCGAGGTGCGCGCCGATGGCTAGAGACCTTTCACCTCAGTGCAAGCAGTGTCGCCGCGAAGGCATGAAGCTCCTGCTCAAGGGTGAGCGCTGCTTCACCGACAAGTGCGCGGTCGAACGCCGCGCGTACCCGCCGGGCGAACACGGCCGCGGGCGCATCAAGCAGTCCGAGTATCTCCTGCAGCTTCGCGAAAAGCAGAAGGCACGGCGCTTCTACCAGGTCCTCGAAAAGCAGTTCCACCACTACTACGTGGTGGCGAGCGGCCAGCAGGGCATCACCGGCGAGAACCTTCTGCGCCTGCTCGAGATCCGGCTCGACAACGTGGTCTACCGGTTGGGCTTCGGCGCTTCGCGGCGCCAGGCTCGCCAGCTTGTCCGTCACGCCCATTTCCTGGTGAACGGCAAGAAGGTCGACATCCCGTCGTACCAGGTGCGGCCCAACGACGTCATCTCGGTCAAGGCCTCGAGCAAGGCCACCGAGACGATCCGCGCGGCGACCGACCTCACGGCTTCGGTGGCGCCCTGGCTGCAGGCCGATCACGACAACCTGACCGGCAAGGTTCTGCGGTTCCCCGAGCGCAGCGAGATCTCTGCGCCGGTGCAGGAGCAGCTCATCGTCGAGCTCTACTCGAAGTAGTCGATCCATCTCCCGGCTTGCACCTTAAGCCGACAAGAGAACATTTACAGGAGGCCAGTTGCTTACCTTCCAGATGCCCAACATCACCCGCGAGCAGGTGGCGAACAACC
>CAZFJE010000179.1:0-6757 GCA_964519555.1 uncultured Thermoleophilia bacterium
AGACCGCCGGCGACCACTTCACGCCGCGCGAGGTCATCCGCCTGATGGTGAACCTCCTCTTCGAACCTGACAGCGAGGCTCTGACCAAGCCCGGCATCGTGCGCACGCTGTGTGACCCCGCCTGCGGCACCGGCGGCATGCTCTCGGTGGCGGAGAACTACCTGAGCGAGCTCAACCCGCAAGCTCGCCTGGAGTGCTACGGCCAGGAGTACAACCCCGAGTCCTACGCCATCTGCGGTAGTGACCTGATGATGAAGGGCCAGAACCTGGAGAACATCGCGTTCGGCGACAGCTTCACCGCTGACGGTCACGCCGGTGCGCGCTTCGACTACCTGTTGGCCAATCCCCCATTCGGCGTGGAGTGGAAGCCCCAGGAGCGCTTCATCCGCGACGAGGCCGACTCGCTCGGCTTCGACGGCCGCTTCGGCGCCGGGCTGCCGCGCATAAACGACGGTTCGTTCCTCTTCCTGCAGCACATGATCGCCAAGATGAAGCCTGAGGGCTCGCGGCTGGCCATCGTCTTCAACGGCTCGCCGCTCTTCACTGGCGATGCCGGCTCAGGCGAGAGCAACATCCGCCGCTGGATCATCGAGAGCGACTGGCTTGAGGCCGTGGTCGCGCTGCCCGACCAGCTCTTCTACAACACCGGCATCAGCACGTACTCCTGGATCGTGACCAACCGCAAGCGACCCGAGCGCCGAGGCAAGGTGCAGCTCATCGACGCCACAGGCTTCTCCCAGAAGATGCGCAGGAGCCTGGGCAACAAGCGCAACGAGATCTCCGATGAACAGATTGCCGAGATCACCCGCGTCTACAGCGGGTTCGCCGAGGGCGAGCACTGCAAGATCTTCGCTAATGAAGCCTTCGGCCACCGCAAAATCACGGTGGAGCGGCCGCTGCGCCTGAACTTCCAGGTCAGAGAGGAGCGGCTCGAGCGCCTGCAGGCGGAAAAGGTCTGGCAGAAGGTGAAGGACCAGGATGCCGTGCTCGCCATGCTGCGCGCGATGCCAGGCGAGCTGTTCACGGGCCGCCCGGCCTTCGAGGCGGCGCTGAGAAACGCCTCCAAGGTCGCCGGCCTGAAGCTCGACGCTCAGGTCAAGAAGGCTATCTTGAGCGCCCTCTCCGACCGCGACGAGGCCGCGTCCATCTGCCTTGACGCGAAGGGCAACCCCGAGCCCGACGCTGACCTTCGCGATACCGAGAGCGTGCCGCTTGGTGAGGACATCGCCGGTTACGTCGCCCGCGAGGTGTCGCCCTACGTGCCCGACGCTTGGGTCGATGGTTCGAAGACCAAGACCGGTTACGAGATTAGCTTCAACCGCCACTTCTACAAGTACGTACCGCCTCGCCCGCTTGAGGAGATCGAGGCCGACATCAAGACGCTCGAGACCGAGATCGTGCGTATGTTGGGCGAGATCACTCGATGACGGGGTCACTCGAACGCCAGTTCGCTCTGCGCGACGCGCCAGGCAGGGCAGACGACTCGGAGAACACGAAATGGGGGCATGTACCCCTTCGGCGCTGCTTTCGCATCGTCAGCGGTTCGACGCCGTCGTCGGCCGAACCTAAGTACTGGGACGGTGAAATCACATGGGTGACTCCAGAGGATCTGGGTCGCCTTTCGGGCAGAGGTATCTCGGCATCTGAGCGTGGAATCACGGCTGCGGGGGTGGCCAGCATTGGAAACCGGGAGGTGCCAGCTGGCAGTCTGGTGCTATCCACACGTGCGCCGATTGGACACGTTGGCGTCGCCAACGTTTCGTTATGCACGAACCAAGGCTGCAAGAGCCTGGTTCCACTGCCGGGCATTGACGTGCAGTATGCCTACTATCAGCTGCTAGCACGGCGGCCTGAACTAGAGCGTCTGGGCACAGGCACAACTTTCGCGGAGCTGGGTCGAGATCAACTCGCATCGCTTCGCTTCTGGCGGCCCGAAGTTCAAACGCAGCACGCCATCGCCGACTTCCTCGACCGCGAGACAGAGAAGATCGACACGCTGGTGGCCAAGAAGCAGCGGCTGATCGAGCTGCTCAATGAGAAGCGTAGTGCCCTAGTCGAGCGAGTGGCTCTTGGCGGGCTTCGGGGCCGGGGTGCTGGGAAGTCGCTGGGGATTGGTCGTGCGACAGTGCCCTCTACCTGGGCGGTCAGGCGCGCGCGCTACGTGATGCGGGAGCGCGACGAACGCTCAAGTGACGGGGCGGAGGACCTTCTGACGGTTTCGCATATTACCGGCGTGACACTTCGGTCTGAGAAGCAAGTGAGCATGTTTGAGGCAGAGAGCAACGAAGGCTACAAGGTCTGCCGCACAGGCGACTTGGCGGTCAACACCATGTGGGCCTTCATGGGTGCGGCCGGGGTGGCCCCATGTAACGGGATCGTCAGCCCCTCATATAACGTCTACCGGTTCTTGGTACAAGGTGAGCCCCGCTATTACGACTACTTGGTCCGAACCTCAACCTATGTCTCTGAGTTCGCGAGCCGATCAAAAGGCATTTGGCGGTCACGGCTACGGCTCTATCCGGCGCAGCTCCTCGATATCGCGCTCCCCGTGCCACCGCTGCGCGAACAGGAGGAGATCGTCCGCTATTTGGACAAGCAGACGTCGGCGATCGACGGCCTGATTGAGCCGTGCCGTCGGAGCATTGAGCTGTTGAAAGAGCGACGCTCCGCACTCGTTACCGCCGCCGTCAGCGGCCAGATAGACGTGCGCAAGTACACGATGGGGATGAGCTGATGGCGGTCAACCACAAGGAGATCGCCTTCGAGACCGCCATCGAGGATGGCCTGCTCACTCATGGCCGCTACACCAGAGGCGATCCCGAGATGTTCGACCGCGAACTTGCCCTCGACCGCGCCGAACTGTTCACCTTCCTGCACGACTCCCAGCCCAAGACGTGGGCCAAGCTGGAGGGCATCCTTGGCCAACAGACCGAGTCCACCGTCCTCGACAACCTGCTCGGCGCCCTCGACGCCCGCGGCTCGCTGGACGTTCTCCGCCACGGCTTCAAGTGCTACGGCAAGCAGCTCTCCCTCGCCTACTTCGCCCCCGCTCACGGCATGAATCCCGAGACGCAGGCGCTCTACGAGTCGAACCGCCTCACGGTCACCCGCCAAGTCAAGTACAGCCTCGCCAACGAGAACTCCATCGACCTGGTCATCGGCCTCAACGGCCTGCCGGTCGTCACCGCCGAACTGAAGAACCCGATGAGCGGCCAGACCTGGCGCGACGCCGTCTGGCAGTACAAGACCGATCGCGACCCAGACGAGCTCATCTTCCGCTTCAAGGCGCGCACTCTGGTGCACTTCGCCGTCGACCCCGACGAGGTCCATATGACCACCAGGCTGGCGGGCAAGGCAACGAGCTTCCTGCCCTTCAACAAGGGCGACGGCACGGCTGCCGGCAACCCACCTAATCCCGACGGCTACAAGACCGCCTATCTCTGGGAGCAGGCCCTGGCGCGCGACAGCCTCATGGATATCCTCGCCCGCTTTCTCCACCTCGAAGTAGACGAGCGCAAGCTCGGCGGCAAGACGGTGCGCCGCGAGACGATGATCTTCCCGCGCTACCACCAGCTCGACTGCGTGCGCAAGGCCGAGGCCGACGCTCGCGCCCAGGGCGCTGGTCGCAACTACCTGATCCAACACTCGGCCGGCAGCGGCAAGAGCAACTCGATCGCCTGGCTTGCCCATCGCCTCGCCACTCTGCACACCCGCGACGACCGCAAGGTCTTCGACAGCGTCGTCGTGGTCACCGACCGTCGCGTACTCGACAAGCAGCTCCAGGACACGATCTACCAGTTCGAGCACAAGCAGGGCGTGGTCGAGAAAATCGACGAGAACTCGACCCAGCTCGCCGAGGCCCTGGGAGCCGGCACGGCGATCATCATCACGACGATGCAGAAGTTCCCCTTCGTCACCGAGAAGATCGGTCAGCTGCCCAAGCGCCGCTACGCCGTGATCGTCGATGAGGCCCACAGCTCGCAGAGCGGCGAGAGCGCCAATAAGATGAAGACGGTGCTGGCCGGCGCCCAGCTTTCAGAACAGGCCGCCGAGGAAGCCGCCGACGATGAGCTCGACGGCTACCAGGAGGAGGTCATCAAGGCGATGGCAGCCCGCGGCCGCCAGCCCAACCTGAGCTTCTTCGGCTTCACCGCCACCCCCAAGTACAAGACCCTCGAGGTCTTCGGTCGCCCTGGCCCCGACGGCAAGCCCGAGCCCTTTCATCTCTACAGCATGCGCCAGGCCATCGAGGAGGGCTTCATCTTAGACGTGCTTGCTCACTACACCACCTACAAGACCTACTACGGCCTGATCAAGTCCGCCCAAGACGACCCCGAGGTCGAAAAGAAGCAGGCCGCCAAGGCGCTGGCGCGCTACATGAGCCTGCATCCCTACAACCTCGCCCAGAAGACCGAGGTCATGCTCGAGCACTTCCGCACCCACACCCGCCACAAGATCGGCGGGCGAGCCAAGGCGATGGTGGTGACCAGCTCGCGGTTGCACGCCGTCCGCTACAAGCAGGAGTTCGACCGCCAGCTGGCCGAGAAGGGCTACTCAGACATCAAGACCTTGGTCGCCTTCTCCGGAGAGGTGATCGACCCCGACATCGCGGGCGCCACCTTCACCGAGGTCGCCATGAACCAGGGCATCAAGGAGAAGCAACTGCCCGAGAAGTTCGCCGGCGACGACTACCAGCTCTTGCTGGTCGCCGAGAAGTACCAGACCGGCTTCGACCAGCCCCTGCTGCACACGATGTATGTCGACAAGCGCCTCGCCGGTGTGCAGGCCGTACAGACCCTTTCGCGCTTGAACCGCACAGCGCCCGGCAAAGAGGACACCTTCGTTTTGGACTTCGTCAACGAGCCCGATGAGATCTACGCCTCCTTTGCGCCCTACTACGAGGTCACCGCCGTCGGCGAGCAGGCCTCAGCCGAGCGGCTCTACGCCCTGCAGGCCGAGCTCAACGGCGCCCAGATCTACTACCAGGAAGAGGTGGAGGGCTTCTGCGGCGTCTTCTTTGCGCCCAAGGCCACACAGAGCCTGGGCGACCACGCCAGGCTCAACGCCTGGCTCGACAAGGCCGTGAAGCGCTACGTCGAGCGCGGAGCCGGCGAGCACGGGCAGCAGGAATGCGAGGAGTTTCGCGGCAAGCTGGTCGCCTTCCGCAATCTCTACGCCTTCCTCTCGCAGATCATCCCCTATGGCGACTCCGACCTGGAGAAGCTCTACAGCTTCGTGCGCTTCCTCATCCCCAAGCTGCCCCGCAGGGCCAGCGGTCCGCAGTACCACTTCGACGACGAGGTGGCGTTGAAGTACTACCGCCTGCAGAAGATCAGCGAGGGCGGCATCCCCCTGCAGCCCGACCAGCCCGGCCTGCTCGACGGACCCACCGAGGTCGGCAGCGCAGTCGTCAGCGATGAGAAGGTGGCGCTGTCCACCCTGGTCGAGCTCATCAACCAGCGCTTCGGCACATCGTTCACCGAGGCCGACGAACTGTTCTTCAGCCAGATCCGCGAGGAGGCGGCCGCCGACGAGCAGCTCCAGCAGGCCGCCACCGCCAATGCCCTGGAGGGCTTCAAGATCGTCTTCGACAAAGCGCTGGAGGGCCTGTTCATCGGTCGCATGGAACAAAACGAGGCGATCACCGCGAAGTTCTTAGACGACAAGGAGTTCCGCGGGGCGGTGAGCCGTTACCTGCTCAAACAGGTCTACGAGCAGATACGAGGAGAGGCGCTTCCCGTCTAGGGTGACCCAGGGTCAGGCGAAGCGCGGAGGAGTCAGATGATCTGCCCACAGTGCGGCAAGCAGGCGACCGGCCACTTCTGCTCGGAGTGCGGGGCGCGGCTTCCGCAAGACTCGCAGGCTGCGCCACCGATACCAGCGAGTGCCGCCTCCGCGCCGAGCCCCACTCCCGGCGCGGCGCTGGCCGGTCCGCCGGTGTCCCCCGTCCAAAAGCCGCCTGCGTGCGTCTGCCGCGGTCCCAGCGGCTCCTGCAACGCCACTGCTTTTGCACTTCGGCCTGGTCTGCCCGGTCTGCGCTGCCCAGGCCATGCACGAGACCGACGTCAAGGGGCTCTTTCGCACCAAACCCGAGCTGGTCTGTGGCCGCTGCGGTTCGGTCTTTGTCGACCACGACGGCACGTTCGATCACTTCGAGCTGACCGACACCGCCAACCCGGCGACCGAGCACTGGCAGCTCTACAAGCACAAGACGCTCAGCACCGCCGAGTGGCGCCGCATCGCCTCGGGCGGTCTCTCAACCAAAGCCCAAAGCGAGGCCGATCTCGCCGCAGCCATGACCGAACTGCGCCAGGGTCGGGTGCACCTCCAGCCGCAGACCGCCAGCCCCATCCTTGCCAAGGCCGGCGAGTCGACGCTCTTTGTCTTGGCGAACATCAGCCTGCACGAACCGCGCTCGGTCACTCGGGGCGCCTACGGCGGGCCCTCGGTACACGTCGCCAAGGGCGTCACCTTGCGAGTCGGTGGCTTTCAGGCGCAAAGCCACGAGGAGCTCAAAGAGCTCGATCAGGGCACGCTCGTGCTCACCAACAAGCGCCTCTGCTTCTCCGGCGGCCTGCGCTCGCTGGAGATTGACCTGCGCAAGCTGATCTCGGTAGATCCCTACGCAGACGCCGTGGCCGTGCGCCGCTCCGGCAAGGAGAAGACCGAGTTCTTCTTCGGACTGGAGCATCACACCTACAGCTTCACCGTGCAGGGCCGCCGCCACACGGAGCCGATGAGCGGCCTCATCTTGAAG
>CAZFJE010000180.1:0-6716 GCA_964519555.1 uncultured Thermoleophilia bacterium
TCATACGCATGACGTCGCCGCAGACCGGGTTGCCGATCTGGCCGGCGCCGTCGGGGTCCTCGACCTCACCTACGTTACGGGGGTTCGAGAAGTGATCCATCACGAGATCGGTGTACATGCGCTTACCTCTTCACGTAGAGCGGACTCATCTCGCGCAGCCGCGCGACGATGGGCGGGAAGACTTCGAGGAAGTAGTCGGCTTCATCCTGGGTGTTCTCGCGGCCGAGCGTCAGGCGGACGCTGCCGTGGGCCTCTTCGGCACGGTAGCCCATGCCGAGGATCACGTGCGACGGCTCGAGCGAGCCCGACGCGCAGGCCGAGCCGCTGGAGACGGCGATGCCCTTGCCGTCCAGCTGCAGGACCATGGACTCGCCCTCGATGTAAGCCACCGAGACGCAGACGTTGCCCGGCAGCCGCTCGGTCGGGTGGCCGAGGGCGATGGTGTCGTCGATAGCCGCGATCAGGCCGGCCGTCAGCCGGTCGCGCAGCGCCACGAGGCGCGGTCCTTCAGTGGGCAGGTCGGCGACGGCGATGCTGAGCGCCGCGCCCAGGCCGACGATGCCGGGTACGTTCTCGGTGCCGGAGCGCAGCCGGCGCTCGTGGCCGCCGCCGTGCAGGATGGGCCCTACCCTGGTGCCACGCTTGATGAAGAGCGCCCCGATGCCCTTGGGGCCGTAGAGCTTGTGGCCCGACAGCGAGAGCAGATCGACGCCCAGCTCGGCGACGTCGATGGGCATGGCGCCGACCGCCTGGACGGCGTCGGTGTGGAACGCCGCGCCGTGCGCGTGAGCGATGCGGGCGAGCTCCTTGATGGGCTGTACCGTACCGACCACGTTGTTGGCGAACATCACCGAGGCCAAGCGGGTGTCAGGGCGAAACGCGGCCTCGTAGGCGTCGAGGTCGACGACCCCGTCGTGGTCGACGCTCGCGAAGCTCGCCTCCCAGCCCTGGCGCATGAGAAAGCGGGCCGTCTCCATGACGGCCGGGTGCTCGATGGCGCTCACGATCAGGTGCCCGGGCTCAAAGCGCTGCAGATACCCGCTGAGGGCGAGGTTGTCGGCCTCGGTGCCGCCGCTCGTGAAGACGATCTCCTTGTCGGCCGCGCCGAGGGCCGCGGCGACCTGCGCGCGCCCCTTGTCGACGGCCTCGCGGCCCTCGCGGCCCAGCCGGTGAATCTCGGATGGATTCCCGTAGCGCTCGACGAAGTAGGGCTCCATCCCAGCGAAGACGCGCGGGTCGACGGCCGTCGTCGCCGCGTGGTCGAAATAGATGGTCTTCATGTTGTGATCGCCTCCACGGAGAGTTCATCGAGACTGATATCGCCCAGGGCCCTGCTGATCGCGTCGTCGAGCCGGCGCCAGACGCCTTGTGAAGCACAACTGCCCGCTCGCGCACAGCCGCCTTCGTCGGGCAGGCAGCCGACGAGCGAAAGCGGACCTTCGATGGCGGTCACGATGTCGGCGACCGAGATGGCGGCGGCGGCGCGCGACAGGCGGTAGCCGCCGCTCGCGCCCCTGGTGCTGGCCACGAGCCCGCCGTCGCGCAGACGAGCGAGGATACGTTCGAGAAACGCGGTGGGCATGTCTTCGCGATGTGCGATCTCGGTGATGGGCACCGGGTCGTCGCTCTGGGCCCGCGCAAGGTAGATCATGGCCCGCAGGCCGTACTCGCAGCGAGACGAGATGCGCACGCCGTGCCCTCCGTAACGTCCGTGGAAGAAATACCAACAGGAAAGGTCGGGATTATCGTACCACGCAGGCGCCGCCGGTCAAACAGGGCGAAGGGCCCCGGTCGGGGTCGGGGGCCGGACGCGACGACGCCGCCCCTTGCGGGGCGGCGTCGGGATGCTCGCGGGGATGTGGGAGGGCTTTTAGTCGCCGAGGGCGTTGGCGACGACCTGCGACATGACCTTCTCGCTGACCCAGCCGGTGTACTCCTGATAGACCTTGCCGTCGGGTGAGATGACGGCGAGGGCCGGCGGCTGCGTGATCTTGAGCTGAGCGAGGATGTCGCCGAGCTCGGACGCATGTGCCGCCTCAAAGGAGAAGAACGAGCCCTGCGCAGCGTACTTGGCCTTGATCGTGTTGAAGTAGCTCAGCATCTGCTGGTCTTCGGTGACCCCGGCGCAGTACACGAGGAGGATGACGCCGCGCTTCTCGGCAAGCGGGTTCTTGATGAAGGCGGGCACGTTCTGGGACGATGTGTCGACCGAGAGCGCCGGGTAGCCGGTGATGCCGTAGCTGCCGGCCGTGTTGTAGGTGCCGGTCACCGGTACGGCGGTCACGGTAGTCGGGGCGTTGGTCGCGAGGACGATGCCTCCGGTAACCACGACCATGATCGCTGCCCCCATCACGACGATCAGGGCCGCTTTGACGAAAAACGACCGGTACCAGGGCTTGCCGCTCATCTGCGCCTCCATGTAAAAGGCTCCACCTTGCCGTGTTCGCTTTCTTATTGAACCTGCAATTGCAGGTGGGTGCCCTCCCGGGGGTCCACAGACCTTCCGGAGCCGGGCTCCCGGCGCGTGAGTGTTGGCTCAATAACGCCGCGAATCACGCACAAGGTAGAGCAGTCGGCATGGTAGCAGACAGTATGCTCGTCCCACAAACTAAGTCGGCACCTGCGCGAAATGCTTGAGCGATGAGCGTGAAAACGGCCGGCGACAGGGCGCCGCCGGCCCCGCTCGCGGCCCAGGCGGCGCAGCCAAAGGCGGCGGCGGCGACCGTCACGAGGGCCGCAAGGCGGCGGCCGTCAGCCGCGGCGACGGCACGCGAGCCGCGACGCTGCGACGGTCAGGCGAGCCGCATGCGCAGGTCGCGCAACTGGGTCTGGTCGACGGGCGCCGGGGCACCGGTCATGGGGTCGGAGCCCGATGAGGTCTTGGGAAAGGCGATAACGTCGCGAATGGAGGTCTCGCCGGCGAGCAGCATGACGATACGGTCGAAGCCCAGGCCGATGCCGCCGTGCGGCGGCGCGCCGAAGCCGAGAGCATCGAGGAACCAGCCGAACGACTCGTCGATGCGCTCCTCGCTCAGGCCGAGCGTGCGCAGGATGCTGCGTTGCAACGCGGCGTCGGGAATGCGCAGCGAGCCCGAGCCCAGCTCGACGCCGTTCAGCACGAGGTCGTACTGGGCGCCCCTCACGCGCAGGGGATCGCTGTCGAGATACTGTAGCGTGTCGTCGGTCGGCAGGCTGAACGGGTTGTGGCCGTAGGTCAGCGTGCCCGACTCTTCGTCGATCTCGAACAGGGGGAACTCGACGACCCACAGCAGCGACCAGCGCCGCGACGGTTCGGGCGCCAGCAGCTCGATCAGCGCGTTGCGCAGCGCTCCGAGCACGACCGCGGCGGGCAGAGCCTGGTCGGCGGCGAACACCACGAGGTCGCCGGGCTCGGCTCCGGTGCGCTCGAGCAGGGCGCTCTGCTCGGCGGCGGAGAGGAACTTGACGATCGGCCCGCGCAGCGAGCGTCCCTCTTCGACGATCACATAGGCCATGCCGCGCGCGCCGCGCGCCTTGGCGACTTCGGTGAGGCCGTCGAGCTGGGCGCGCGACAGCCGCCCGCCGCCCGGCGCGCGGATGGCGCGTACCACGCCGCCGCCGGCGACGGCTTCGCGAAACACGCGAAACTCACCGGCGCCGAAGACGTCGGACAGCTCGACGATCTCGAGGCCGTAGCGGAGGTCGGGCTTGTCGGAGCCGTAGCGCAGCATGGCGTCGTCGTAGGTGAGCGTGGGCAGCGGCAGCTCGAGCGGCCCCTCCCCCACGCCCTCGAAGATGGCCGCCATGAGGCCTTCGAGCAGCTCACGGATCTCGGCCGCCGACATGAACGACATCTCGGCGTCGATCTGGGTGTGCTCGGGCTGGCGGTCGGCGCGCAGGTCTTCGTCGCGGAAGCAGCGCACGAGCTGGTAGTAGCGGTCGACGCCCCCCACCATGAGGATCTGCTTGAACATCTGGGGCGACTGCGGCAGCGCGTAGAAGCTGTGCGGCTGCAGCCGCGAGGGCACGAGGAAGTCGCGCGCGCCCTCGGGCGAGGAGCGCGTCAGCATGGGTGTCTCGATCTCGAGGAAGCGCCGCGCGTTCAGATACTCGCGGGCCGCCGTGGCGGCCCGGTGACGCAGCTCGAGGCGCGCCAGCATGGGCGCCCGGCGGATGTCGAGGTAGCGGTACTTCAGGCGCAGGGTCTCGTCGACTTCGTGACCCTCGCCCGCCTCGATCTCGAACGGCGGCGTACGGGAGCGCGACAGCAGTCCCACGTCGGCGACGCGCACCTCGACCTCGCCGGTCGGCAGGCCCGGATTCACCGTCTCGGGGTCGCGCGCCACCACGGCGCCGGCCGCCCAGACGACGTACTCGGAGCGCAGCCCTTCGGCCAGACGGTGCGCCTCGGGGGCGCTGCGCGGGTCGAAGACGAGCTGCACGAGACCGGAGCGGTCGCGCAGGTCGACGAAGATGAGGTTGCCGTGGTCGCGGCGGCGCGCCACCCAGCCGGCGACGCGTACCTCGCGGCCCACGTCGGCGGCGCGCAGCTCGCCGGGCAGCGCGTTGCGCATCATGGCTGCTCCCCGCCGCCGTCGGGCAGCGGGTGACCGTTGCCGTTGCCGTTGCCGTTGCCGTGGTGGTGGCCGTGGCCGTTCAGGTCGTCGTCGCCGAGCCAGTCGTCGAACCAGTCGGCGAGCTCGTCGATCGGCACGTCCTCTTCGTCGCCGGTTTCGAGGTCGCGCAGCCGTACCTCGCCTTCGGCCAAGTCGTCGAGCCCAAGCAGCAGGGCGAGCTCGGCGCCGCTGCGCCCGGCATGCTTGAGCTGGGCCTTGGGGCTGCGGTTCGAGAGATCGCACTCGGCGTCGATCAGCAGGTCGCGGCGCAGATGCTGCGTGAGGGCGAAGGCGTCAGTCCTGCTCGTGGGCAGGAACGAGACCACGTAGGCGAGCGGGCCCTCGTCTTCCTGCTCTTCGAGCCCGCTGACCAAGGTGACGCGCTCAAGCCCGCTGCCGAAACCGAAGCCCGGCGTGGGCGGGCCGCCGATCAGCTCGACCAGGCCGTCGTAGCGCCCGCCGCCGCCGATCGTGCTCTGCGCGAAGCCCAGGGCGTTGGACTGATACTCGAAGGTGGTGCGCGTGTAGTAGTCAAGGCCGCGTACCAGGCGGAAGTCGAGCACCGGGTCGAGGCCGACGCGGCGCAGCAGCTCGAGGACCGTATCGAAATGCTCGCGGCAGGGCTCGCAGAGGTGGTCGACCAGACGCGGAGCGTCGTTCATGACCGTGCGGCAGCTCGCGACCTTGCAGTCGAAAGTGCGCAGCGGGTTGGTGACGGTGCGCTCGCGGCACTCACCGCAGAGCTCGTCGGCGTGACCGGCGAGGAACTCGCGCAGCAGCTCGACGTAGGCGGGCCGGCACTGAGCGTCGCCCATGCTGTTGATGGCCAGCGTGAGGTCGCCGATCTCGAGCTCGTCGTAGACCTGGCCGAGCATGGCGATGACCTCGGCGTCGACCATGGGGTCGTCGGAGCCCAGGGCTTCGACGCCGAACTGGTAGTGCTCGCGGTAGCGCCCGGCTTGGGGGCGCTCGTAGCGGAACATGGGGGCGTAGTACCAGAGCTTGACCGGCTTGGTGAGCTTGAACATGCCGTGCTCGACGTAGGCGCGGCACACGGGCGCCGTGCCTTCGGGGCGCAGCGTGAGCTCGCGTCCGCTGCGGTCGGGGAACGAGTACATCTCCTTGCGCACGATCTCGCTAGCGTCGCCGACGCCCCGCGCGAACAGGGCCGTCTCCTCGAACTCGGGCGTGACGATCTGGCGGAAGCCGTACGAGGTGAAGATGTCGGCGGCGATGGCCACGATGTCGGCGCGCCGTTCGGCGCCGTCGGGCAGCAGGTCGTAGGTGCCCTTAGGGGCTTTCGGGGCGCTCACCAGCGGTGCTCCGGGTCGTAGCGCAGTGGCGACAGGAATGGGTTGAGCGCGAGCTCGCGACCCAGCGAGGTGTCGGGCCCGTGGCCGCAATGCACGACCGTGTCGGGCGCAAAGCGGCGGATGAGCCCGGCGATCGAGTTGAGCAGGACGTCGGAGGAGCCGCCGGGCAGGTCGGTGCGCCCGATGCTGCCCTGGAAGAGCACGTCGCCGCTGAACAGATGTCCCTCGATGAAGAAGGAAAAGGAGCCCTCTGAGTGGCCCGGCGTCGGCACGGCGGTCACCGGCAGGGCGAGGTCGAGCTCGGTCTCTGCGTCGAGCAGGACGGGGTCGACTGTGACGGGCTGCACGGCAAAGCCGGCCATGGCGCCCATGTCGGGACGGCGCAGCAGCCCGGCGTCGGCCTCGCCGACATAGACGGGCACGGCGAACTGTCTGGCCAGGGCGTCGACGCCACCGATGTGATCGAAGTGGCCGTGCGTCACCAGGATGGCTTGCGGCGCGGCGGCGATCTCGTCGCAGGCGGCGGCTACTACGTCGGCCTCGTCGCCGGGGTCGACGATCAGGGCCTTGCCGCCGCTCGCCAGCAAGAAGCAGTTCGCGCCGAGCGCACCGAGGGTCAGCATGAAGACATCGAAGTGATCGGCCATCTGGTGTTTCCTTCACTTGCGCGGAATGGAACGGCTTACGCTATCAGGCCCGGCCGTGCGTCGTCGAGCGGGCGTCGGCCCCGGCGAGGCGTTCCCGCCGCTAGTTCGAGACCACCCGGTAGGCGTCGTAGACGGTGCCGATGGCCTTCAGGTTGGCGATC
>CAZFJE010000181.1:0-6670 GCA_964519555.1 uncultured Thermoleophilia bacterium
GGTCTCGGGGTCTCGGGTGAGGTTGCCGACCAAGATGACGCGGTTGATGGAGGTCATGGCGAGGTCCTTTCGCTTGAGAGATTAAGGCGCCGTCGTCGCGGGCCGTCGCTTGACGACCAGTGCATGGGACAGGTGGGACGGGTGGGACGGCAGTTTGTCAGAAGTCCTCTTCGTGAGAGGGACAAGCCGCGAGTTTCTGACAAATCGGCATTTCATCTGTCCCCTCCGTCCCCTCAGGCTCAAAATGGCACATCGACAGCATCGGCGCCGACCAGACTGATGCCACGCCAACCGCGGCAATGGCGTCGCTTCTCCGATGTGCAGCCCCTCTTTGTGAGTGCAGCCGACAGCGCCTTTGCAGACGGCATCTCCTGGTGGACGTCCCTGCACCACTTCGAAAGGGCGCTGCGCAGGGCGGCGCTGTCGGTCCAGGCCGCCTCGAAAAGGCAGCGCTCCTCGAAGAAGTCAACGAACGGATTCATGGACTCGCGCAGGGCGCAGTTCGCCTGGTCGACCGTTGTCGACTGACCGAGACCTGCCTTGCCGCCACCGTCCTGCTGCCACGCTAGACAGCCCTTCACCAGCCAGGCGAGAATCGCAGGCCCCGAGACACTCAGATCGAGCAGGGTGGGCTTGATGGTTTCGTCGACTACGTCGGGACGGTGCACGAAAGGCCAGCTCAGCGCTCGCCGCCAAACTGCATCGTCGTCGTCACTCATGCGGGGCATCTCGTTGGTATGGAAGACGACCTTGGCGACCGGCTGCAGATCACGTTCACGCTGGTAGATGCCGCGCTCCGGCCAGCCCTCACCCGAGACAAACCGCTTGAGCATGGCCTCGTCTAAGTGCCTGCGCTTGTCAGCCTCGGGGATCAGGGCAAGCCGTACGCCCGCCAGTCGCAACAGATCGTCGCGCGTACCACCGACGCGACTCCTGATACAGAAAGTCTCGGGTGCGACGTCGGCTGCGTAGTCGCCCATGACCTTGCGGGCCGCCCCCAAGACGGTGCTCTTTGTGGTTTGCGTCTCGCCAATCGCGACGGCGAAGAACTCGGCCGTCATGTCGGTAGTCAGACAGACACCGAGGAAGCGCTGCATGTGTTCCAGGTAGTGCCGGTCGCCGCCAGTGGCCTCGCGCACGACGCGCTCCCACAGGTCAGAGCGTGCGTCGGGGTCGAAGACCACGGGAGCCAACTTGCTGATCAAATCGGCGGGGTCATGGGGACGCAGCATGCCGCTGCGCAGGTCGATCGTGCCGTTTAGGCAGTTGAACAGCAAGCCGTCACGGTCGAAGTCATGCGGCTCGACGGCCACGCGACGATCACTACGGGCGATCTCGATGGCCGCGCGACGCTTGGTGGCCGCCTCGCTAGATGCAGCCCACCGGCGGAGCTCGCTGCGCTTGTCGGCGCCGCTCTCGGCGGCGACCTCGTTGTCGATGGCGCGCAGGGCTTCGCCGGCGAGGTCTTCGATGCGCAACGTCCTGTCCTGAACCCAGCGCACCCCGTTGTGCACATACCAGGTGCTGTCGGACGCGCAGTAGCGCACGCGATCGCCGCAGTAGTCGATGAGGCGCTCGGCGTTGCCGGTGTCGGTGCAGTGGCAGCTGAGGCCTATGGACTCGCCTGCCGGCCACGCCTCGGCGCTGCGCAGGATCTTGTCGACCTCGTCGGCGGAAAGCGGAGGATCGAAGTCGTTGAGCTCGTACGCCCGTCTCCTGAGATCGGCGCCGGTCACGCCTCTTTTGACCTCCAGTCCGAGACGCCGAGTCAGCTCGTTGTTGCGGCCCTCGCCCTCGTGGAGCTTCGTGCCGCCACCATCGCGAGCACGAGCCGCTTCCTTGAGCCGCTCACAGAGCGCCTCGAGCTGTGGCTGGCGGTCGCCGATCACGGTGTCGTGCGTTCCCACGCTGGTACCGGTCATGCAAAAGAAGCGGCCTTGCGAGTAGACCTCGACCTTCTGGCCGTCCAGTACCGCCTGTTTGCGCGCGCCGGATGGCACCGCTCCGCGCAGGATGCAGTGCAGACCCTCACCGGACGGCGAAATCTCCGTGTAGGTGTCGAAGTCATCAACGATCTGCTGTGCCACGTAGCCGAGCTCGTTGTCCTGGTCGATGCAGTCGTCAAGGTCAATACCGGCGTAGGGGTCGGCCTGCCTGAAGACGAAGCCGATGCCGTCGCAGCGATGGCGCTCCACGGCGTTTACTGCGTCGTCGAAGCGGCTCCACGTCGAAGGGTCGGTGCTCGAGGCGAGCGCTCCACTGCGCGCATCGACGGGCACCTTGGTCTGTTTGCCGGCGCGCTGCTCGCGCCGCCAACAGACCCACTGCGGCAGCACACGGAGTTCGGTCGGGACATTCATCGCAGGGTACGCCGCTTCATTGGGGGCGGCGGTCGCTGTCTTCATAACCCAGCATAGCCAGCAGCTTCGAGGTGGGCACGAGCAGGCGGTGCGAAAGCCTCAAGGTGGGCAAGGACCCATCTCGGGCGGCCGCATAGGCTGTTGACCTGCCGATGCCCAAGATGGCCGACGCCTCGTCGATGCTGCAGGTCGCGCGGGCACGCACCTCCTCCAGCCTTCTGCACGCCGAGTGATCGAGTCTCTGACTGTCGTCCCGGGGCGAGCCGTCCAGGCCTACCGGGTCGGGCTCGGGTTCACGCCTCATGGTGGACCCCCCCAGGTAGCGAGGCACAGCGAACCTCGTCGCCGACCTCATTGAGCAACGATCCGGGATCACCAGCGTGACCGAGAGCGGCGGCAAGACGCTGCAGCTCGACCGATCCAGGTGCCGGCGTCGCCCGGCCGTTTTCGATCTGACCGACGCGCGGGGGATGGACATGCGCCCGAGCCGCGAGCTCGAAACGGGTCCAGCCGCGCGCCTCGCGCTTCTGTTGCAGTCGTCTCATGTGCACTCCTTCTCTGCCTGTGTCTACGAAGACTCAGCAAACAGATGGCACTAGTCTTAAGTACGATTTTGGACTAGTGCCATTTGGAGGCATCTATGAAGTTGTCCGCATCACAAGAGGGGCGCCTGGTGCGCCTAGCACGAGACGGCGACCTGAAAGCTCGCGATCGCCTAGCCGATGAGTTCAAAGGGCTCGTCCAGGGCGTCGCACGGTCTCATTCGCACGCGCCCGGCGACCGCGAGGAGCTTGAGTCGGCGGGTGCCGAGGCGCTCGTGGCAAGGCTCGCCAAACTCGCCGACTACGACTCCAACCAGGGACGGCTTAGCACCTGGCTGACTCCCACCATCGAGGGCGCGATCGGCAAGGCGGCCGCATACGAGGCACGGAACCGTAGCGTTCTGGAGAGCCGCAGGCTAGACGATGAGGGCGAACCACAGAGCGAGATTGAGCGCTACGCCAAGCCCGACACGAACTTCGCGGCGCTCCTCGACGAGAACGACGACGATGAAGAGCTGGCGCGGCCTGGTGCGGACAGTGCCCGCGACCCCTACCTGCGGACGGATCGCTTCCCCGATATCAAAGAGGCGCTGCTGGCCTTCCTGCGCAAAGACGACCCACAGGCCGCGGTCCACGAAGGGACCTGGGACAAGATGACGCGCTCACCGGCCCTGGTCTCGCTGCTCCGGCGAGTTCACTCAGGTGAAGCTCACGTGGCCCGCCTGGCACAGGAGTACCGCAACCTGGCCCCTGTCTTGCCTTCCGCACGAGCGCCGCGCATCTTCACCCAGCGCGACGGACGCTCGGATGCGCTCGCCGGCATCACGCGTCGAGCCGCGGTGGCAGGCTCTCTACCCGAACGCGCGCAGTTGGCGGCACTGGGCGTCTCCGACGCCGTAAGCGCGGTCGCCCATTTCCGCCGCTGGGTGCTGGGCGGGGAGCCCCGCGAGCTCTGGCCCGACCTTGCCGAGCGCTTGCTCGCCGCGAGAGCCTGGGTCGAGGAGCAGGCCAAACGCGAGTCCGCTCCCGATCCCGAGCACATCCTCGCCTACGGCGACGGCAAGCTGCGGGCCATCGCCCGCGGCGGCGCCCTTGACACTCTTAAGCAGTGCGCCTGCCAGCTTGTGCACGACTGGGGCTGGAGCGAGGAGCAGGCCGTGCGCTTCATCCTCACCGGCTTTGCCGAGAACGTGCCCAAGCTGCGCGGCGCTGTGCGAGCCGGCGGCCTCTACGGCACACACGCCCGCATCGTCATGGACATCGATCCGCGCACCTCCCCCACGGAGGTCGCTTCCCTTTACGCCAAGTGGCGCGCAGCGCTTGCCCTCATGCTCGGAGTCCGCGCCTATCCAGACCGTGACCGGCCAATGAAGGAAAGGACGCTCGCACTGGCCGTCTTTGTTGAGGAGAACTGGCAGCCCGGGGGCAGCTGGCGCGATCTGCTCGCAAGCTGGAATGAAAGCCACCCGGCGGGGCGTTTCCCCGACGGAATGCAGGACCCCGGGGCCAACAACTTCGCCAATCACGCTCGGCAGGCCTGGTCGCGCCTCAGCGGCACGAGCTGGCCTACGACGACGCATGCCAAGAGCATCCACCGCGACCACGGCACTGGTCGACCAAACGCGTTCAGCGCCGGCCCCGATAGCCCGTGAGCACCACGAGCCCACTGATACGCCAGACGCCGATCCTGCGGCGCACCGGCAAGGTGAGCTGCGGCTACAGGTGTTGTGCTTTCGGCAGGACCTGTGCGGCTTCCGGGGCAGCCGAGGCTGAGCGATGCTCGTCACAGCACAACGACCCACGATCGTCTAAGGAAGTGAGGAAGCCATGCGAGGCCACGTGAGAAGGCGCGGCGAGCCGGGCAGCTGGGAATACATCGTCGACATCGGTGCGGCCGCCGCCCAGCGCTGCACTGACTGCAATCGCCGCTTCTGGGTCGAACGCCGTCCCAAGGCGAGCTGCCCGGCGTGTGGCGGTGAGCTGCGTGAGACCGACGAGCGCCGTCGCGAGACCAAGGCCGGCTACGCGAC
This sequence comes from uncultured Thermoleophilia bacterium, assembly GCA_964519555.1. Lineage (GTDB taxonomy): Bacteria > Actinomycetota > Thermoleophilia > UBA2241 > UBA2241 > Bog-752. The sequence continues at coordinate 4,933 of CAZFJE010000181.1, forward strand.
CCAGAAGGAATGCCAGGCGGCCATGAACAAGCTGTTGGTGGCAGTCGAGCAGCAGACCTACTCGGCGCCGACCAAGGCGACGGTGAGGCAGTACCTGATCAAGGAATGGCTGCCGGCCGTCAAAGCCACGATCCGGCCCTCGACCTACTACTCCTACGTGCAGCATGTCGAGTGCCACATCGCGCCGCACATCGGCGCGGTGAAACTGCAGAAGCTCTCGGGCAGCCAGATCAACGCCCTCTACGCCAAGCTCGCCGAGAGCGGAAAGACGGACGGCAAGCACGGCCTCTCGCCCCAGACCATCCACCACGTCCACGCCTGCCTGCACAAGGCCTGCAAGGACGCCGTGCGCTGGGGCCAGCTCTCACGCAACCCGCTCGATGCGGCCGATCCGCCGAAGACGAAGGGCGACGGCACCAAAGAGATGAAGACCTGGACCAAAGAGCAGCTCAAGGCGTTCCTCGAGGCAGTCGCAGACGAGCGCCTCTCCCCCCTTTGGCACGTGATCGCCATGACCGGCATGCGCCGCGGAGAGACCATCGGGCTGAGGTGGTCAGACGTCGACCTCGAGGCCGGGCGGCTCTCGGTACGTCGTGCCCTCATTCCCGTCAACCGCGAGGTCGTGGTCTCAGAGCCCAAGACCGCCAAGGGCCGCAGGGTCATCGCTATCGATCCAGGCACCGTCGAGGTCCTCAAGGGTCAGGCCGCTCGGCAGCTCGACGAGCAACGCAAATGGGACCAGGCCTGGATCGAGACCGGGCTCGTGTTCACCGCCGAGAACGACGCCGCGCTGGACCCCGAGAGCGTCGGCCGCTACTGGCGTCAGGCGGTGAAGAAGACGATGCTGCCCACGATTCGGTTACACGACCTGCGCCATACCCACGCCACCCTGGCCCTGCAGGCCGGCGTCCATCCCAAGGTCGTTTCGGAGCGTCTCGGTCATGCCACCGTCTCGATCACGCTCGACACCTACTCGCACGCCATCCCGGCGATGCAGGAAGAGGCGGCGGCGCTGATTGCCGGGCTGGTGTTCACGGCCTAGCAGAGACGCCCTCGCGGCCGAGTCGTTCCTCTGACGAGCGGAGCGTCCCGCCTGCGCTTCAGTACTTGGCTGGCGGCGGCGAGGAGAAAGCGGCGGTGAGCTTCTGCTTTACCTTGTGACTGCCGCATTTAGGGCAGACAGCTTTGTCCTTGCGCTCATCCATGTGGCAGGTGACCTCGAACTGCTTGCCACATTTCTTGCACTTGAAGTCATAGGCGACCATGGTGCCTCCCCGGTGACGCCCTCGCGCCCGTTGCGCTTGCGGCGCCTCTACGCGCCACTGTATGCGCTGCGGAGGGGCGGCGCCATTGGCTGGCTCGTTGCCGGTTGCCGGCACGCCGGCAGCAACCCCGGGGGCTCTGCACGCAAACGCGTGCCCCACGATCACTGCCCCCTGCGTGCCGTTCGCCGGCCAGCAGACAAGGCCCTGGAGAACTACGCAGTGACGGTAGGCTGGCCGCAGGGGCCGTGTGTGGACGCAAGTACGTACTGACATGGTCAGCTAGCGCCTCCGGCTCGTCGCCACAGCGATGATGCCGAACACGACCGTGAGCACGAGCAGGGCGATGACGAAGAGCGCTACGTGATGCACTCTGAAGGCGCGCGCCGCAGCGTAGACAAGCAGACCGTAGAGCGCGGTCACCGCCCATCCCTGCCAAGAAGCCGGCCGGAAGTTCCAACCGTTGCGCCGGCGAC
>CAZFJE010000182.1:0-6662 GCA_964519555.1 uncultured Thermoleophilia bacterium
CGACCCCCTGAAGCTCGGCGGCCGTCATGAAGTAGACGCGCTCGCCGGAGGCGCCGCCCAGAATGACACCGACTCGTATGCGCCGCTCGGTGTTGCTCACGAGGCCCTCCTTGAGTGCGTCACGTTGTGGCTGCCACCGTTCGGCAGCCTGTCGCGATCGTGCGCTTCTCGGTCACGATGGTGTCGACGCACAGATCGTGCGGTTCGCGCGGCACGCGCTCGACCAGCTGGAGCTCGTAGGCGATGGCGACGCGCGGCACGTCGGTGCGCAGGCGCGCCAGGTAGGTGTCGTAGAAGCCGCCGCCGTAGCCCATGCGGCCGCCTGCGAGGTCGAAGGCCGAGCCCGGCACGATGACCACGTCGATCGTGCCGGGGTCGACGAGCGGCAGCTCGGGGCGCGGCTCGGGAATGTCGAAGCGGCCGGGTACCAGGTCGCGAGCCGGGTCGGACACGGCGAAGGCCTCCATGTGGTGGGGACCCACGATGAGCGGCAGCGCGACGACGGCCCCGCGAGCCAGGCAGACCGCGATGAACGGCATGGTGTCGATCTCGCTGCGAAACGAGGCGAAGCCCAGGATGGTGCGACCGCCGGCGACCGCCGGCAGCGCGGCCAGACGGCTGCGCAGCGCCGTGTCGGCGGCGTGGCGCTGCGTGTCGGCCATCGCGTCGCGCCGCGCCAGCACGACGTCGCGCAGCGCGCGTTTGGCGGCGGCGGCGTCGTCGCCAGGGTGGGCAACGCCGAGGCCGTCTGATAGTCCGTTCACCGGTTCCAGGTCCTTACTTGTGACATATACTCACTTCCATAGTATAGCTGGGCGCTTCAGTCGAACGCTGTAGCCGGGTGTCTGGGCCAAGCGTCTGTCGCCCGCTTGCCAGGCGCACTGGGTAAATGCCCGTCAGGGCCGGTCCGTGAAGGGGTGCGGGCAGTATGGCCATACGCTCTCGCGAAGAGCTCACACTCGCCGACCTGTTCGCTCACACACTGGGCAACCTGATCGCCCTCACGGGCCCCGAAGAGCGGCGCGTGGTGCCCAGCGCCCGGCAGATACTCGACGCCCCCGACGGCGAGGTCTGCATACCGCCGGCGCTGTTCCGGCTCATGCAGCTCGTCCTGCTGCCCGAGGTGCTCGGCGCCAACTCCGGGCCCATCCTCTACGTCGCCGCCAAGCGCTTCAGCGGCAGCCTCGAGCTGCAGTCCATCCAGGATCTCAAGTCGTGGTTCGCCACCATGACGCTCGGCGAGCTCGAGGTCGAGCTCGACGAAGAAAAAGTGCTGGTCAAGCTCTCGAAGTGCATGACCTGCTACCGCCTGCCGCCCACCGGCAGCGCCCTCTGCGACTTCGAGCGCGGCCTGGTCGACGGCGTGCTCGAGCGCATCACCGGCGCCGAGGTGATCACCAAAGAGACGCTGTGCTGGGGCCTGGGCGACACCGTCTGCCAGTTCGAGGCCTACAACACGGGCGCCGACGGCTACCTCTACGCGGAAGACGGCACGCATCGCGAGGTGCAGCGCCGCCTGCTCTCCGGCATCGCCGACCAATCCGACATCGCCGTCGAGAACCTGCTCCTGGTGGGTGACCACCGCTACGCCGAGACCCGCGACGCGCTGACCGGCATGTACAACTTCCGTCACCTGCGCGAGCACGCCAGCCTCGAGCTCGCCCGGGCGCGCCGCCACGAGCGCAAGGTCGCCTTCGTCATGCTCGACATCGACGGATTCGCCACCGTGAACGAGGCCGTCGGCGAAGAGGGCGGCGACGCCGTGTTGCGCCAGTGGGCCGACCAGCTCCGCGCCCTGCTGCGCGCCTGCGACCTTACCTGTCGCTACGGCGCCGACGAGTTCCTGCTCGTGCTGCCCGAGACCGGCGACGCCGAAGCCGACCAGGCCCTTGCCCGCCTGCGGGCGGCGCTCGGCGAGATGGTCTGCGCGGTCGACGGGCGCAGCTTCTCGCTCAGCGCCAGCGCCGGCGTGGCCACCTTCCCCGAAGACGGCGTCATCGTCGAAGAGCTGGTCGCCAAAGCGACCACGACCATGTACGTCGCCAAGTCGCGTGGCGTGGGCCAGATCGGCTTTTACTCGCCGCCCGAGCACCAGGTTTGAGTCGGAGCGGCGGGCGGGACCGCGGGCCCTGCCACGCCGCTTCCGTTGCTCGCGCTGCGAGGCTCGTGATAGCGTAGCCTGCCGTGCCCGAACGCCTCGAGATCTTGGCCGTCGGTCGCCTCGACGCCGACCTGCGGCCCGCCTTTGCGCACTACGAGCGGCTGATCGCCGGGCTTTGCCGGCTCTCGGTCCGCGAGGTGCGCGAGGTGTCGCTACGCGGGCGTGCGGCCGGCGAGGTGCTGCGCGACGAAGGGCGGCGGCTCCTGGCGAGCCTGCCGGCCGGCGGGGTGGTGGTGGCGCTCGACGCCGCCGGGCGCGGCTACGCAAGCGAAGCCTTCGCGGCACGGCTGCAGGCATGGTCGCAGGTCGGGCCCGTGACGTTCGTGGTGGGTGGCTCGCTGGGCATGGCGGCCGACGTCAAGGCAGCGGCGCACGAGCGGCTGTCGCTCTCGCCGCTGACGCTGCCCCACCAGCTCGCCCGGGTGGTGCTGGCCGAACAGCTGTTCCGCGCGCTGAAGATCGCGCGCGGGGAGACATATCATCACTAGGCGCGCGACGAAGTCACGCCTGCCTGAGCGATACGACAGAGGGACGACTGCCATGAGCGAGCGCGACGACCACGAGGAGCTGTACGGGCTGACCGGCCTGGGGCGGTCGCTCGGGCGAGCGCTCGCGGAGCTTGTGCCCGGCGAGCCGGCGACCGCCGAGGTCACGCTGCCGCCCAAGGCCGAGTTCGGCGACGTGTCGACCCCGGTCGCCCTGGCGGTGGCGCGCCGCGTGGGCCGCAACCCCCGCGAGCTGGCCGCCGAGCTGGGTGAGCGCTGGTGTTCGGGGCCCGGCGCCGCGGTGTGTGCGCGCTTCGAGGTCGCGGGTCCGGGCTTTCTCAACCTGTTCCTGAACGACGCCTGGTACCGCGAGGCCACGCGGCGCGTGGTGGCGCTGGGCGGCGATCACGGCCGCGACGTGGTGCCCCCCGACGAGCGTCGCAAGATCAACGTCGAGTTCGTCAGCGTCAACCCCACGGGACCGCTGCACGTGGGCCACGCGCGCTACGCGTCGATGGGCGACGCGCTCTGCCGCCTGCTGGGCTTCGCCGGACACCAGGTGACCCGTGAGTTCTACGTGAACGACTTCGGCACGCAGATGGTGAAGTTCGGCCAGTCGCTCACCGCGCGCTATGCGCAGCGCCTGGGGATCGACATCGAGGTGCCCGCCGACGGCTACCTCGGCGACTATCTGCTCGAAGTCGCCGATCGGCTCATCGACGAGGTCGGCGAGCGGTACCGGCCGGCGGTCGCCGCGGCCGCGCCCGACGTGAGCCGCGTGCCGGTCGAGGTGGTCGACGAGATCAAAGCGTGGGGTCGCGACGCCATCCTGGGGCGCTTTCGCGCCACGCTGGGGAACCTGCGCGTGCCCTTCGACGTGTGGAAGAGCGAGGCGTCGCTCTACGAAGGCGGCCCGGCTCACCGCGGCTTCGCCGGCGAGGTCGGCAAGGTGCTGCTCGAGCTGGATGACGAAGGCGAGCTCTTCGACGCCGACGGCGCCGTGTGGCTGCGCACCACCGACTACGGCGACGACAAGGACCGCGTGCTGGTGCGCCAGACGGGCGCGCCCACCTACTTCCTCTCCGACATCGCCTACCACCGCGACAAGATGGACCGCGGCTTCGACCACCTGATCGATGTCTGGGGCGCCGACCACCACGGCTACGTGCCGCGCATGAAGGCCATGTTCACGGCCCTGCCGCCGCACGACCCCGACCGTCTCGAACTGATCATCGGGCAGCTCGTGAACCTGCTCGAAAGCGGCGTGGCGCGCCGCATGTCCAAGCGCCGCGGCGACATCGTCACGGTCGACGACCTGATCGAGGCGATCGGCGTCGACGCCGTGCGCTTCTTCATGGTCGCCCGCAGCCACGACTCGACGCTCGACTTGGACCTCGACCTGGCGGTCGAGCAGTCGAGCAAGAACCCGGTCTACTACGTGCAGTACGCGCACGCCCGCATCTGCAGCGTGCTCGCCAACCTGCCTCAGGGCGACACGGCGCCCGACGCCGCGTCGTTCGGCGAGGTGGCCGTGGGCCCCTACGAGCGCAACCTGGTGCGCACCCTGGCGCGTTTTCCGCTGGTCGTGCTCGAAGCCGTCGAGCGTCGCGGGCCGCACCGCGTGCACGCCTACCTGGGCGAGCTCGCCGCCGAGTTCCACGTCTTCTACCGCAACTGCCGGGTGCTCACCGACGAGCCCGACGTCACGGCCTTTCGCGCCGGTCTGTGCATGGCGACCCGCACGACCCTGGCCAGGGGTCTCGAGCTGCTCGGGGTGAGCGCGCCGCAGAGCATGTGACGCGGGGCCGTGCGCGACGCGGGGCCGTGCGGGCGGGGCGCCCGAGGCGAGTCCGAACGACAAACGCGGGGGACGAGTCGCCTGTCGGCGACTCGCCCCCCGCGTCGTGCGGTGTCCTCGGGGGCCGCCGGGGCGTCAGGCGGCGAAGTGGTCTTCGGCGTACTTGCGCAGCTCTTCGGCCTGCTCGGGGTTGAGGTCGCGCTTCAGCCCGAGGAGGTGCGACAGCGCCAGGTTGGACCGGCCGCGGAACAGTCGCTCGACCACGCTGTCCATGATGGTGCTCGCCACTTCGTTGCCGGGGATGGCCGGCGTGTACACGTAGGCGATCGCGGTGCGATCCTGCGTGAGAAGCTCTTTCTTGACCAGGTTGTTCATGACCGTCATCACGGTCGTGTAGGCGATCTGGCGCTGCTCGCGGAGCGTCTCGTAGACGTCGCGCACGGTCGCCTGCTTGCGTTCCCAGATGATCGCCAGGATGTCGGCTTCGAGCGAGCCGATCCCGGTGAAGGGAGCTCCCTTTGTGCTCTTGAGCCACTTTGGTCTGATGCGTTCCATGCGCCCGCCCTTTTTCGGAGCCACGTTATGCTGCCCCACGGACCGCTCCTGCGAAAGCAGAACGAAGGACCGCATACATCACTACCATAGCCATAGCGGCGCCGCAACAACGCCGTTCACATCTACGCGTCGTACGCCGACGGCCGGGGGGGCGCTGTAAGCGCGCAGGGTCTCGCGGCCACCTCGGATCCGACCGGGGCGCGGTATGAATGTCCACGATCGTAGTTTGGTCAGTCCGGACAAATCCAAACGCGCTGCAAGTCCCTATCGGGACAGCCGCGCCAGGACAGGCCTGACGGCCGTTTGGTAGGATGGCCCCGGCTCCGCCAGCGGGGCTCCGGTCGCCCGCTTCCGCGCGCAATGCCGGCCCGAACGAGGAGGTACGTGTCATGACGCCCGACGTCGGTTTCTTGCGCGATCTGGTCACGGCGTTCGGGCCGAGCGGCTTCGAGCAGCCCGTGCAAGAGGTCCTGCGCCGTCGCGTCGCGCGCGTCGCCGCCCCCGAGACCGACGTGCTGGGCAACGTCGTCGCCACCGTCAACCCGGGCGGCGCCCCCTCGCTCGTGGTCGCCGCTCACGCCGACCAGATCGGACTGCAGGTGACCTGGGTCGACGAGCACGGTTTCGTCTACTTCGACAAGCTCGGCGGCGTCGACCGCCTGTTGCTGCCCGGCCGCGCGGTCGTCATCCAGGGTCGCCAGGGCGCGGTCGACGGTGTGGTCGGCAAGCGGCCGACGCACCTGATCCCCGAAGACGACCGCGGCAAGGCCGCCGAGATCTGCGACCAGTGGATCGACATCGGCGCGCCCGATCGCGAAGCCGCGCTCGCGCGCATCGCCTGCGGCGACCCGATCGTCTTTGCCCCGCACTTCGTCGAGCTCGCCGGCGGCATCGTCGCCGGCCGGGCGCTCGACGATCGCGCCGGCCTGTACGTCGTGGCGCGGGCGCTCGAGCTCTACGCCGCCGCGCCTGGCGCCGCGGCGCTCACGGGCCTCTCGACAGTCCAGGAAGAGACCCGCTACATGGGCGCGCACGTGCAGGCGCGCCGCCAGCGGCCCGACTGCATGATCGTCGTCGACGCCGAGTTCGCCACCGACCAGCCCGAAGTCGAGCCGCGGCGGGTGGGGGGCGCCACCGTGCTCGGCTGCGGGCCGGCCCTGGGCCGCGGCGGCGCCGGCAACCCCGCGCTGCTCGCCCTGTTCCGCGAGGTGGCGGCGGCCGGCGACATAGCCGTGCAGATCAAAGCCTTCCCGGGTGACACGCAGACCGACAACGAGTGGCTGCAGACCGCGGGCGGCGGTACGGCCGCCATCAACGTGGGGCTGCCCGTGCGCTACATGCATTCGCCTCACGAGGTCGCCCACCTCGACGACCTCGAAGCGGCGGCGCATCTGGTGGCCGCGGTCGCGCGCCGTGTCGGCGAGGTCTTCGAGCCCGGCTACTTCACGCCGCGCGTCTGAGCGCAGACCGCCGCGACACGTCGGCGGCGTCGCGCACCGTGACGCCGCAGATGCGCCCGACAAGCCCCGCACCGTCGCCGGCGAGGCGCGCCCGGCGCGCCCGGCGCGACCTTGAAGCGGCGGTGTCGGGTGTGGTGTACTGTGAGCCCGGTGCGGATGTAGCGTAGCTGGTAACGCGTCAGCTTCCCAAGCTGAAGACCGCG
>CAZFJE010000183.1:0-6636 GCA_964519555.1 uncultured Thermoleophilia bacterium
CGACGTCGCGCATCTCGCCGATCAGGATGTCGTCGGGGTCCTGGCGCAGCACGTATTTGAGGGCCGAGGCGTACGACTCGGTGTCGAGCCCGATCTCGCGCTGGTTGATGACCGCCTTGCGGTCTTTGTGCAGCACTTCGATGGGGTCTTCGACGGTCACGATGTGGCGTCGCAGGGTGTTGTTGATGTGGTCGATCATGGCGGCCAGGGTGGTGGTCTTGCCCGAACCGGTGGTGCCGGTCACGAGCACCAGGCCGCGCGGCTCCAAGGCGAGGCGCTTGATGATGTCGGGCAGGTGCAGGCTTTCGAACGAGGGGATCTGCGTGGCGACCTGGCGCATGGCTATCGAGATGCTGCCGCGCTGCCGGTAGATGTTCACGCGGAAGCGGCCGGTGGCGGCCGCAGAGTAGGCGAAGTCGATCTCGTTGTGCTCGCTGAAGCGGCGGATCTGCTTGTCGGTCATGATCGAGGCGGCGGCGTCTTTGGTGTCTTCGGGGTTGAGCACGGCCTCGTCGAGCAGGTGCAGCTCGCCGTCGACACGTATCACGGGGGGGCTGCCGGCCTTGACGTGAAGGTCGGAGGCGTTGCGCGAGACCATCTCGGTGAGCAGCTCGTCTACCGTCTTCACGTGGCTTCATCTCCGTCTTGCTTTACACGGGTACTCCAACATCATCGGCCGGACGTCGCAGATGTTTACCCTTGAAGCGTGCCGCAAGGCAGAAGAAGACGAGTCGCAGGCCGGCCGCTGGGCCGAAGATGGGCCGGACCCGAGGGTGTCGCCACCGGCGTCGCCGGCAACAGCCCGGGGGCGCCGAAGCGGGGGCGCCGACCGCGGGTCAGGCGCGGCTCAGGGCCGGCCGAACCCCGAGGCGCCGGCGGTAGAGCCGTAGCTCACCATGGCGCCGGTGTGCGGCGCATCGATCATGCTGCCCCCGCCGGCGTAGATGCCGACGTGGTAGGCGGGGCTGCCGAAGAACACGAGGTCGCCGGGCTGCGCCTGGGCGGCCGAGACGGGCGCGCACATGGCCTGCTGGGCGGCCGCGTTGTGCGGCAGGCTCACGCCGAAGTTGGACCAGCAGTACATGGTGAAGCCTGAGCAGTCGAAGCCCTGCGGGGTGGAGCCGCCCCACACGTAGGGGCTCTTGCCGACGAAGCTCGCCGCGAAGGCCACCACGCTGCTGTGGTCGGGGCTGACCGGTATGGACGAGAGCACAAAGCCGCCCGACTTTGCGGCGGACTGGCGGGCGGCCTGGGCCTGCTGGGCCACGAGCTGGGCGATCTGCGACTTGACGCCGCGCAGCAGCGACTGACGGGCCGCCAGGGCGCTCTCGACACCGGCCTTTTCGGTGGCGCGCTGGGCGACGACCTTCTGGGCGGCGGCCTGGTCTGAGACGAGCGACTTCTGGGCCGTCGTGATGGTCTTCTGGAAGCTGCCGATCGAGTCGACCATGGTCGACTCGCTGGAGCTCACGCGGTGCAGCATGTTGAGCTGCTCGACCATCGACGAGAAGCTCTTGGTCTGGACGATCACGTCGAGCAGTTCGACGGGGCGCTGCTTGTACATGGCCACCACGCGCTGGTCGAGCATCGCCTTGGCCAGCTGCAGGTTGTAGCGCGTGACGGTGAGGGTGCGACGGTTGGCGACGATCTTGGCGTTGATCGCGTCGAGCTTGCCGGTGGCGGCATCGTAGCGCTCGACGACCTGCTCCATCTGGGTGTCGAGAGTGTTGAGCTGCCCCATGATCGCGTGCGCGCGCGCCTTCTTTTGGGCGAGCGTGTCGGCGGAGGCGGCGGAGGGAAGAACGAAGGGGAGGACGAGAAGGGCGGCGAGTGCGACGAGGAACAGTCTGCGATTGCGCTTCAATGCATCGCCTCCTTGCGGGGCGCGACAGGCCGGTGTGTGACGCTCGCGCTGGAACGCGCGCGTCGCTTGTGCCCGATGCGACAGTCCTTAAAGAATCGACCCCATTGGCTCCTTCAGGGTCCGGCGTACCGTACCATCGGCCTTGCGGCTTTTCAAGGACACCCCCCGAGACGGCGCCCAGTTGTGGCGTGAGCCGTCGAGGGCATACAGTGGCCGATAAGGGGGTGACGGTGTGATCTCGAGCTGCTCAGGCGGCGCTCGGCGCCGCGCTACGCCGCTGCCGACATGAGCACGGTGGTCTTCGTCGATTGCCGGCTCGATCAGGCGCTGCCCGGGTCGTTGCCCGGCGCCGAGCTCGTGCCCGAGCGCCGCGTCGGCGTGCCGCCCGCCTACCCGGGGCCGGAGCGTCGCCGCCGTTGCGCGCCGCGCCTTGAGCCGCGCGAGAACGGCCTCGCCGTCGTGCACACCTGCCCCGCTTGCGGGCGTCTCTCGATCGTGCCCTACGTGCCGGGCGCCGGCCTGGTCGCCGCGCCGCCCTGTCCGTGCTCTCAGACGGCGCCGGCGGGCGCTGCCGTAGCGGCCTTGCCCGCGCTGTCGCCGGCCGCCGCGACGAGGGCGCTGCCCGCCTTCCCGCCGGCCGCCGCGACGAGGGCGCTGCCCGCCTTCCCGCCGGCCGCCGCGACGATGGCGCTGCCTGCGCTGTCGTCGGCCGCTGCACAGGCCACCCTGACGACGCCCGCGCTGCCCGCGGCGCGGGCGTCGGCGCGGCGTGAGCGCTCGGTCGTGATCGCGGTGTCGCTGGTCCTGCTGTGGCTGCTCAACTTAGACGACGTGCTGCTCACACGGCGCGCCCTGCAGATGGGCGCGGTCGAGGCCAACGCCGTCATGGCGCAGTTCCTGCGCCTGGGGTTCACCCAGGCCGCGCTCATCAAGATGACCGTGGTCACGGCCGGCGCCATCGTTCTGTGGACCCAGCGCCGGCGCACCATCGTGCTGGTCGCCAGCGTGGGTCTGGCGAGCGTCTATCTGGCGCTGGTCGTCTACCAGCTGGTGATCCTGAGCAGCTGACCGGAGTCGCCGCCGGCCCCCGAAACGGGCCCCCGAACGAGCGAAGGGCGCGGCGGCTGCACATGCCGCCGCGCCCTTCGCGGCTCTTGCGGCGCGCTCCCGGTGGGGGCGCGGTGTCTTCTGATCTTAGCGCTTGGCCTCGCTTGCCCGCGCGACGGCCTGCGGGCGGGGCCGCGGCAGGTTGCGCAGCGACTCGACGAACGACTGGTTGGCCTTGTTCTTGCGCCAGGTGCGCACGATCCACCAGCCCCAGGTCTGGAACAGCAGCTTGGTGAAGCGGAAGGTGAAGAAGTACTTGGCCCACTGCTTCAGCGAGTAGAACTTCATGTAGCCGCGCAGGGCTTCGCGCTGCAGCTCGTAGGGCGTCATGTTCTTGGGCTCGAACACCACGTGCTGGGCGTCGTAGAGGTACCAGTTCTTTTCGAAGATGCGCCCCGCGGCGTTCAACTCGTCGAAGAGCGGCGTGCCGGGCAGCGGCGTGAGCGCGGCCAGCTGGATGGTGTCGATGTGGTTCTTCATGGCGAACTTGACGGTCTCGCGCACCGACTGGATGGTGTCGGTGTCGGCGCCCAGCACGAACATGCCGTGCGACTCGATGCCGTGCTCATGGAGAATGCGGATGGCCTGCACGATGTCGTCGACGCTCTGGTGCTTGTCGAAGGCGTCGAGGGTCTCCTGGCTGACCGACTCGAGACCGAGGTAGGCGCGAAAACAGCCGGTGCGATGCATGAGATCGAGCAGCTCGGGATCGCGCACCACGTCGGTGCGCATCTGGGCCGACCAGGGCACGACGATGTCTTCGTCGAGCATGCGCTGGCAGAGCTCCTTGAGGCGCTTCTTGTCGGCGGCGATGTTGTCGTCGTAGAAGAAGATCTTGCGCGGCTTGCGCTGCTTGAGCTCGGCGATGATGTTCTCGGCGCTGCGAAAGCGGTACTTGCGCCCGAACATGGCCGTGACCGAGCAGAAGTTGCAGTGGAAGGGGCAGCCCCAGCTCGTCATGATCGGCATCGTCTTGATGTTCTCGTAGCCCTGGATGAGCGAGAGGTCGGGGAACGGCATGTCGTCGAGCACGGTGCACTGGCCGCGCGTCTCGTTGTGCACGGCCACGCCGTCGCGCTTGAACGACAGGCCCTTGATGTCGTCGAACGGACCGCCCGACTCGAGGGCCGCCACGAGCTCGAGCATGAGCTGCTCGCCGCCCTCGCCGCGTGCCACGAAGTCGGCGTGCTCGAGGGCTTCGTCGGCCATGAAGGTGACGTGCGAGCCGCCCATGATGACCGGGATGCCACGCTCGCGACAGTCGTCGGCGAAGCGGTAGCCCTCGGTGGCCGTCGACGTGGTCGTGGAGATGCCTACCAGATCGGCCGCGTTGACGTCGTTCCAGTCGATCGGCGAGATGTTGGAGTTGTAGATCTTGACGTCGTGCCCGGCGGCCTTGAGGGTCGCGCCGATGATCGGCAGCCCGAGCCGCGGCAACTGGATCATGCTGAAGATGTTCATATCGGGCGGTTCGGGCTCGATCATGCGTATTCTCATACTCACCTCAACTGCCCTGCGGGCTTCTGGCGACGCCTACGCGAGCACGCGCGGCGGGGGGACATGTGGTCAGACGTGAATCAACCAACGCTACCGCACCGGCAGGCTCCAAGTCAAAGTGAGCGCGCGGGCTCTGGGCTCCCGTGGCCGGCGTCGTCGCGCGCCTAGTGCAGCAGGTGGATGAGGGCGTAGGCGCCGGCCGCCATGAGGGCCGAGGCCGGCAGCGTGAACACCCAGGCCCACACGATGGTGCCGGCCACGCTCCACTTCACCTTGGCCAGGCCGCGGGTGGCGCCGGCGCCCATGATCGAGGCGGTGATCGACTGGGTCGTCGAGATCGGAAAGCCGAAGTGGGCGGCGGTGTAGATGACGGCCGCCGAGCTCGTGTCGGCGGCAAAGCCGTGGATGGGGTCGAGGCGCACCACCTTCTGGCCGAGCGTCCTGATGATGCGCCGCCCGCCCGAGTAGGTGCCGAGCGCCATCGAGCACGCGGCCACCACGATCACCCAGGTCGGTATGGCCGAGTTCGCGGCGAGGTGGCCCGAGGTGATCAATGCCAGGGTGATCACGCCCATCGTCTTCTGGGCGTCGTTGGAGCCGTGGGCAAAGGCCACGGCGGCGCTCGACAGCGGCTGCAGGCGGCGGAAGTGGCGGCTGACCGGAGCCGGCGCCCAGCGGAACACGAGCAGCAGCAGCGCGTTCATGAGCAAAAAGGCGACCAGCAGGCCGATCACCGGTGAGCTCACCATGGGCACGATGACCTTGTGCACGATGCCGCTCCACTCGACGCCGCTCGAGCCGACGGCGACCAGGGTGGCCCCCACGAGGCCGCCGATCAGCGCGTGCGACGAGCTCGAGGGAATGCCGAAATACCAGGTGATCAGATTCCAGGCGATGGCCCCGGCAAGGGCGGCCAGCACCACGGTCTGCGAGTCGGTGGGCAGCGTGACTATGCCCTTGCCCACGGTCTGCGCCACCTTCTGGCCGGCGAAGGCGCCCAGCATGTTGAAGGCGGCGGCCATGAGCAGCGCGACGCGCGGCGACAGGGCCCGCGTCGAGATCGAGCAGGCGATGGCGTTGGCCGAGTCGTGGAAGCCGTTCGTGAAGTCGAAGGCCAGGGCGACCGCGACGATGGCGATGAGCAGCATCATCAGGTGTTCTTGAGCACGATGCTTTCAAGGATGTTGGCGATGTCCTCGCACTGGTCCATCGCGCCCTCGAGCGTCGTGTAGATGTCCTTCCACTTGATGATGTCGGTCGTCTCCATGCCACCGTCGAACAGCTCGGCGACGGCGTCGCGGTACAGCCGGTCGCCGTCGTTTTCGAGGCGGTTGATCTCGATCCAGTAGTCATCGAGGCCCTTGCGCTTCTCGAGGCCATCGATGGCCAGGCGCAACACGGCGGTCTGCTTGGCCAGCACGGCGGCCTGCTCGACGGCGTGGTTCGTGGGCGCCTCTATGCGGTAGAGGACCATCAGATCGCCGGTCGCCTCGATGCTGTCGAGGATGTCGTCGAGGGTCGAGGCCAGGTCGTAGATGTCCTCGCGGTCGAGCGGCGTGATGAAGGTCTTGGCGAGGCGCCTGATGATGTCGTGCACGATCTTGTCGCCGACGTGCTCGAGCTCGACGAGCTCGCGCGCCGCGCCTTTCAAGGTGCCGAAATCGTTCATGACACTGGCCAGGAGCTGCGCGGCCTGGTCAAGTGTGGCCGCGAACTCGGAGAACAGGCGGAAGTACTCGCGCTCCTTGGGAACGAGGCTGAGTTTCACGCGTTTGCCTCCTGAAGGGGGTAGTCGACAAAGGTGCGACCCCCGGCGGGGGTCGCCGCCGTATGTTAACGGAGCGCGAGCGAGGTGCAACCGAGAGTGCGCCGCCGCGGCCGCGCGCGCCGCCGCGCTTCGCCCGACGGCCTGCCGCGGCTTCGCCTGCCGTTCGGCCCGCGCGCGAGCGCGTCAGGTTGCAGAGCCACCCCGCCTTCGGTAGCCTGACCCTCGCGTCGATCGCGGCAACAGCGGCGATCCGGGCGCACCTTGCATCAAGCTTCTTGCCGGCGGGCGCGACCCGCACCGGTATAAGAAGGTCTCGCTGACGGCAGCAGTGCGAAGGAGGACCTGGTGACCGACGAACTCTACTCTCAGATGGCCCAGTCAGTGATCGACGGCGAAGACG
>CAZFJE010000184.1:0-6623 GCA_964519555.1 uncultured Thermoleophilia bacterium
GAGACCTTGATCGGCGAGGTCGAGATCATCTCGAGGTTTATGCCCTTGTCGGCGAGCGTGCGGAACATGAGCGCCGCGACCCCGGGGTGCGACCGCATGCCGGCACCGATCAGGCTGAGCTTGGCCATGGTGTCGTCGGTCGTGTAGCTCTTGGCGTGCAGCTTGAGCACGACGGCTTCGAGCGCCTCGCGGGCGGCCGGCAGGTCGGCGATCGGCACGGTGCAGGAGATGTCGGAATGACCCTGATCGCCGACGTTCTGGATGATCATGTCGACGTTCACGTGGGCGTCGGCCAGGGCCGAGAACACGTCGGCCGCCACGCCGGGCCGGTCGGGCACGCCGCGCACCGTGACTTTGGCTTCGTCGGTCGTGTAGGTCACGCCGCTGACGATGGCTTGTTCCATGGAAGCATCTTCCTCTTTCACCCAGGTGCCCTCCGCGTCTGAAAAGCTCGAGCGACTGTGGATCACGACTTTGTAGCGGCGCGCGTACTCGACCGAGCGCAGCGCCAGGACCTGCGCGCCCGAGGCCGCCATCTCGAGCATCTCCTCGTAGGAGATCGTGTGCAGCTTGCGGGCCTTGGCGACGACCGCCGGGTTGGCGGTGTAGACGCCGTCGACGTCGGAGTAGATCTCGCAGACGCCGGCGCCCAGGGCGTGGGCCAGCGCCACGGCGGTGGTGTCGGAGCCGCCGCGACCAAGGGTGGTGACGTCTTTGTTGGTCGAGACGCCTTGAAAGCCGGCCACCAGCGTGATCTTGCCGTCGGCCAGGGCCTGCTCGACGCGCAGCGGCGAGATGCCCACGATCTTGGCTTTGGTGTGGGTCGTGTCGGTGACGATGCCGGCCTGCGAGCCGGTGAAGCTGACGGCTTCGCGCCCCAGCGTGTAGATGGCCATGGCCAGCAGGGCGCAGCTGATGCGTTCACCCGCCGAGAGGAGCATGTCGAGCTCGCGCTCGGGCGGTCGGGGGGTGATCTCGTGGGCCATGGCGAGCAGGTCGTCGGTGGTGTCGCCGCGCGCCGAGATGACCGCGCAGACGCTGTTGCCCGCGTCGTAGGTGGCGACGATGCGCCGGGCGACGATCATGATGCGCTCGGTGTTTGCCACCGAGCTGCCGCCGTACTTCTGCACGACGATCGGCATGCGCAACGACCTCCCAAAGTCCGGAGCCTGTGAGTGTACCGGAATGTCGGCGGGTCGTGCTATCGGGGACGCGACGGCGAAGCCGATGGCGACGACGGCGCAGCCGGGGACGCGGCGGACGAGGCCGCAGGTTCCGCCGGGAGCGCCGGCGCGAGCGCCGCCGTGGCGCGCTTGTGAGCGCTGCCGGCGGAGAGCTGCGCGATGTCGGCGGCGTGCGGGCCGCGGGCGCCGCCCAGGTAGGCGTCGAGCTCCTCGTAGCTGAAGCCCATCTCGCCTTCGTCGGTCTGCCCGCTCCACAGGCCGGCCGAGGGCGGCTTGTCGATCACCGGTTGCGGCACGCCGAGGTGGCGCGCGAGCTCACGCACGGTCGTCTTGGTGAGGTTGCCCAGCGGCAGCAGGTCGACGCCGCCGTCGCCGTGCTTGGTGAAGTAGCCGATCGCCAGCTCACTGGCGTTGCCGGTGCCTATCACGCGGTAGCCCAGGTGGTTGGCGAAGGCATAGAGGGTGGTCATGCGCAGTCGCGCCTTGATGTTGGCCACGGCGGCGCGATCGTCGCCGGGGGCCGGGCCGCAGCTCGCGGACAGGCCGGCGTTGAAGGTGTGCAGGGTGGCCGTCAGGTCGACGGTGCACGACCGCAGGGCGAAGCGCTCGGCCACCAGGCGAGCGTCGATGGCGTCGGCGGGGTCGCTCTCGCAGGGCATGATCACGCCCAGGGTGTGGTCGGCGAAGGCGCGCGTGCACAGGGCCGCGACGACCGCCGAGTCGATGCCGCCCGACAGGCCGAGCACCGCGCCGCCGCCGCCGCTCGCCGAGACCTGCGTCTCGAGCCACTCGACCAGATGTGACGTCAGCCGCTCCATGAAAGTCCCTCCTTGGCGTGCCCGAACGAGGGTCAGCATACCGCACGGCGGCGGCGTTCAGGAGGCGGCGGCTGGTCCGTTCGGGCGGCGGCGGCGGATCCGTTCAGGACGCGATGAGGGTGTCGAGCGAGAAGCGGTGCGTGCCGCCGGTCACTTTCAGGCCTACGCGGGCGAGGTGGCGGAGGTCGAGACCGTGGCCGCGCAGGGAAAAGGCGAGGTGTGTCCAGCCGCCCGGGCACAGCAGGAATGCCTGGGTCGCGACCTTCTTGTGGCTGTCGGTCAGGGTCATGAGGACGAACCAGGGATGCTGGTGGTCGAGGGCGCCGGCGCTGAACGCGTCGAGGCCGAGGGTGCGGAAGTGGTGCAGGTCGCGGCGGCCGGGCGGCAGCGACATGGTCGCTGCCGCCCGGCCGCCGCGCAGTGTGAGGCTCACGCCCGCGCGACCGCTCGTCACCGCTGTGGTCTCCGGGACGGCGGTCACACCCTTGCTCGCCGCAAACCCGACCCGGGCGTCGAAGCTTGCGATCAGGAGCGTGGTCGTGCGCGGCGCCAGGCTGACGGCCAGCGTGGCGTCGTCGCCGCTCCCGTGCGCGATCGCGGCGACATAGAGCGGATGGCTCACCGTGAGCCGCCAGCTCGGCAGCACGCCGGCCAGGGTGAAGGCGCCCTGGGGGTCGGTCGTCGTGGACACCACGCCGTCGGTCACGCGTGCGCCGGGCACCGGGCGGCCGGCGCCGTCGGTCACCGTGCCCGTCACCGACACCGGCGGCAGGCCGTCCTGCTTGCGCTCGATGTACGAGGCCAGGTGGGCTCGGGCCGCGTCGTAGAGGGCCTGATCCGTGCTGAAGGCCGGCATGTCACGGTAGGTGAAGCGGTCCACGGCGCCGTAGCGGTAGTCGGAGATCGCCTCGGCGACCTGCTGCACGGCGGCCGCCGCCTGGCCCACCGCCGCGCCGCGCCGCGCCGCGGCCTTCTTGCCGGCCGCCTCATTGCCCGAAGCGCCGGCCGCCAGACTCAGGTAGTCGTAGTCCTCGATGCCGTCACGCAGCGTCTCCAGGCGCAGCGACGAGACGGGCCCGGCGGTCGGATCGTTCAGGCCGAGCGCCGGTTCGTAGCCGGGGTACACGAGACTGGCCTCGCCGTTGGCCACGAACCCCTTGGAGCTGGCGTAGGAGACGGGGTCGAGGTAGGGGTCGCGGTAGCCGTTGCCCGTGACCGCGTTGCCCCAGCGGGTGGTGCCCCAGTAGAGAAAGCCGGTGGCGTCCCAGCGCCAGGTCATCCACGGCACGGCGCGCTCGTCAGTGAGCGGCTTGTCGATCAGAAACGTGGGGTAGCTCCCCGGGTCGAACGAGGCATACGAGTACCACCACGTCTGCGAGCCGGCGGCGCGGCGCAGTTCGAGTGCCGGCAGGCTGTCGAAGTAGTGGTAGACGCTGGGGCACCAGATGTCGACCTGGTCGAACAGGAACGAGTTCGCCTTGAGCCCGGCAGCCGCTTTGGTGCGGGGCCAGTCGGTGATCAGCACGCGCGCCCGAAAGCCGAGCGGGGCGGAGACGCGGTGGGCCAGCGTGGCGAGCTGGGCGGTCTCGAGCTCGTGGGCGTAGTCGGGCTCGTCCCACACGTAGAGATAGCCGCGATCCTGCCAGCCGCTGGCCACGTACAACCGGAAGAGCGCGTCGAGATAGGTCGTAAGCTGGGGCGTGACCGCTTCGACCGAGAGGCCCGGCCAGGGCCAGTTGCGCTGTAGCGGAAACGCCGAGTCGGCGAACAGGCCCGGCGAGACGTAGCCGCCGTTCAGGTAGGGCGAGTACGCGTCGGCGGTCGACGGCACGATCGCGCCGGTCGTGCGGTCGACGGCAGGCGGCGGCTGGAACAGCGTGGGGCTGATGTCGTGATCGGCCCAGAAGCGGTAGTACCTGTCGGACAGGGCGGCGCGCTCGGCGGGTCCGTCGGCGACCACGTCGCGCACGCTGTCCATGACGTAGTCGATGCTCCAGGGAAACGCCGTGCTCAGCGTGGTGCCATTCAGGGCGAAGTCGTAGACGGTCAGCCTGACCGGCACGCTCACCGGCGCCGCCGGGTAGCCCGCCGCCGCCTGGTCGCCGGGGTCGTCGACGATGAGGGTGCCGATGTAGTCGCCCGCGGGCGCGTCGGCGGGCACGTGCAGGCGCAGGTAGAACGCGTTGGCGCCGCCCGGCAAGGCGACGGGCACGCCGAAGGCCGCCGGCAGCAGGGGGTCGGGGTAAAGGCCGGGGCGCGAGCCCACGCCCGTCGAGGGCCTGGTGATCCTCACGTAGCCCACCTTGAAAAGCTGCGACGAGCTCACCAGCAGGGGATCACTCGTGGCATCCCAGGAGACGGTGACCGGACGGTCGGCCGTGCCCGACACGGCGATCTGGGCGGCCTCGTATTCGTTGCGGGCGGCGCTCAACGAGACGCTCGCCGCCGGGCCCGGCACGGCGGGCGAGACGGCGCCGGCCGTGCCGGGCGTCGAGCCCGGCACGATCTTGGCGCCCGACGAGACCACCCAGACGGCGGCGTGCGCGGGGGCGGCCGTCGCGAAGATCGCGACGGCCGCCCCCAGGAGTGCGGCGACTATGGTGCGCACGAGCGCGGCGCGGGGCGTTGCCCCCGAAGTGGCCGGCTGGCGCGCCCCGTTCGTCAGATCACCGAGTAGTACTTATCGACTTCCCACTGGGTGACCTGCTCGCGGTACTCGTACCACTCGTGCAGCTTGTTGTTGACGAAGCGCTCGAAGACGTGGTCGCCCAGCGTGTCACGCACGAGATCGCTCTGCTGCGTGAGCTGGATCGCCTCGTAGAGGTTGTTGGGCAGCGAGTCGAGGCCGGCGTCTTCGCGCTCGTCGGCGGTCATCTTGTAGATGTTGGGCTCGACCGACGGCGGCAGCTCGAGGTGGTTCTCGATGCCGTCGAGGCCGGCGGCGAGCATGACCGCGAAGGCCAGGTAGGGGTTGGCCGCTGGGTCGGGGTTGCGCAGCTCGGCGCGCACGGTGCTCTCTTTGCCCGCCACGTAGAGCGGCACGCGGATGAGCGCGGTGCGGTTGCGGTGCGCCCACGAGATGTAGACCGGCGCCTCGTAGCCCGGCACCAGCCGCTTGAAGCTGTTGACGTACTGGTTGAGCAGCGCGCAGATGCCGCCCATGTGCTTGAGCTGGCCGGCGATGTAGCCCTTGGCGATGTCGGAGAGGTGGTTGGGGTCGTCGGCCGAGAAGAAGGCGTTGGCCGAGCCCTTGAAGAGCGACTGATGCACGTGCATGCCGCTGCCGTTCACGCCGTGGAGAGGCTTGGGCATGAAGGTGGCGTGCACGCCGTTGTGGGCGGCGACCTCTTTGACGATGAGGCGGCAGATCATGACGCGGTCGGCCATGATCAGGGCTTCGTCGTAGTGGGGGTCGATCTCGTGCTGCGAGGGAGCGACCTCGTGGTGCGAGGCCTCCATCGGGATGCCGAGTCGTTCGAGGGTGCGCATGGTCTGCTTGCGCAGGTCGTTGCCCAGGTCGGCGGGCAGGACGTCGAAGTAGCCGCCCTCGTCGGTGAGCTCGGGGTTCGGGCTGTCGCCCTTGAAGTAGAAGTACTCGAGCTCGGGGCCCACGTAGAAGTTGAGGCCGAGCTTGCGGGCGCGCTCGATCTGGCGGCGCAGCACCCAGCGCGGGTCGCCCTCGTAGGGCTTGTAGTCGCGCCCGAGCACGTCGCAGAACACGAAGGCCGTCTTTTCGTGGTTGGCCGACCAGGGCAGCACCTTCATGGTGTCCCAGTCGGGCATGGCCACGATGTCGGACTCTTCGATCTCGGCGTAACCGGTGATCGACGAGCCATCGAATGCCGCGCCCGACTCGATGATGCTGTCGAGCTGCCGGTCGGGTACCTCGACCATCTTCAAGTTGCCCAAGATGTCGGTGAACCACAACTGGATGTGCTTGATCTGCTCGTCGGCAACGAGCTTGCGAATACTGGCCTGGCGCATATTGTCCATGTCGTCCTTTCAGGCCGTCGACACTAGAAGCCTTTCTTTTAACAGACCGCGCGGCCACGGGCAACACGGTCGGCGGGGTGGGTCTGGGGCCGTCCGCGGGGCGGGGGGCAGGCTCGCGGCTACGCGGCGCAGGCTCGGGGCCGGTGGCCGACGGCGGCGCAACGCAGGCTTGCGGCCGTGCGTAGCGAAGAGACGGCCAGCCTCATTGCGCGCTCAGGCTTCACGTGCCTATAATGCGCCCAAGAGTGGGGGACAAACGGCAGGGGACCTCCCCGGCCGGAAAGGAGGGTCTGCATGGCAACCGAGGCTTATTGCGTGAAATGCCGGACCAAGCGTGAGATGAAGGACGAGAAGAAAGTCACGATGAAGAACGGCAAGCCCGCCACGCAGGGCATGTGCCCGACGTGCGGCACCAAGATGTTCAAGATCGGCGCCGGCAAGTAGCAGCTCGCCGCAGCACCTGAAGGTTTGACGGGGCGGGCGGCCCAAACGGGCCGCCCGCCCCGGTTTGCGTTCCGGGGTTGTCGCCGGCCGGCCGCGACCCCACGCCGGCAGCCGCTCACAGGGGCGTCGGCGGTCGCTCGCAGCGATGTCGGCGGTCGCTCGCAGCGATGTCGGCGGTCGCTCG
>CAZFJE010000185.1:0-6579 GCA_964519555.1 uncultured Thermoleophilia bacterium
GTCGAACTCCGGACACCCTGATTAAAAGTGGTGCTGGTTCGGTGCCGGACTGGCGCTTGGCGTGCGGGATAGTGCTGCACCGTGCGGCTTTTTCAGGGTCCTGTCTGCGCTCTGGTGGCGAGTTGTGCCCTGTTGTGACGAGACGTCTGGTCGACTGAATGTCGACAACGTTTTGAGCGACCAGTGTCCGATCGAGACCAGGACGTCCGGCAAAGCCGGCCGGTGCCAGGAAAGACCAGCCTCGCGCAGCGCTTGGGTTGCGGTCCCACGGGCGGTGGCCGACCTAGCCGACCACCAGCCTGTTGCTGCCGGCGCGCGACTGCCTGTTGCCGGCGATATCGGTGGCAAAGACCGTCACGCGGTAGGTGCCGCGGCGCAGCGTGCAGCGGAAGCGGAACCTCTGAGCCTTGTTGGTGGCGCGGATGCCCAGCGAGAACTTCCTGACGACCTTGCCGGAGGCGTTGTGCACGACGAGTACGACCTTTGCCAGTCCGCAGCTCGGCGTGGCGTCGGCGACCCGAAAGCTGAGCGACACGTAGTGACCCTGGCCGCAGACGGTCGCCCGCGGCACGACCGTCGTCGGTCTTATGTCGTCGATCTTCACCACGAAGCTCTGCGTGCCGCTGCTGTTCCCGGTGTTGTCGGAGGTACGGTAGTCGTAGATTGAGACACCCGGGGTCGAGACCTTGATGGGGGCCGCGTAGGGGACCCACGGCGCCTTCATGGTCGCTTCGCGGTACTCGGTGGTCGGTGAAGCAGTGTCGCGCACCGACCGTCTCAAGCCCTGTGTCGTGGTGCTGTTCAGGGCCACGGTCACCGCGTGGTTCGTCCAACCGGCGGGGGCGCCGTAGGCGTCGGTCAGCGGTGTGACCGGGTCGCGCACGGTGACGGTCACCGTGGCCGGATCTGAGAGCACATCGCCCAGTTGCGTCTGATAGGTGAAGGTATCGGTGCCCGTGAAGTCGGTGTTCGGGGTGTAGACAAACGAGCCATCGGGGCTCACCGTCACCGTGCCGTTGGCCGGAGGGACATCGAGCACCGCCGTGAGATCGCCGTCGAAGGGCTGCGCGAAGTTGCTCAGCAGACCGTCGTCGACGCTCACCGACAGCGGGCTGTTGGCGTCGGTGACATACGGGCAGAAGATGCGCACATGGTCGACTGAGTTTGCGGTGTCGTCCTCACGCGGCGCGCCCACCAGAGCAGTCGAGCCGGTCACGCCCACGGCTGTTCCGAAGGCCCAGCCCTGCTGCTGCGTGGTGCCCAGCAGCTTGGCCTCATACTCCCAGGCTGAGCCCACGCGGCGGTAGAGCTGGGCAGAGCCAGGTATCAGTTGGCTCGTGCCGGTCCAGGGGGCAAGCCCACTGCCAAGGTCGTCGTTGGGCGAACCCACGGCGACCGCATCGCCGTCGATCGCCACCGCCAAGCCGAACTCGGCGCAGGGGACGCCGTCCGGTGCGGTGAGCTCGGCCTGCTCGCTCCACTGCCCGTCTGCGAGCACATAGACGTAGGCTGAGCCCAGGAAACTCCAGCCCGGCGCGCCGATGACCGCGGTTCCGTCAGAGAGCGCCACTGCGCTGCCGAACTCTTCGGCATAGGTGGCATCGGGCGGGATCAGAATGGTGGAACGGGCCCAGGTGGCGCCGTCGTACTGATAGGCGTAGACCGACCCACAGAAGGGTCCTCCAGTTGAGTCGTACGGGGCGTCGACCAGCAACGTGTCGCCTTGCAAGGCGAGCGACTCGCCAAACTGTGAGCCGTCGGCAGCGACCGGTTCGAGCACGGTCTGCTGCACCCACTGGTCCCCCGTCCGCTGGAAGATGAAGACCTTGCCGGCGGCCGTGTCGAATTGGCCGTCGGTGTTTGCGCCCCACTGCGCCCAGCCGGCGCCGACGGCGATGGTGTTGCCCGAAACGGCGACCGACTCACCGAAGCTCGTAAGGTCAGTCGCCGCTCCACCGGCGGGCAGCAGCTTGGCCTGCTCGGTCCAGCTCGTGCCGCTGCGAGTGAACACATAGACCGCCTGGGGGTCCATGCCCTGCGCGTCGACGGCCGCCGGCTGACCGTCGGTCACGACGGCGGTATCGCCCGAAATCGCCACGGCGGAGCCAAATCCGATGCGCGGCCGGTCAGGGTCGCTTGCGTCGGTCAGGGTCGCCTGTTCTGCCCAGCCATAACGGGCGCGCACGTAGATGCGGGCGGCACCGACTGTGTAATCGTCGCCTGCTCCGTCACCCACAGGGGTGTCGCCTCCCCCTGGCTCACCGACGATGGCCGTGTCGCCCGAGACGGCGATGCTCGTGCCGAGGGCGCTTGAGAAGGGCATTCTTGTGCCGGCCAGCAGCTCCTGCGCAGATGCATCGCCGTGTGCAAAGGCCTGCGGGGTCGTGGGGCTGGGCGTCAGCGCCGTGGCGCTGAGCGCGGAGTCGACTCCGGCCTGCAAGGTGGTGGCCGCGTCGGGAAACTCGGGCTGGGCGCACGGGTAGAACTGGCTTTCGTAGACGCCGGCGGGGTCTGAGAACTCGACTCGATAGAGGGACTCCGACACGAGTCCGGAGAGCGAGTAGTAGCCGAAACTGTCGGTCGCAGTCGAAGTGGCCGTCGAGCCGTCGAGATTGAGCGCGGCGACCTGGATGCCCGAGAGGCCAGTGCCTGCCGCGTCGGTCACATACCCCGTAAAGGAGCTGCCGTCGGCGCGGGCACTGGCCGCGGCACACAGCAGTGCCAGTAACGCGACGCCGAGCGCGATGCTGAAGTACAGCGGCAGGCAGGTGCCACGACTCCTGTCAGGATGTGTTGTCACCACTCGGCCCCCCGTTGGCTTCCCTGAACATCTGCGATGTTATTCAGAGAATCGACTTCGCCACAAGCAGACTTGAGTGTGGCTGCTCAAGATTTGAGTCAACGGGGCTGCTCGTGCATCGCTCCAGTCAGGGGTGCCCGCGGCCAATACTGCCGGAGAAGTACTTCTTGTCTTGGGGGGCCATGCACGATTTCGGCTACCTTGCACATCGCAATGCTGCCTGCGAAGGCTGCGGCAAACGTCTACCGACCGCCGCCAACCCGGTGATCGCCTGGGGGCACTCGTTCGACGGCCTCGCTTTTGCGGCTTTCTGCGAATCATGTGCCAAGTGTCATCGCGTGAAAGTGATCGAGCGCGTCGCGGCGGTCGAGGAGCGACGGCCGCTGTCTCCGGCCGCGCCGGCGGCCGGAGACTTGGCTGTGCCAACCGAGAAGCCGCGGCGCAACCAGAAGGTCGTGCTGATCGGGGTTCTGAGCGACACGTTCCATGGTGATACCGGCGGGGGGTATGCCTCCCGGGGTCGAGCGGCGTTGCAGAGGTGGCGTGTTCTGGGGACTCACCTAAGTACTTCGCGCGGTCTCACGCCGGTCAGAGGAGGGCTTGGAGGGCTCGGTGACGTCCCCGTCAGACCTCGCTCCTTGCCTCGTTCAGGAGGCCACTCTCCAGCAGCAAATCCCGCGCGTCGCCGATGCGGCTCTTGGCGACCGCGACGACGTAGGGGCTAAGCACCTCGGAGGTCACCGGCAGGACGCTCGCTTCGACAACGCCGTTTGCCTGCAGCAACTCCAGCGCCTGGACAGCGGTCCTGTGGAAGTCGAACACCGCCAGCTTCATGTAGTCATCGTCCACAGTCAGGCGCTGCTCGACAGATTCGACAGCCCGCCCTGCAGCAGCACGTCGCGCGCGTGGGGGACGAGGTTCTTGGCGACCGCGGCGACGTACTGACTGATCGCCCCGGACTCGGGCGTCACCGGCCAGATCTTGACCTCATCGATACCGTTGTTCTGCAGCAAGGCAGCGCCTCCAGGGCGGTCCCGCGATCCTCAAAGACGGCCAGCTTGAGGTAGTCGTCGTCCATGCCTTACCCCTACTCACGCGCCCGCTCAAGGTACTTTCACTGTCCCGTTGGCGATCCGGTCCTTGGCCGATCCGTTGTCGATCATCGAGTAGTGGATTCCGGCTATGTCGTACACGGCATAGCTGTAGATGCCCGCCGGCTCGGAGGCCAGGCTCGAGGAGGTTTCGCTGCCGTCGCTGCTACCGTCGCAACACGCCGCAATGCCGAACGGGACCAGCTTGCCTTCGGCGTTCCCGAGGGTTATCCAGGTCGTGTGCTTGCCCGAGCGGTCGTCGGTCAGGACGAGCTTGACGTAGCCCTTGCTTGGCTCGATGCGGTAGGTCAAGGTGCCACGATAGGCTGTGGTGCCGTGGTTCCAGGGGTGGGCCACGAGGACTACGAGACCCACGGCGATCACGACGAATGCGCCCCAGGCCATCAGCCTTCGCTCACGCCACCGCCTGGCGTACTCCTCGGCAGCCCGGCGTTCGTGGTCCTCGTCGCCCGGCGTCGGGAGCTGGCCGGGGTCCGGTTGCTGACGTCCAACCCCTCGACATCTGATGGTCCTGCCCGCTTGCAGGGAACAGTTGTGGTTGTCCCCAGAAAGGAGATCGTCATGACGTCTAGTGCGCGAGACCTTGTGGGGCTGGAGGCCGTCTCTCGCGACGGCGACAAGATCGGGCTGATCAGGGATGTGATCAGCGACCCGAGCTTCGAGTACCTCGTCGTTTCGTACTCGCTGTTTTACGACGCAATCGTGCCAGTCAGCGCCACCGAGCGGCGGGGTGACCGAGTCATCGTCTTGCTTATGCGAAGCTACCTCGACGTAGTCCTTCGCGATGCCTTCGACGGTGCACGGTGGCATGAGAGTCGAAGCCGGCCAGAGGGCTTCCCTCGGTCCCGTGCTGCTTGAGGAGCGCAAGGACCTGCTGCCGCGATGCCCGACAGCCTACGAGCCGAGCGTGCAGGGACGTTGCAGTTCCCCGCTAGGCGGGGCTCGTCGGCTGCGCCGTCGCTAGCGATTCTTCGAGCGTCGCGCAGATCATGAAGACTTGCGCCATGCCGGCGATCTGCAGAAGGCCTCGCACGTTTCCAGGACCGCAAACGATGAGCAGCACTCCCTCGTCCTGGCGGAAGCGCTTGGCGGCGGCGACCAGGATGCCGAGCGCCGTCGAGTCGATGAAGCTGACAGCGGAGAAGTCGACGATGACGTGGCGGACATCCTGTCCGATAGCGTGCAGCAGCACCTTGTGGAACTGGGGACCCGAATAGAGGTCGATCTCGCCTGCCAGGGCCAGCAGGGCAAGCTCGTCTCTGGGGTGAGTGAGCTCTACGCGGAACTGCTGGGGGTCTGTCACGGGGCCTCACTTGAAGACGTACCTGCCGGGCCGATGGGCATCGACTGTGACCAGTGTGCGCCTTTGGCGACACCAGCGCCAACTCGACGGAGCCGACGGGAGATATCGGCGGCCCTGCAACGGGCTCGGGCGGGCCTCGTTGAGTGTCGCCGTTATGCCTCGAGGGCCTCGACGAGTTCGGCACGCTGGCGCTCGTTGAGACCGGCAACGGTCTTGTGCGCGCTCATCTGACAGCGTTCCTGGAGGCGCCCGACCTTGAGCGGTCCATACCCCGGCAATGCCATGAGCAACTCGGCGATCTTGGCCGTGGCCAGATACTGCGGCGGGTCTGTGATCAGGGCCACGATGGAGGCATCACCCTGCTTCAGCTCAGCTTTGAGCGCCGCCCGCCTCTGGCGCACGCGATTGGCCTGACTCAGAGCCTCACTGCGCTGATCGGCTGAGCGCTCAGGCAGATGGTCTCGACGTGTCGGTGGGGAGGGCATGGCTGTCAGTATATCCAAGCTGCTGGGCGGGCGCTCTAAGGCGAGCTCTGCGATCCGCAGCTGGCGATCTCGGGCCAGTTGCCATCCCCTTTTGTCGCTCGTTTCTCGATATCGCACCTCGTGTCACTACCAAGGGACGGCTCTCTGCTCGTTTGCACGGTAGAGCGTGCGCACGGGCACGTTGAGCTCGCCCGGTGGGAACTTCACCTCGGCCTTGATGCGCCTGATCTCGGGACGGGCGCGAAAGATCGCCGCCGCGAATCGCTCGATGGCCGCGGGTTCGATGTCGACCTTGCTGAGCACCTCGGCGGTGGCCCCGTGCGAGGTGAAGACGATGACGTGGCGCGGCTCGTTAAGCTCGCAGGCGTACTGGCGCCAAGGAGGGCGGTCGTAGACACCGAAATACTAGATGGTACTAAAGGAGCTCGAATAGAGGTCGGGCAGCTCGGCAAGCAGCTGAGGCGGTGCAATGTCGAGATGGACTACGGCACCCAGATCGGGAAGGCTATGCGGCGACTGTTGGGGCTCGCAACTTCGGCCTGCCGATCTGCTTGGTCAGGCATCGGCGTGCAGACAGCAATCGCTGTCTGGGACTCCGGCTCCGATGCGCACGAGCCGCGCGCCACCGTATGTCATGGCGGCCCGCTCGCGCGAAACTGCCCGTACCATCGAGGCTTCCCTCGTCATCCCAGGCCCTGCGTCGACCCTCTGCCGGGACCGCAAACAGTGTTTTCCCAGCTCACACCTGAACGGGCAGCCGGTTGCCTTGGCTGTTGACATCGAGCGTCCACAGGGCACGTCTGGGCGATGTCTGTCCAGTGACCGTGCAGGTCGAGAGGTCGTTGTACGAACAGTTCGTCCAGTAGCCTGCGTTCCAAG
>CAZFJE010000186.1:0-6548 GCA_964519555.1 uncultured Thermoleophilia bacterium
CCGGCGAGCTCACCCTGCTCGCCATGATGGCCGGCTCCAACCTGAACCACGACGTGGGCTACATCGACTACGGCCTGACCGGCGCGCTCGAGCTGGTCGTCATCGTCGACGAGTTCGTCGCCATGAACCGCCGTCTGCTGAACGGCATCACGGTCGACCGCGAGACCTTGGGTCTCGACGTGATCGCCGCGACCGGACCGGGCGGCGACTTCCTGTCGACCAAGCACACCGCCAAGCACATGCGCGCGTCGCAGTGGCGGCCGACGATCATGAACCGCAAGGGCTACGAACGCTGGGCCGAGAGCGACAGCCCCGACCTGCGTGAGCAGGCGCGCCTGAAGGCGCAGCGCCTGCTCGCCACGCACGCCACGGCGCCGCTGGCCGCCGACGTGGCCGCCAAGATCGACGCGCTCGTCGAAGGCTTCGCGCCGGCGGGTCGCCAGGGCTAAGGCGTGAGCGGTCCGTCCCGACACGACGCGCCCGGCCCCGCGACGCCCGGCCCCGCGGGGCCGGGCCCGGCGGGGCCCGATCCCGCGGGGCCCGCATCCGTGGCACTCGACCCGGCCGCGCTCGGCCCGGAGCTGCGGGCGGCCCTGACCGGGGCGTTCGGCGCTCCCGAGCTTGCGCTGGCCTGGATCGACCGCTTCCTCGAGCCCGACGAGCTACGCCTCGTGGCCGCGCTGGCGGCCGGTCCGCTTACGCTGCCGGCCGCGGCGGCGGCGTTCGAGCGCTCGGCGCCGCCCGAGTTCTTCGAGCGCGCCGTGCGTCGGGCGGTCATCGACCGCCCGACGCACGACACCGTCGCGCTGGCCGACTTTGCTTCGCGCTTCGAGGTCTGGACGCTCTTCGAGGGCTGGAAAGACCTGCCCCACGACGTGCGGCGCGCCCTGGCCGACTGGTCGCTCGCGCGCTACGTCGAAGCCAAGCGCCCCCAGGTCGAGAGCCTGCTGGCGGGCGAGGCGCCCCAGCCCGGACTCGAGAACGCCGAGTACCTGCTGCTGCCCGAAGCCGAGGCGCTGCTCGCCCGCGCCGCGCACGTCTACCTGTGGCCGTGCGACTGCCGCGCCGCCATGGAACGCTGCCGCAAGCCCTCGCTCGTCTGTCTGCGCTTCAACAACGACCGCGGCTTGGGCTGGGAGATCTCGCACGAGCGCGCCGTCCAAGTGCTGCGCGACGCCGACAGCCACGGCCTCATGCATACCGGCGAGGTCGCCATCGCCGGCGAGCACACGCCGATCACCGCTGGCGCCATCTGCAACTGCTGCGGCGACTGCTGCTTCCCGCAGCTCGCCGCCGAGGCGCTCGGGGCCACGCGCGTCTGGCCGCGGGTGCGCTACGTCGCCGAGCGCGACCCGGCGACCTGCACGTCGTGCGGGCGCTGCGCGCGCCGCTGTCCGTTCGGGGCCTTCGCGATCGAGGCCGGCGCGCGGGCCAAGGGCGCCGCGCGGGGGTCCGCGTCCGTCACGTTCCGCCCCGCGCTCTGCCGCGGCTGCGGCCTGTGCGCGACCGGCTGTCCCGAAGGCGCCATCACCATGACGCCGCTGGCCGCCGCCGAAGGCCGCTAGGCCGGAGCGCCCTCGGCACGCTTCGGCGTGTCGCCCCGCGTCGGCGCCGGCGAGCGCCGCTTCGCGCCCGCTCCGCGGCGCGCTCTCGCGGAGCCAAACAGCCAGAGGCGCTTTCGCCCTCGCGCCGCCGGGCAATAACCGTGCCATGACGGTCATTCTGAGCGGCGCTGCGCTGACACTCGACGAGCTCGTGCGGGTGGCGCGCGGCGGTGAAGACGTCGGGCTCGCGCCCGACGTCGCGCCGCGCATGGCGCGCTCGCGGGCGGCGGTCGACGCGGCGCTCGCGCGCGGCGACCCCGTCTACGGCCTGACGACCGGAGTGGGCGTGCTCAAGCGCATGCCGCTGGCCGCCGCCGACGTGCTGCGCTTCAATCGCCGCCTGCTCCAGAACCACCGCGTCGCTCAGGGCGTACCGGTGGCGCCCGACGTGGTGCGGGCCACCATGCTCCGTCTGGCCAACGGCTTCGCCGCCGGTCACGCCGGTGTGCGCATCGAGCTGGCCGAGCGCCTCGTCTCGGCGCTGAACCAGGGCGTCTGTCCGGTGGTGCGCGAGCTGGGGTCGCTCGGCGAGTCCGACCTGGCGCCGCTGGCCGACCTGGCGGCCGGCCTGTTCGGCGACCCCGACCTGGCCGCCGGCGAGGGGCTCGCGGTGCTCAACAACAACGCGTTCTCCACCGCCACGGCCGCGCTCGCCGTGCACGACGCCGGGCGGCTGCTCGACGCCGCCGACGCCGCCGGCGCGCTCAGCCTCGAGGCGTTCGCCGCCAACCTCACCATCCTGCACCCGGCGATCGTCGCGGCGCGGCCCGACGAGGGGCTGGCGCTGGCGGTCGGGCGCTTGCGCCGCCTGCTCGACGGCAGTTATCTGTGGCGCGAGGGCGCCGCCCGCAATCTGCAGGACCCGCTTACCTTCCGCTCGCTGCCCGGCGTGCACGGCGCCTGCCACGACGCCCTGGCCTACGTGCGGCAGCGCCTGGCCGTGGAGTTGAACGCCGCCCAGGGCAACCCCCTGGTGGTGCCCGGCGAGCAGCGCCTGATCTCGGTGGCCAACTTCGAGGTGCTTGCCCTCGCCGCGGCGCTCGATCTGGCGCGCATCGCCCTGGCGCCGCTGCTGACGAGTGCCGATGAGCGCGTCGTCAAGCTCCTCGAGACGCCCTGGTCGGGGCTGCCCACCGGCCTGGCGGTCGCGCCGGGCACGTCGGAGAGCGGACTGAGCATCTACGCGATCGCCGGCGAGGCCATGACGGCCGAGGCCCGCCTGCTGGCGCAGCCGGTCTCGTTCGAGCTGGCGAGCAGCGCCGGCGCCGAGGGTATCGAGGACCGCACCACCATGCTGCCGCTCGGCGCGCGCCGACTGAGCGCCATGACCGGTCTCGGCGAGCGCATCGTGGCGATCGAGCTGCTGGTCGCGGCCCAGGCCGTGGAGCTGCGCGGCAGCGGGCCGCTGGGGCGCGGCACCCGGCGGGTGTTCGAGTCGGTGCGAGAGCGCGTGCCGTTCGTGGGCCAGGACGACCCCTTGCCGGCCGACCTCGACGGCCTGGCCGAGCTCATCCGCGGGCGCGCGCTCGCAGAGCCGGTGCGCGCGGCGTCCGCGGCGCCTGCGTCGCGCGGGCCTTAGTCCGTCGATCGACTTCGTCGTCGTCGCTCAGACATGCGTGACTCCGTCGTCGCGTCTAGTCCGTCGATCGACTTCGTCGTCGTCGCTCAGACATGCGTGACTCCGTTGCGCGTCTGGTCCAGGCTCACCTGCGGCGGCTCGGGCTCGGCGACGGCGGTCGACTGCGCGACGCCCGGCGCCGCGTCGGCGTCGAGCGGCAGGGGCGGCAGTTCTTCGCGGTTGCCGGGCAGCAACTCGACCAGCACCACGGCCGACACCGCAAAGGCAATGGCGACGACCACCATCATCAGCCAGACCATGGGGTCGAGCTGCGATAGCAAGTGGACCATGGGGTGTCCCTCCAGACGGCGTCTTCCCGGTGTCATACTTCCCAGCAGGGGCGAGTCGTAACGAGAATGTCGACCGGGGGGAGGCGAGCGATGGGCCAGGGCGGGGGCGCAACGCGTCCGGTGGCGCGGCCCTCACGCGCGGACGCCGTTTCGACGGCGTAGGCGCGGGCAGTTGTGTTGCACCGCCGGTCGTCGTAACATGCGCCCATACCGTCTCCACGTCGGATTCGGCGCACCACGTCACTGTCGTAAAGTCGGACGTTCCAGGGGAGAGACCGATGTCTGCCGCAGTACGGTCGCTCAGAGCGAATCGGCGCATGGCCTACGGGCCCGGCGTCCCTCCCTACGTCCTCACGCAAGACAGCACCAGCTTCGACTCTCACGCTCCCTGACGCCTCGCCGGCCGCCGAATAGCACTCGGTAGCCGTCGCCGTCACATCCGTTTTCTCTTTCGCGGCGCCGCCCCTGCGGGCGCGTTGTCCTAGACGAATCCTTAGGAGACATGACATGGGAGACAAGCTGACGCTACGGATGCTCTCCTCAGAAGAGGTCGGCAAAGTGCGCGAGCAGTGCCTGCGCCTGCTGTCCGAGATGGGCATGAAGATCGACCACGAAGGCGTCCTGCGCATGCTCGCCGACGCCGGCGCGCAGGTGGACTACGAGACCAGGGTCGTGCGCTTTCCGAGCGCCCTGGTCGAGACGGCCCTGAAGACGGTCCCCGGCGAGCTAACGGTCAAGGGCGCCGAGGAGCGCCATGACTGCAAGATCCCGCACCCCGACGGCCTGTTCTACTCCTGCACGAATATTCAGAGCATGCTGCACCACGACCCCGACACCGGGCGCTTCGTCGACAACTCAGCCGAGAGGTACGCCAAGTGGTGTCAGGTCGTCGAGCTCCTCGACCACGCCGACATCTGCGCCATCCAGACGCCGATGGACGTGCCGGCCGAGAGCGCCGAAGTGCACGCGCTCGCCATCCAGATGCAGAACACGACTAAGCCGCTCTGGATGCACGCCTTCAGCCGCGAGGCCGTGCCGTTCATGTTCGAGCTCATGGTCGCCAGGGTGGGCAGCGTCGAGGCCCTGCGCGAGCGCAGCCTGGTCATCATCAACCCCGGCACCGTCTCGCCGTTCATCATGAAGGAGATGGACGCCGAGGAGATCCTGCAGGCCTGCCACCACGGCGTGCCGATCTCGTCTGACGGTCACGTGATGTCGGGCTTTACCAGCCCCATGACGATCGCCGGCAGCATGCTGCAGAACTGCGCCGAGGTGCTCGCCCACGTCGTGGTCTGCCAGGTGATCAAGCCCGGCCACCCGATCATGATGACCCAGTTCAACGTGCCCGGCGACATGAGCACGGGCTTCTCGACCCTGGCGACCCCGTCGGCCAACGTGCAGCGTTCCGCGGGCGTCCAGGTCTGCAAAGAGGGCTTCGGCATTCCCGTCTCGGGCTGTCCGATCATGACCGACACCTACTCCTCCGACGGGCAGGCTGTCGCCGAAAAGGCGCTCGGCGGCCTCATGAGCATCATGGCGGGCATGGACATCGTCTACGGCCTCGGCCGGCTCGGTGGGGCGACCCTGGCGAGCCCCGCGCAGCTCGTGATCGACGATCAGCTGGTCGGGCTGCTCAAGGAGTACGTCAGGGGCGTGCGCGTCGACGACGAGTACCTGGCGGTCGACGAGATCCTTGCCGCGGGCATCGGCGGGAGCTTCGTCAGGGCCAAGCACACCCTGCGCCACTGCCGCGACTACGTCGAGCCGAGCCTGTTCAAGTTCCAGCTCCAGCAGAACTGGGAGGCCGAAGGCGAGCAGAGCCTGTACGACCGTGCGGTCACCGAGTACCGGCGGCTGCTCACGCTTACCAAGCCGGTCGACCTGCCCGACGACGTGCGGCGCG
Source organism: uncultured Thermoleophilia bacterium (assembly GCA_964519555.1). GTDB lineage: Bacteria > Actinomycetota > Thermoleophilia > UBA2241 > UBA2241 > Bog-752. The sequence continues at coordinate 5,416 of CAZFJE010000186.1, forward strand.
ACATGGACGACGTCGTCGCCCGGGCCGACAAGGCCCTGTGCGCCTGAGGCCGTTCGCGCTCGCCGACGACGATCGCACGTCTCGCTCGAGAAGCTACTGAAGCGTCTTAGAACGCTAGGAGGAACCATGTCTATCCAGGACCTACGGCAGGCTGTCCTTGCAGGCGACGAAGATGGCGCTGCGCGGCTTGCGCAAGCGGAGCTCGACGCGGGCACGAGCCCGTCCGCGATCATGAACGACGGGCTGATCGCCGCCATGGACGAAGCCGGCGCCAAGATGGCCACCGGTGAGCTCTTCATTCCCGAAGTCCTCGTGGCGGCCGACGCCATGAAGGCTGCCATGAACGTCGTGTCACCCCTACTCGTCGGCGCCGACGCCGGCGGGCGCGGCACCGTCGTGATCGGCGCCGTCGAAGGCGATATCCACGAGATCGGCAAGGGCCTGGTCTCGCTCATGCTCGACGGCGCCGGGTTCACCGTCATCGACCTCGGCGTCGACGTGAAGTCGGCGGCCTTCGTGGCCGCCGCCCAGGAGCATCACGCCGACGTCGTCGCCATGTCGTCGCTGATGGTCACGACCATGCCCAAGATGAAGTTCGTCGTCGATGCGCTGCACGAGGCGCAATGCGCCGCCAGGCCGATCGTCGGCGGCGCGCCGTTGTCGCAGGCCTACGCCGACGAGATCGGCGCCGCCGGCTACGCGCCCGACGCCGGCGCCGCCGTCACGCTCGTTCGGGAGCTGCTCGCCGCGGCGGTCTGAAGGGCCAACAAACGAGAGGGTGGTCGGGCCCGGCCCGGCCACCCTCTGTTTGAGGATCTATGCACCATGGTGTCCCGCTCGTGAGGCTCACAAGATAGACTGCGGTTTGTCTGACACGAGCGGTCTGTCGGATATTTGTAGTTTCAGCGCCATCGGGAGGTCTCGGATGCACGGTACCGTCAAGCCAACGACCGCGCTCACCGCGTGGCAATGCGTCATCAGTCCGACAAGGGGGATCGCAGGCTCATGAAGCAAACGAGAGCAGGCCTCACCAACGCGGCTCGCCTGAAGGGCGCGAGCGCGTTGCTCATACTCGCCGCCCTAGATGATTGATTCCACGCCCACAGCTCAGGCGCAGTAGTCGACCAACGCCC
>CAZFJE010000187.1:0-6516 GCA_964519555.1 uncultured Thermoleophilia bacterium
AAGCCTGGCCCTGCTGAACGACCCGTTCATGCTCCGGCAGGCCGAGTGCTTTGCAGAACGCAGGGTCGTCGCCCATCATCGTGGTCACCGAGACGAGATGCATGCCGCACCCCAGGGCGGTGGCCATGAGCCACATGTTCTCCAGGGCGTGAGCCAGCGCTTGCGGCGCGACGAGCCCCTGCCGTTCGGCGACCACCACGTAGTAGGGGGCGGTGCCGACCCCGAGTATGCGACCCTCGGCGACGGGCTCCAGGCGAGCGCGCAACGGAGCCGGTGTGCCGGGCACGCCCAGCGCCTTCTGGGCGTGGGCCTGGATCGCCCGGGCGGCCGCGCCGAGCGCGACGCTGGCCGGCGTCAGCACGGAGAAACGGCGATCGAGCCCGCCCCCGGAGCTCATGGCGGCGGCGTAGGGGCCCGCCAGACCGGCGGCGATGATCCGCTCGACGTCTCCGCGGGCCGGTATCACCTCGGAGAAGCTGCGCACCGAGCGTCGCGCGGCCATGACCTTTGCGACGGCCTCCGCGGAGTCTTGAGTCGACGATGCGCTCATCCTGCCTCCCGTGCCTCGACTACGCCGACACCTCGGCGATTCCAGCAAAGACTACCAACGCGCTCGTCGTGGAGCGAGCGGTCGAGCGGACAGCGAGGCCAGCGGCCCGCCTCTCTGGAACGCGCGTCGGCGCGTCGCACCTGCCGGCAGCCGCTCAGTCGATGGCCGCAGTCAGCTCGGACCCCCAGCGTTTCGCGCACTCGAGCTCGCCCTTGCGCAGTGGACCGAACTTGCCGGCGACCGTAAAGCCGACGGGGTCCGCCAGCCGCGAGTAGCCGGCCGCTTCGAGCGCCTCGGCGATCGTCGGCGCCGCCTTGCCGAACGGGCCCCGGACCTGCGTGTCGAACGCCGCCGAGCGACCCTGTCCGGCCGGCAGCCCGTCGAGCCACGAACGCATCGATGGGTGTGAGAGATCGGCGGGTCTGGGCGGCTTGCCGCCCGGGCTGGCGTGCGCGCTCTGGCGCATCTGCTCGGTCGGCAGCTTGAAGCCGAGCACGGGAGCCCCCGCGACGATCAGGTCGACGCCCGCCACGGCCTCGCCGGTCGCCTCGCCTGTCGAAAGCGCCCGCGCGTCGCAGCCGATGCCCTCGGCGATGGCGCGGGCGACCGCCGCCGTATTGCCCCACAGCGACTCATACACGACGATCGCTTTCATCAGTCGCCCCCGCGCGCTGCGTCTGGTCTCTTAGTGGCTGACGTGGTGAGGCTATCACTGGGTCGAAACGCGAGGAAGGTAGACTGCAGGTGGCAGTACCGACCCGGGCAAGGCAGAGTGGAGGACCGTCGTGGCCAAGAAGAAGTGGAGCGAACTGAGCACCGGCACCCGCAGGCTGATCGTCGTAGCCGGAGTCGCCGAGGCCGGCCTCAAGGCGGCCATGCTTATCGACCTCAAGCGCCGACCGTCAGAACAGGTCCGAGGCTCGAAATGGCTGTGGACACCGCTCGCGTTCGTCAATCTCGTGGGCCCCGTCTCGTACTTCGCCTTCGGCCGGCGCGGGCAAGGCTTGTGCCGCTGCTCGGGCGAGCGGTCGTGCTGCTGACGCTTCGGCAGCTCGATGCCAGCAGGTCACAAGGAGGACGAAGATGCCCAGAGTGTCCCTCGACCGATCCGCTCCCGAGTTCAGCCTGCCCGGCATCGACGGCATTCCGGTCAGCCTGGCGGACTTTCGCGGACGCAAGAACGTCTTGCTGGTCTTCAATCGCGGCTTTGGTTGACCGTTCTGCCGGCGGCATATGGCGCAGTTGCGCCATGACTACTCACAGTTCGTCGCTCGCGAGATCGAAGTCGTGGTGGTCGGCCCCGAGAACGCCCGCGCGTTTGCCGACTATTGGCGTAAGGAGTCTCTGCCTTTCGTCGGCTTGCCCGATCCCACGTTCAGCGTGCTCAAGCTCTACGGCCAGGAAGTGAACCTCTTCAAGCTGGGACGCATGCCCGCCCAGGTACTCATCGACAAGGCCGGGGTCGCTCGCTTTGTGCACTACGGGCACGGCATGAGCGACATTCCCAAGAACGCAGAGGTCCTCGCGCTGGGAGACGAGATCAACGCCTCGACAGACCTGCCGGACTAGACGCGCCACGAAGTCGCGCCTGTCTGAGCGGCGCCGACGAAGTCGATCGCCGGACTAGACGCGCCACGAAGTCGCGCCTGTCTGAGCGGCGCCGACGAAGTCGATCGCCGGACTAGACGCGCCACGAAGTCGCGCCTGTCTGAGCGGCGCCGACGACCCAGGCTCGCGAACGCTGTCTGCGAGCACGAGGCGGGGGTAGACTCACGCCATGAGCGGGACCGTCATCGACATCATCGTGACCGCGGCGGTCTACGGACTGCCGCTCGTGCTGGTCGGCTGCCTTACCCTCGGCATCGTGAGCAGGAATCGCGGCGGCCGACGGCTGCTCGTCTTCGCGGCGGTCGCGCTGGCCCTTTACTTCGTCGTCACCGCGGTGCGGGCCGCCTACGCGGCATGGCTGCACAGCGTGCCGGTCTCGTTCCTGTGGGCCCTCATCCCCGCCTGGTGCGCGCTCGCCTGCGCCGTGCTGATCTGGGTGCTCTCCGTGCGCCGCGGCTGGCCGTTCCGGCGCCTCACGGGCATGATCGGCGTACTGCTGGTCGTCTTGGCCTATACCTCGACGCTGCTGACGAGCCACACCTAAGGTCCACGCCGGGCCTGCCGCGACCGCCGGCGTCGGTGCTCCCTGACGGCAACGGCGACGGGTCGCAACAGACCACGTCGCGGGTACGCTGGCCTCCAGGCGCAGGCCGACGGGGTCATGCGCCTGTCGTCGTCTATCACTGAAACAAAGGAGAACCAGATGGCAGACAAACCCGTGTTCGTCTTTCTCGGCGTCTACGACAATCCGGTGGGCGCCACCGCCGACCTCGAGCTCGTGCGTCGGCTGCACTCAGACGGAGTGATAGGCACCTACGACGCCGGCATCGCCGTCAAACAGGCCGACGGCAGCGTCACCGTGGTAAAGCACGAGAAGCCGACCCAGCACGGCGCCTGGACCGGTATCGCCGTCGGCGCGGTGGTCGGCGTCCTCTTTCCGCCGTCGATCATCGGGTTGGCGGCGGTCGGCGGCATAAGTGGCGGGCTCGTCGGCCACTTCTGGAAGGGCATGTCGCGCAAAGACGTGACTGAGCTCGGCGAGGCGCTCGACGCAGGCGAGGCGCTGCTCATCGTCGTCGGCAAAGACAAGCTCCAGGAGGCCCTGCAGAAGGCCGGCGTCAAGGCCGCCAGGCAGGTCGAGAAGCAGATCGACATGGACAGCAAGGAGCTCGACAAGCAGCTCGGCGAGGCCGAGAAGGATCTCGCCAAGTCGTAAGGCTGACCGGCGTGCGAAGGGAGTGCCCTCATACAAGCGGTATGGGGGCACTCCTAGCGCAGCACTCTGGCGATGTTCGGCCGGCGCTGGCCGCGCCGGCTACTCGAAGATGGTCCTCTTAGAGCACTGGTTGAATACGAGCCTCTGGAGAGCGTCGGCCGTTACAGCGGGAATCGCTCGCTCAAGGCGTGCCGACACCAGCCAACACGTCGACGGTCGCCCCGGTCACCTTGGCGGAACCGGTGCCATAGCTCGCACTCCATTCAGAGATGATCTGGTCGCCGGGCATGACCGGCGGCGTGATGCTGATGACGAAGTTGATCGTGCCCTGCCAGTAGCCGCCGTTGCCGTAGCGCAGCCCAACGGTACGGCTGCCATCGCTGACCCAAGGGATGGGGATGCCGACCAGCTCTCCATCGGGCTGATTGACGATGACCTGGTGGTGGAGCGCGATGGTACGGACACTCGTAAGGTGCCTGACCTTGCAGGTCAGGAAGTAGCTGTGGCCCGACAATGCCGCGGAGAGCGTCACCGTGGGCTTGAGGGCGGCTCCCGCCTGGGGGACCGAGGCCGCCTGGGCGACCGAGGCCACGGACAGCACAGCGAACACTGCGACTGCCATGGTGATCATGATCCTGCGCTTCATGGCTCCTCCTTTAGACTCGTACTGAGCAGCATCGTCAAAACGTCGCGGACCCTTGAACTCAAGGCCATGGGCGGTGCGGGCGTTCGTCAGTCTGGCGGGGTTCACGAGTGGGAGCAGTCTCGCGGCCGCGCCCAGTCAGCTTGCCTTCGGCCGTCGGTCAGCGCACGTTCACCTTGACCACCGAAGTGAAGGCCGGGAATTTGACGCCGGTGTACTTGGCCACGTACCACATGGTGCGCGTCGGGTACAGCCGGCCGCTCACGAACTTGCCCGACGACGAGACGCGGTAGCGACCGCCCTTGACCCAGCCCTTCGCGGCCAACGTCAGCGGCTGACCCGACACCTTGTGACGCGTCGAGTAGATGGTGACGTAGCCCGAGCCCGGATTCGGCACCAGCACCGCGCCGCTGAGGCGGAGGGCCTTGCCCCGATGAAGCCAGCTTGTCGACGGCTTGAAGGTGCAGACCTGGAAGAAGTCCTGCAGGCTGATGAGGCTGTCGGGGTCGTCGAGACGATACGTGCCGATCTGGTAGAGGTCGACGGGCGCTTTCGGGCTGACCTGCAGCGGCACCGTGTAGGTGTCGCCCGCGCCGCCCGACGTCTTGGTCTGCGGATAGACGTATTGGTGCGCGCCGTAGTATGCGACAAACGAGGCTATCTCAGTGGCCGGCCAGCCTTTGAGGATCATGTTGACCGTCGTGCCCGGCTTGCCGGAGTGGCGGCAGAGCGGACCGGCCAGATAGGCATGCTGGGCGTTGTCCCAGTCGAGACTCACCGTGTCGGCCGCGGTCGTGCCGGCGGCGACTCGCACCGGAGGCAACCCGACCGACTCCGTCTCGGCGGTCGAGCCGCCTTGATGCGAATACGTGAAGGCGACGACGTCGTCGAAGCTCTCCATGGGCAGCACGCTGGCGACGCCCTGCCCAGAGGTGAGCGACACATCGGCATCGGCGTAGCCGACCCGTCCATTGCCGGCCAACACCTCGACGTACGGCGCCGCCGGCGCGTGGCTGATAGTGACGTTCACCTGGGCGGGCTGCATCTGGTAGCTGTAGGGAGTCGACTTGTTGTAGGTGGCGAAATCGAGCTGCTCGGATTCCATCGCCTCAAGGCCGGGGTTCTCGGGGTTGTAGGTGATGTAAAGGTCGTCCGCCGGGCTGCCGTTCAACCGATGACCGCCGGTGACGCTGGGCAGGGTGAAGGCGCCGTCGCTGGTGGTGCCGTCCGGGTGGGAGCTCGTGAGGTTGTCGCCGCCAAAGTGGTAATCGGAGATGCTGGTCCACCAGCCCCAGTCGACATGGGCTGCGGAGACTGGTTTGCCGTCGTAGCCGAGCACCACGCCACTGATGGTGTAGGTGGTGGGGCTGAGCCGCTGAAAGTCCACCCCTGCCGCAGCCGCGCGCTGTGCCGCCGGCACGGCCCGTCCGGCGCCGACCGAGGCGAGCGCCTGGGCCGGCGCAAGAAGCAGCGCGGCCCCGAGCAGGACGAACACGCAGGCCTGAAAGCGTCTCATGGAATGGCCTCCCCCGATACGTTTCGGCCGCCGCGCGGCCGTGCCAGCGCGAGCCCTCTGACATTCATACTAGAACGTTGCGGTCACCGTGCAACCTATCGTCAAGCTGTCGCGTCGTTGCCGGCGTGCGGTGGAAGCCCGTGGGCGGCCGTTACGCCCGGGACCTGCTAGCGCACGACGTGCGCCTTGATCAGGTTGGTCCTGCCCGACTGGTTTATCTGCAGGCCGGCGGTGACCACGACGACCTGGCCGCGCACGGCGAAGCCGTGGGCGAGGACCAGGTCGTTGGCTTCGCGGATGACCTCTTCGAAGCTGCTGCGGTCGGTGCCCAGCAGCGGATGGACGCCCCAGCAGAGAGCCAACTGGTTGACGACACGCTGATCGGGGCTCACCGCGACGATCGGCTGGGCGGGCAGGTTGCGCGCCACGGCGCGCGCCGTGGCTCCCGAGAACGTGGGGCTGACGATCGCCTGGGCGCCGACGCGGTGGGCGACCTCGCAGGCGCCGTAGCTGATGGCGTCGGAGACGTCGCCCACGGGCCCCGCCGCCCAGGGCTGCGGGGCGCGGCCCTGGCGGTCGATGTCGGCTTCGACGGCGAGGGCGATCTCGGCCATGGTGCGCACGGACTCGCCCGGATAGCAGCCCACCGCGGTCTCGCCCGAGAGCATGACCGCGCTGGTGGCGTCGTAGATGGCGTTGGCCACGTCGCTTGCCTCAGCGCGCGTGGGTCGCGGCGCGGAGACCATCGACTGCAGCATCTGGGTCGCTGTGATCACCGGCTTGCCGGCTACGTTGGCCGAGTGGATGATGCGCTTCTGCCAGATGGGCACCATGGCCGGCTCGATCTCGACGCCCAGGTCGCCGCGCGCCACCATCACGGCGTCGGCGGCGGCGATGATCTCTTCGTGGGCGGCCAGAGCCTCTTTCTTTTCGATCTTGGCGATCACGAGCTGGTCGCCGCCGGCGGCCGCGATGAGCTCTTT
>CAZFJE010000188.1:0-6399 GCA_964519555.1 uncultured Thermoleophilia bacterium
CAGAAGCTCCACGTGCGCGGGCCGATCTCCTTGCGCGAGCTCACCTGCCTGAAGTACGTCGCCTGGGGTGACGGGCAGGTGCGCACCTGAGCGGCGGCCGGCCCGTGGACTCGCGGCCCGTCGGCGTGCTGGGCGGCAGCTTCAACCCGCCTCACGTCGGCCATCTCGCCATCGCCTCCGACGCCTGCGCGCAGTTCGGCCTCGAGCAGGTCGTCTTCGTGCCGGCGGGCGCGCCGCCGCACAAGGACATCGCCGACGACGTGCCGGGTGCGGTGCGACTCGCCATGACCCGTCTGGCCGTCGCCGGCGACGACCGTTTCAGCGTCTCCTCCGCCGAGATCGACCTGGGCCTGCGTTTCACGAGCGACACGCTGGCCGAGTTCCGGCGCCGCAATCCGAACAGGCCGCTGACGTTCATCGCCGGGTCGGACACCCTGCTGTCGTTCGCCACCTGGCACGAACCCGAGGCCATCCTCGAGCTGGCGCGTCTGGTGGTGGCGCCGCGCCCCGGCGACGATCTCGCCGCCGTGGCGCGCGAGGCGGCGAGGTGGGGAGCGGGCAAGGTCGTCGTCATGCCCAGTGTCGCGATGGGGGTCTCGTCGAGCATGGTCCGCGAACGCGTGCGCGCCGGCCGGCCGATCCGCTACCTGGTGCCGCGCGCGGTCGAGCGCTTCATCTGCGACGAAGGGCTCTACAGATCCGGCGAACCGCTCATGAGTGAGCGCCAACGTGCCGAACGATTGCTCAGGCAACGCGGCCTTTCGGCCGAGCTCGAAGCACACTGCAGGGCCACCTCGCTGCAGGCTGAGCGCCTCGCCCGGCGCTGGGGGGCGGCGCCCGACGACGCCGCCGTCGCCGGCCTGCTGCACGACCTGTGCCGCGAGCTCGACGTCGACGAGGTGCTGCGACTGGCAGAACGTCACGGACTGACGATCGAACCGATCGAGAGGGAGTATCCGGTGCAGTTGTTGCATGCACGCGTCGCGTCCGCCGAGGTCGCCGAAGCGGGGTTCGCCGCGCCGGTCGCCGAAGCCGTCCGCCGCCACACGCTGGGCGGACCGCGCATGAGCGTGCTCGACGCCTGCCTGTTCGTGGCCGACGCCACCGCCCAGGGCCGCACCTGGAAGGGCGTCGACGAGGTACGAGGCCAGGCCATGGAGTCGCTCGACGGCGCCGTGCTCACGCTCGTCGCGCGCGACATCGAACGGCTGCGGGCGCGCGGCCGTGAGCCGCACCCGTACATGCTGGCGCTCTACGAGGAGAGACGTGGCACGCAGTCCTAAGACCGAAGGCTACCGCGCCCGCCGCCTGGCGGCCCGCCGCAGCCGGCGCTGGGGCGCCTTCCAGAACCTCGCGCTCTACGCCCTCGCCGCCGTGGTCGCCTTCGGCGCCGTGCTGGGCGCCGTGCACCTGGCTCACAGCCTGCGTCACCACCACGTGCTGCCCGGCAGCGCCGGCTACCTTGCTCTGGTCACGATCGGCGGCGGAGGCCCGGGCACGCAGCCCACCGCGGCGCTGCTCGTGCACAGCGAGAATCTCGCCACCACCACTCTGTACACGATCCCGCCCGACCTGCTGCTGACCAACGCCGCCGGCGAGTACGTGATGGCGGGAGACGTCGCCACCGAAGGCCAGCTCAAGCCCTACCTCGAGCGCCTCGTCCACGCGCCGATCAGCTACAAGCTCGACCTGAGCTACGCCGACCTCGGCCGCCTGAGCGGCGGCAGCGACCTGCTGGTCACGGCGGCCGCCCCCTTCAGCCTGCAGACGGGCGGCGCCATCCGTCTCTTCAACGGGCGCTTCTCGCTGCCCGCCAGCCAGCTGGCGACCGTGCTCTCCGCCGCCGGCAAGGGCCAGACCGACCAGGCCACGGCTCAAGACGATTTCCTGACGGCCGCCCTGGCCGGGGCCGCGGCCGTGCCCGCGACCCGCCAGACGGCCGAGATCAAGGTGCTGGCCGCGCAGCAGAAGGGGCTCGCCGTCGTCGACGCCCGCGACCTGCTCGCGACGCTCACCTCCGGCCGGGTGACCGTGGTCCGCCTGCCCTCGGTCGGCCAGGTCGCCGAGGGACAGTTCGCCTGGCGGCCCGACCCGGGCGCCATCACCGCGCAGATCACTCGCAACGCGCGCTATTTCCATGCCCCCTTCACGATCGTGGTCGAAAACGGCTCCGGCGTCCTGGGCGTGGGCCGCCTCGTGGTGAACAGCCTCGCCGGTCTCAACGTCAACCTGCCGGCGGTGCGCAACGCGGCGTCGTTCAACTACGCCGACACGCAGATCCTGGCGGGCGCCAGGGCCTTCGGCCTGGCCAATGAGGTGCGTGGTATACTCGGCCACGGCGTTGTCCTCACGGGCAGCGGGCTGCCCGATACGACTGTCGTCGTCATCGTCGGCAAAGACCTCAACGCAAAGGATCTGCAGTAGCCGCGAGCGAGCAGAACGAGCGAGTGCTGGGCCTGGTGCGCATGGCCGTGCGACTCGCCGCCGACAAAAAAGCCCACGATCCTGTCGTTCTCGACATGGCCGAAGCGGTCGGCTACACCGACTACTTCGTCATCTTGAGCGGCGGCAGCACCCGCCAGGCCAAGGCCATCGCCGACGCCGTGAGCGAGGGGCTGCGCGCCCAGGGCGTGCGCGTCGCCCACGCCGCGGGCGAGCGCGAAGCCGAATGGATCCTGCTCGACTATCTCGACCTGGTCGTGCACGTCTTCACACCCGACGCGCGCGACTTCTACCGCCTCGAAGCGCTCTGGCGCGACGTCCCGCGGCTGCCCATCGCCGCCGACGACCTCGACGGCGCCGACTGAAGCGCACCGCGTAAGCCGACGCAAGTCGCTGCCGCCGCGGCGGCCGTCTTGCGGGGGATGATTCCCGGGACGCCCGGCGAACTGGTCACCGTCGCCCAAATTTGAGACGACCGGAGGGAGTGACCATGAAGTCGATCATCCTCGTCTGCTGCCTGCTCGTGGCAGCGGGGGGTTGGGCCGTCGCGACGCCGCCGCCCGCCGCCGCCGTTCACCTGACCGCGCCCGAAAAGGCCATGCTGGTCCTCATCAATCACGCCCGCACGACACGCGGGCGGCACGCCCTGCGCGTCGTCGCCTCGCTCGAGCGCGCCTCGCGCTCGCACTCACGCGACATGCTCAAGCGGGGCTACTTCTCGCACTCGTCCTCCAGTGGCTCCTCGTATGCCGCGAGACTGCGCGCGTTCGGTTACTCCGCCACGGGCTGCACCTGTTGGAAAGTCGGCGAGATCATCGGCTGGGGTCGCGGCAGCAAGGCGGCGGCGATCGTCTTTCGACAGTGGATGAAGAGTCCGGTGCATCGGGCCGTCATCCTGCAGCGTAGCTTTCGCGACATCGGCGTGGGGCGCGTCGCGGGCACGCTGGGCGGCCTTGACGGCGTGTCGATGTTCACGGTCGATTTCGGTCGCCGGGTGAAGTAGCGGGCCGGCAAGGGGCGCCCAGGCCGCGCCCTGCGGGGTCTCTTTTTCGAGCGGGCGCTACGGCGGCGGACAGCGCCGCCGTAGCGCCCGTGTCTTTGGGGTGGCGTCCGCGCAAGCGGGTATACTTACGAACGTATGTTCGTAGATGCTCCCGCCATCATCCACATCGACATGGACGCCTTCTTCGCGTCGGTCGAACAGGCGCGCCACCCCGAGTTGCGTGGCCGGCCGGTGATCGTGGGCGGGCGCGCCGAGCGCCGCAGCGTGGTCGCCGCGGCCTCGTACGAGGCGCGCGCCTGCGGCGTCCATTCGGCCATGCCCGTGGCGCAGGCACGGCGGCTGTGCCCCCAGGCCGCATTCCTGCCGGTCGACCTTACGGCGTACTCCGCCGTTCACACCGAGCTGCTCGAACTCTTTGGGCGCTTCACCGACCTGGTCGAGCCGGTGTCGATCGACGAAGCCGTCCTCGACGTCGCCGGCAGCCGCCGTCTCTTCGGGCCGCCGCGCGCCATCGCCGGCCGCATCCAGGAGCTGGTCTACGACGAGCAGGGCCTCACCTGCACGCTGGGCGTCGCCCCCAATAAGCTGCTCGCCAAGCTGGCCGCCAACTTGAACAAGCCGGCCGGCATAGGCGTGCTGAACGACGCCGACGTCCACGGCCGCCTGCGTGCGCTGCCCGTCGGCGAGCTCTACGGCGTGGGGCCGGTCACCCAGGAACGCCTGTACGCCCTCGGCCTCACCACCGTGGGCATGCTGCAAGACGTTCCCCTGCCGTTCCTTGCCGCGGCGTTCGGCCGCGGCGCGCGGCCGCTCAAGCAGCTCGCCTTCGGGCGCAGCCTGTCGCCCGTGCGGCCCGCCGCCGCGGCGCCCTCGTCCATGAGCCACGAAACGACCTTCGCCACCGACACGGCCGAGCTCATCGAGCTGCGCGCCACCCTGCTCGCGCTGACCGACGAGCTCGTGGCGCGGCTGCGCGAGCAGCGCTACGCCGCGCGCACCGTGACGCTCAAGGTACGCGACAACACCTTCCACACGCTCGAGCGTCACCTCACCTTGCCGCGTCCCACGACGAGCACCCGCACCATCTATGGCGCCGCCGCCGGCCTGCTCGCCGACGTCGATCTCGGCCCCCGGCGCGTCCGTTTGCTGGGCGTCACGCTGAGCGGTCTCGTGAGCGGCGCCTACCAGCTCACCTTCGACGACGGCTGGAAAGACCTCGCCTTAGACGAGGCGGTCGACGCCGTGCGCGCCCGTTACGGACGCCACGCCGTGCGCCCGGCCGCCACCTGCGTCAACGGGATGAGCTTGTGCTAGACTCCACCCATTTGTGGGCACGAGCTCCCAAGGCCGGCGCCCCGATCGCCTGTCGTTCACGCCACGGTGGGCCGGGGGCCAAGGGTCGCGGGCGTTCGTGTGGTCAGGTCACAAAGGACGTACAGACTTGAGCACGACGCGCGACGGCTCGACGCGGAGGTACGCGGCACACGGGGGCCCAGTCGGCCGCCACGAGGCTGCACCCTCTGCGCGCGCGACAGTCGACCGTCGCGCGCGTTTGCGCTGTGCGACCCGGTCTGCACGCTAACGACCCGAGGAGACCAGCATGAACGAACCGGGCAAGATCAGGAACGTCGCTCTCGTCGGCCACCGCGGCACCGGCAAGACGTCCCTCCTCGAGGCGCTCCTGTTTCGCGCCGGTGTGATCAATCGCCTGGGCAAGATCGAAGACGGCAGCACGGTCGGCGACTGGGACGACGACGAAAAGCGCCGTCAGCTCAGCCTGGCTTCCTCGCTTGCCCATGTCGACCACGACGGGCTCTCCTATAACCTCATCGACACGCCCGGCGACCCCAGCTTCCAGGCCGATACGATCGGCACTCTGCGCGTCGTCGAGACCGCCCTCGTCGTGGTCAACGCGGTGATGGGCGTCGAGGTACAGACCGAGCGCCTCTGGACGCGCGCCGCCGACGCCGGCCGCGCGCGCATCCTGTTCTGCAACATGCTCGACCGCGAGCGCGCCGACTTCGACCGCTGCCTCGCCGGCCTGCGCGAGGCGTTCGGCCACGAAGTCGTCGCCGTACAGCTGCCGATCGGCTCCGAGCACGAGTTCTCGGGCGTGGTCGACATCCTCAAGATGAAGGCCTACACGCTCGACGGCCAGAAGGTCGTCGAGGGCGACGTGCCGGCCGCCCTTGCCGAGCGCGCCCAAGAGGCGCGCGACGCCTTGGTCGAGGTCGTGGCCGAGTCGAGCGACGAGCTCACCGAGACCTTCCTCATAGAGGAGCAGCTCACCGAAGACGAGCTGCAGCGCGGCTTCGCCGAGGCCGTGCGCGACGCCAAGATCTTCCCGGTCGCGGTCGGTTCGGCCACGCGCCTGCTGGGCGTCGATCTGCTGCTCGACCTGCTGGCGCTGTCGCCGTCGCCGGCCGCCGCGCCACCGGCGATCGCCTTCGCAGCCGACGGCACCGAAGTCGAGTACCTGTGCGATCCCGCCAAGCCGCCGGCGGCCTTCGTCTTCAAGACCGTGGCCGACCCGTTCGCCGGCCGCATCAACATCTTCCGCGTCTTCCAGGGCACTGTCGCCGGTGACTCCAACCTGACCGACGCCCGCGACGCCCACAAAGAGCGTCTGGGCGCGCTGCTCAAGCAGCAGGGCAAAGAGACCAAGCCCGCCGACGCTCTGTGCGCCGGCGACATCGGCGCCGTCGCCAAGCTCAAAGAGGTCGTCACCGGCGACACGCTGTCGGCCGACGGCGCGGCCGCGTTCCCGGCCATCGAGTACCCGGCCGCGCTCATGTCGTTCGCCGTCAAGGCCAAGACCAAAGGCGACGAAGACAAGGTCATCAGCGCCTTGCGCCGGCTCGCCGAAGAAGACCCCATGATGCACGTGGCGCGCGACAACCAGACCGGCGAGATGATCGTCTCGGGCATGAGCCAGGTGCACGTCGAGGTCACCG
>CAZFJE010000189.1:0-6384 GCA_964519555.1 uncultured Thermoleophilia bacterium
CGCAGGCTACGCGATCGACGAGGACGAGCTCGTGCCCTACCGCATCGTGGATCTGCCCTGACCTCCCATTCGCCCTCGTGAGCGACGGGTTCCGGGGCCAAGTCAGCGGCGGCGCCCCGCTTCGGCGCCAAGCCGCGAGGCGGCTAACCCGTTAAGAAAGCAGAGCGCCGGCGCCAGGCAATCCGGCGAGCCAAAACTTGACGAGGGTCAAGGGACTGACGTCAGCGCACGGGGCAGACTCTCCTCAGCCACCCGGCACACAGCCCAGCACAACCGGGCCGAGCCGCAAGATCGGTGGCAGAACGAAGGAGGACTCATGGCTGGCTGCCCCGGGCGCGATCTCAGAAGTTGGACTCCCGACGACATCTTCGACGTGACCTGTCGGGCATGCGGAACGCAGGTCGAGTTCTTCAAGGACGACAAGCGACGTACTTGCCCAAGCTGCGGCGCGTGCATCGTCAACCCCAAGCGGGTGCGAAGCTGCGCCGACTGGTGTGCCTCGGCGGACAAGTGCTCACTGTTTCGCGACCTCACGGCGGATGCGGCGGCCAAGATACCAAGCCCAGTCTGAGGCGTCGGCGAGACGGACTTGCGGGACGAGTGGCACGGGCCGAGCCACCGGATCAGCCTGCGACGTCTCTGCCCATCGGTTGTGCGGCCCCATTCAGGTAGTAGGCGGGCACCACCGGGTCCGTCGATGCGGTGTCCCGCCGGGGAAGGATCTTCGTCAATATGGCTCCGGTGCCAAGCCCGCCGAGGCAAGCCCAGACGTTGACCGCGCCGCCGAACTGGGGGTTCACGATCGTCAATGTGCCACTCCAGAACGTCTGTAGGCAGAAGAAGGCGATCAGGAGCCACATCGGTAGCGTCCACACCTTCAGTACGGCGGCGAGGGAGATTCCGCCGTGGCGCCTCTGAGCGCTCATCACGAGCCACCCCACGGTGAGGAGCATCGACAACGCAAAGAGGACCGGACCGCCGCCGATGCCAAAGCCGCCCGCTATGTTGAGGACGGTCGCCGAGATGCCGATCGCCAGGCCGAGCTCGTACACCAACATGAGCGCGAAGAAGATGACCAGTACAGCCGGGATCCTCAGATGCGCCCTGGGCCACAGGACGAGACTTGCTCCGAGGACGCCGGCTATGGCCCCGCTTGCGCCGGTCGCCGGGATCGCCGAGCCAGAGGCGGTGGCCGTGAAGACGACGTTGGCGAACAGCCCCGAGAGGACGTAGATGGCCACAAACCAGCGCCAGCCGAAGGCGTCCTCGACCGTATCGCCGAATACCCAGAGAAACCACAGGTTGGCGAACAGCTGCAACCAGCCGACGTGCAGGAACAGCGACGTCAAGACGGTGAACATGTTGTGCATGCTGACCTCGTGGGTCATGCGCGCGGGCACCAGTCCCCACTGCTGCAGCAACGGCACGAGAAGAAGACCGGCGAGAAGCTCAAAGACAAAGACGAGCACGTTGATGCCGATGAGCGTGACGGTCGCATAAGGCCAGCGGTCGGTCTTGGCCTGGTCAAGCATGTCGACTGTATCGCCCGATTGAGTCACCGCCTTTAGGTTCGGGCTGTCGGTGGGGTGCTCGTGGCCAGGACGCGAGACGCTGAGCTCCGCTCGATGTCGGGTCTTCAGGCCGCCGGCCCGGCGGCGAACTCGACGCTGCCGGTGTGCACTACGCCGGACTGGTCCCGCCAAGCGATCGTGACGCTGTCGCCGGGCTGGTAGCGCACAAGGAGCGCGCTCAAGGCAGTCGGTGAGGCGATCGCCTGGCCGGCGACGTCGACGATGACGTCGCCCGAGACGAGGCCGACCTGCGCGGCCGGGCTGCCGTAGAAGACCTGGGCCACGGTGACGCCGCGGTCGGAGCTGGCGGCGATGCCGATGCCAAGAAAGGCGGTCCGGCCGACGTGGATGACAGCCGAGCCCCGACCGGACTCGATGCGCTTGACCAGCGCCATCGCGGCGTCGATGGGAATCGCGTAGCCTCTGCCGGCCGCAAGCCCGAGGAGATAGCTGTCCGAGGCTGCCGTGTCGATGCCGATCACCTGGCCGGCGGAGTCGGTCAATGGCCCGCCGGAGTCGCCCGGCCGGATGGCGGCGTCGGTGGCGATCAAGCCCTCGAGCTGCTCGGAGGTGTGGTCGTAGACGTCGGTCGCCTCGATGCGCTGATGGAGCGCCAGCACCGCGCCCTCGGCGGCACTCGGCGTGCCACCCACGCCGCCGGCGTTGCCGATGCCCACGACGGGCTCGCCGACCGCGGTCTGCGCGGAGTCGCCAAGCTCGGCCGCCGGCAGGCCCGTGGCACCCTCGAGCCGCAGCAGCGCGACGTCTGCGCTGCGGTCGTAGCCCAGGACTGTGGCCGCGTACTGCTGTCCGTTGCCGACGTCGGTGGCACTGATCGTGGTGGCTCCATCGATCACGTGGTTGTTGGTGAGCACAAGGCCGTCCGGGCTGAGCACGATGCCCGTGCCGCTCACTGCGCCTGACGTGTAGGTGAGGGTCGCCGTGATATCGACCAGGGCGGGGTCGACGGTCGCCGCGACGGCGCCGCTGCTGGCCAGGGCCGGTGTCGTCGAAGGATGCGACGTCACCCCAAGCACGTTCGATCGCCACAGCGAGTAGCCGGTCAGCAAGGCAAGGCAGGCGAGCATTGCCAGCAGGACGATCGTCACCGAAGGCCGACGGCACTTGGAGGGCAAGGCCTGACGAGAGGTCGTGCGACTCCGTCCTGTGGCCCAAGGGGGTGCTGGGCCGTCATGTTGCCCCCAAGACGGGTCTGATGGCTGTGCGTCGGCCCGAACCTGCTGCTTTGACGGCGGGCCGGCAGATAGGGTGGGCATCTGCGCTCCTGTCGATTCTTGGAACTGCAAGCGGTGCGCTCCGCATGTGAGACTCGGAGAATGGCCGCCTGTGTTTGAGGTGTATCGACACTGCCGGCCGGCGGCTGGAGAAGCGGCTCCGAACGACATCGCTTCTGGTCATGTGGCGACGGCCGAATGCGTCCAGCGATCAGCACGAGGAGAAACCCGACCTCGGCAAGCGTCACGCCCGTCTGGTGTGCGAAGCCAACGAGACGCCCGGGAGGGACGGCAGCCGCTGGGTGAGGTAGGCATGAAGGTGGTCGGTGTCCGCGCAAACGATCGTGGCCACGAGGTTCGTCGGGCCCGTGGTTGCTGACACGAACGGGACCTCGGCGTGGCCCGGGCTATGACCGGTGAAACAGCAGCCGCCCGACGTCGCGGAAAGGCACGACGACAAAGACCGCGAGAGCGAAGTACAAGGCCATCGCCACGAGAGGCACGAAGAGCCCGATGACGATCGCGATCACATAATCGGATCGACGCGCTCGAGCCGATCGGTCAACGAGGTGTGGGCAAGCCAAGCCGCGCCGATCGTCAGGAAGCTGACGAGGTAGGCGAAGTAGGACGGCCAACCATGAAGCACCCGCTGCAGCGGCGAGCCCGGCGGCTGAAGCACGATGTCGACCACGAGCAACGTCATGGCGAAGCCGAACACGCCGTCGCTGAGTGCTTCGATGCGCGCCTTGCTGAGCAATCGACGCGCCCCTGGCACGCGTTTGTCGGGCGGCACCGCGCCGTCTCCTCGCGTCGATCGGCCGGCCACATACTTTAGGCCAGGCGTCGCGTTGATGATGGTGCTAGTGCCTGGCGTCGAAGACCGTTGGCGCGGAGGGTCGAGCGCAGGAGCGTGAAGGAAAGGCTCGGGGCGTCGCCGCAATCCGCTCGGCTACTGGGTGCGCGGGGGCAAGGGAAGAGGCAAGGAAGAGGCCTTCTGTGTGATCACCGGCGTCGGCCTACTCTTCCAATACCCGAGCCTCGTCCCACTGGCCTTCCGACAGGACGATCTTGTGCGGCGGCTGGCCCGGAGACTCGGCCTCGAGCAGCAGGATAGCGTAGAGCTCGCCATTGGTGGTCCTTGCACCCACGCGCGGGTAAGCACGGCGCCCGAGCGACTCGACTCGCCAGGATTTGCCCTCGAAGAGAACCCGATCGCCGACGCGTAGCGCCGCCATTCCCCGCCCTCAAGTTGACCCCGATTGAGAGAGCCGGCCGGCCGCAACAAACCCGGCCGCCGACCCCGAAGCCTTTGGCCATACTATTCTTCAATTCACCCCCGCGCCATCGACGCTAATCGGGGCAGGCGCGCAAGATGCGCAGCCAGCGACGGACCGTGTGTCGCCAGGCCGAACTTGCGTCGCAGGTTCTTCCTGTGGAAGGCGACGGTCGTCGGCGAGATGAAGAGCGCTTCGGCTATCTCGCTGGAGTTCTTGCCTGCCCTGATCAGGTTGGCGACCTCGCGTTCGCGCACGCTGAGCCACGTCTCGCTGCCAGCCAGAGCGTCGAGCGACTGCGCAAACGGATAGACAAGCTCGTTCAGGTTCTGGATGGCCGCGTCGGCATAGGTCGCCTCGGGTGTCGATGCGAGCTTCTTCTTCAGCCGCTCGAGGAGCGGCACGATCGTCGTCTGCGCATTGGTCAGGATGGTACGTTCGAGCTCAGCGCGGTCCCTGTTGCGCTGGTCGAGGATGACCCGCAAAGCCGTGTTGGCGTCCTCCAGGGCCGCCGCCTGACGACGCAACGACTCTCCCGAGGCCTTCAAAGCCCGATGCAGGGCCCGGTACTCGGTGATGTCGGTGCCCAGCGCGAAACAGGTGGCCTCTCCGTCGAACCGGCACGGCAGCAAGGTCAGCGTGAGCGCCTTGAGTGAATCGTCGATGCGCAGCTCCAGGTCGAGCGTCGCTGCGGAACCTGAGCCGGCGAGGGCGGCCTGCACGATGGGCAGGGCCCCCTCCCCCCAGAGAGCCGCGACGTCCTGGCGGCGGAGCTGTTCCTGATCGATCGCAAGGAACGCCAGGCCCGCGTCGTTGGCATCTAAGAAGCGGCCATCCACCGCGACGCGGTAGGCGGGGTTGACCGCCTGGGCAAAGAGCGCGTGGTAGAGGTCGGCGGCTTCGCGCTGAGCGCGCTCGGCCTCGCGCTCACGGGTGATGTCGCGGATAGCCCCGATCATGTGCGCGGAGCGCCCCTCCTCGTCAAGGAGGATGACTCCGCGGTCGCGCACCAGGATGAAGCTGCCATCGCCACGGGCCATGCGGTACTCGCCCTCATAGACCCCGCCGCGCTCTGCCGCGCGCTGGTTGTTGAGCAGCGCCTCTTCGCGGTCGTCCGCATGGACCCGCCCCAGCCAACCGTCGAAGTCTCGCGACAGGACACCCGGCTCGAGCCTGAGCAGCGCGTCCATCTGACCCGACATCTCCATGTATCCGGTCTGGATGTGCCAGTCGTAGTAGGCGTCGAACACGGCGTCGACGAAGGCTCGCAGGCGCACGTCACTGGGGGCCGGCGCTGATCCTTCACGCATGTCGACCTCCTGACAGTTCGCTGATCCGAGGTAGGCCCACTTCGATGGCCGGTAAGAGGGCTAAAGACTCTCTTTTACCCCTGATTATCCCCCCATCATTGCGTCAAAGGAAGCGCCTACACTGACGCTAGAGCAACGCACTGGGCAGTTGTTCTCAAGCGACAAGGAGACCAGTCATGACGAGTTCAGTGGGTCTGGACCTTGTGGGCCTCGTGGCGTTCTCACGGGACGGCGCGAAGCTCGGCAAGCTCAAGGACGTCTTCAGCGACAGCGAATCATCGTCCGAGTACCTCGTCATCGGCCGCCGCATGACGCGCGACCTGGTGATTCCCGCCGACGTCGTGGAGATCGAGGGCGAGCGTGTACTGGTGCCGTTCGCCAGCTCGTTTCTCAACAGCGCCCCCGCCGTCAAGGGCAAGAGCACAATCTCCCCCGATGAGCGCGGTCGGCTCGAGGCCTTCTACCACGTCGGTGCCGCACGCGACTGACTGACTGACACCGAGGGGACCGCAACGGACAGATTCCGATGCGGTCCCCTTCCCAATCGGAGTGCCGCCTGTGGCGCTTTCGTGGGCGTCACGGAATCACACACTCCCTGCAAACAAGCGTACACGACTGGTGGACCGCAGCGGGTTCGAACCGCTGACCTCCACCGTGCAAAGGCGTCAGCCAGTCTGCCGTCGAGTGGCAGCGAGGGTCACTGAAAGCTGCCGTGAGCGCGAGAAATGGGGCTGAGTGGCGGTCCATCGACTGCGCAGGAGTTGCTGATGTTGTCGGTGACCTTGAACCTTGGTTGCACCTTGGCGTCAAGAAGTAGCGACGCGACGACCTACCTGCCGGCGGCGCCCAGGCGATACGATGTGCGCCGGGACCGGTGATCTCCACGACGGCCAGCGAGGCGCCTGATGTCCGGGCCCGATCAGGCGCGCAGCGCACATCTGGGAGCAGTCCATGTGGGTCATCGTGCATACCTACGTCGGCCTCGCCATCGCGT
>CAZFJE010000190.1:0-6378 GCA_964519555.1 uncultured Thermoleophilia bacterium
CACGGTGCCCGGGCTCTGGTCGAGCACGTAGCTGTAGCCCGCCAGACCGCTGCCGTGCCCTTCTGTTGGAGCCGAAAGCACCTCGCACTGCTCGAACCATTCCGGCCTTCTTCAGGATATCCTTTCAGGTACCCGCAGGACGCTGAGGAATGGTACGCGCATGAACATCCGCAAAGCTAGGGCTGCCAACAAAGCGGCTGCGGCTGCGGTTTTCGTAGCCCCAACCACCTCGTTCCTTGTGATTGGCTTCGCAGTCGGGCGGGTTACGACCGACACTCCGCAAGGCGCTCTCGCCGTTGCTGTTCTCATCGCGTTGGGGGCTGCCATTGCAAGCTGTCTGGCGTCCATCGGCGGACCTCTGCTCATTCTTCGCATCGCCGGCGCTCGACCCCTTCGACAGAATGAGGCCCCCGAATTTCAGCAGGCGGTAGTGGAGTTTGGCCACTTACTAGGCCTCTCGCCACCGGCACTTTTCGTGGTCGAAGACTTGGCTCCCAACGCGTTCTCCGTCGGCCTGATCCCCTCGCAAGCCTCAATTGTCGTGACGAGCGGCTTGTTGCGTAGACTCCGAGGTCGAGAACTACAAGCCGTTGTGGCACAGCGGCTCGTCCTTGTGTCGGATTACAGCATGCTACTCGGCACCCTGCTCGGGGTCTTGGTCTGCCCCATCCCTTTGCTGGCTGATGGCTGGCGTGGCACGCACTCCTATGAGCTGCTCACAACGCGCGACTATCTGCTCGTGTCCGACGTCATGGGCTGGCTGATGCTCATCGCCTGGATGGCCGCGGCCCTATGTTTGCGAATCGTTCGTACTGTATGGCGACCTGAACGCGAATACGCGGCAGATGATGTGGCAGCGCACTTGACCGGCGATCCACTCGGTCTCGCTGATGCACTGGAAAGCATCGCTGGTGCCTCAAGACCCCTTGCACGCGCGAACCGCGGCATCGCTCATCTCTTCATAACGAACCCATTCGAGGGAAGGGCTGACGGTCCCTCGTTGAACACTTACGCGCCCATATCTCGACGAACACAGCTTCTTCGCGCGATGAGCATTGAAGCCCCCGACGGCCGCCGGCTGCGTCGGCGGCCGTCCAATGATCACTGGGGAGTTACTTGATCGCCGACATGCGGAAGCCCGGACGATGCCCTCGATCACGGTCATCTTGGAGCCCTCAGTGGTCGGCCCCGTCCTCAGTACAGCTCTGAGTGGTATGGGCTCCATTTGTCGGTCATCGTAGTGCAGTCCCTAAGGCCGGCACGAGGAGGGGGCATCCCACGTCTTCTGGTGTTGAAGGGCCCCGCCGCCAGGCTGCACCCTAATCGGGGAGGTCACTCTCGGGACAGACTCTCACACTGCGGTAACCGCAGAAAGCCTAGACAGTGCTCCCCGCCTGTGTGCGATTGTCACAAATCCGCCAGCGACAATCAGGGCAACTACCAACTGGATGGACACCAACGTGCCGCCGTGAATGATTGCCGTGCCGCCTGACAATAGTACAGCGCCCGCGTTCAGTGACATGTGAATCCCGATGGACATCCAAAGCCGTCGTGTCAGAAGAAACGCCGCACCCGCAGCTAGCCCCAGCAAAGCCGGAGTGAGAAGGGCGCCAGGCGCCAGAGGCCGATCGAGCATGTGTTCCAAGACGAAAATGGTGGTCGCAACAACCAGGGCCAAGAGGCCCCCGAGTCGAAGTTCCGCATATCGAAGAATCAACCCCCGATTCAGCGGCTCTTCCACCAAGGCTGCGAAGGCTGCCGGCACCGCCAAGACGACGGTCGCCCAATGAATCGACGGAATGTGGTAACCGTCGAAAGCAACCAGCAGAAGGCAAGGAAGCCCCACCCAAACACAGCCGATAAGCGCGCCGAGGCAGAACTCGCCCAGACCCAGAGCACCACCGCATAGTTCGCTGCAGTTACGGCGCTCTAAGAGGATGACCAAGAGAACGTACGCGGCGAGAGCGAATGGAGAGAACCAATCCGAAGGTCCACTGGCAGCGGTCAACACAAGGATGCCAACCAGCACCATCCAGATTCTTAGGGGGCGGGGCGGCTTCCACCGTCCTCGCCCCCAGTAGGGTTGCCTCACGCTATTCCTGCTGTCCTACGTCGGTTCATCCATGACAAGTTTCACACATGCGCCAAGTCAAGTGGTTGAACATTTCGTCTTCGGAGGTGTTCCGCCAGTAGCTGCTATCTGTGTTGTATCTGAACCAGTTATACGCGTGGTTTACAGCGTTAACGAGGTAATCGTTTGAGCGACATACCGCGTGCCACACGCTATGCCACCACAGGCCACTCGGGTCAACATTGTTCATCGGGCCATCATTGCAATACTGAAACGCGCTCTCCTCGCCATTTGACTTGGCTGAATCAGCTGTCGTGAACTGCCTAGTTGCTGGATCGTAGTAGCGCGCCGAGCAGTAGTAGAGGCTGCTCTCCGGATCATACGTATAGCCGGCGTAGCGCAGCACTTGCTGGCTAGCGATCTGCCCGGCCAGGGTCGAGCTGATAAGGCTCGTGGACGCCGTCCAAATGCCAGTAGCGTAGTTACCGGCGCCGGTGGGCAGCCCCCAGGGATCATACCGGTAGGCGCCAAAGGCACCGCCACTGGCGTCAAGCAGTTCGAGCACGTCGCCGTGGTTGTTGGTGACGATGGTGAACGGGATAGGTGAGGTGCTGTTTGCCGGCGACCGATAGACGCCGCCGTACGGTGTGCCGTCCTCGTCGTAGAGGTAGTCGATGCGCCAACTTGTCGTGCCGTTGTTCGCCGAGAGCGACAGCAGCGTCAGTCCATCGTAGTTCCAGTTGGTCGTCGTCGTCACACCACCGACTGTAACGACGCTCTGGCGGCGCTGTCCGTCGGCATTGTACGCGTAGGTGGCGCTCGTACCCGTGGTGCTGTTTTGGTAGCTCGTCATGCGGTCGATTGAGGTCGATCCGCCGCTCTTGGTATAGCCGTACTGGATCTGGGTGGGGTTGCCCGACGGACCCTGCGAGGTTCGCCAACCGTCGGTCTGATTCCAGCCATAGTCCGTAGTGGCTCCGCCGGAGAGCGAGCTGGTCAGCCAGTCGCCTGAGTCGTAATTATAGGTGGTGCCGGGCCCGGTCGTGTCGCCAGTCAGATTGCCGGCGCCGTCAAATGTGTAGGTCACGCCGTTGTAGGTGTGCAGGCGACCGTCGACCGAGTACGTGTAGCTATCGGAGATCGCACCACCCAGGGCAAGTGGCAGGCTCTGGGCGGTCTCGAGGTTCGAGCAGCCGATATAGAGCACCTTGCCCTGGCGCACGAGGTCGTTCAACGCCTCCAGAGTCTCTTCGAGGGGCGTGACGGGTTCGAAGCCGTGGATCTGATAGAGGTCGATGTAGTCGAGACCCAGCCGGCGCAGGCTGGCATGACAGGCCTCGATGACGTGCTTGCGAGAGAGTCCGGCGTTGTTGGTGTCGCCGCTTCCCTCAGCGGCCTCAGTACTCATGGCGCCACGCACCTTGGTAGCTACGACCACGCTTTCGCGGGGCACGCCCGACGCCCTCACTGCCTTCCCCAGGATCTCTTCCGATTGACCTTGCGAGTACACGTCGGCGGTGTCGAAGAAGTTGACGCCAGCCTCCAGTGCCACCCGCACCATCTCGTCGGCTTGCTCTTGGGCCACGACACCGATGCCATGAAAGCCTTGCCCGAACGTCATCGCTCCCAGACAAAGCTGCGAGACGCGCAAGCCACTCTTGCCCAGCTGTGAATGCTGCATAGTTCTCTTCCTCGCTTCGCTGATCGAACCACTTGTCTCTGCCGCACGTTTTGGGGGATCACCGCGCCCCACGCGCACAGACTAGGCGACCTCCGCCTCGGCCTGACCGCTTACGGGCTGGGCGACCGCCGTGGCGGCCAGTGAACCGGCCGTACCGGCGGCGGCTGCTGCGGCCATCCACAGTAAGCCAGCGCGCTCGATGCCCAGGGCGCGATCGAAGGAGAAACACCCGGGCCCGGTCTCTGCCAGTCCTAGCAAGGCGCTGATCAGAACGACGTTGTACTCATAGCCGCCGTTTGTGGCCCAAGGTCCGTTCTTCCAGTGCACGGTGCGGATGGCGGTCAGCATCACCGAAATGAGAACCGCCTCGGCCAGCGGTGTAGCAAACCCCAGGGCCAGCAGCGCACCACCGCCGCTTTCAGCCACACCGGCAGCCACCGCTTGGCGGCGCCCGGGACCGAGGCCGATCGCCTCAAATCCCTTGCCGGTCTCATCCAGCCCGCCGCCGCCAAACCAGCCGAAGAGCTTCTGTGTGCCGTGGCCGATGAACAGGCCGCCGATCACCGAGCGCAGTACCAACCGTCCTAGACCCATGATGCTCCCTTCGCAGTAGATGAGTTCGTTTCCCGGTTGAGCAGTGACGCGCTTCTCGGTTGAGCAGTGACGCGCTTCTCGGTTCAGCAGTGCGACCTCTCAAAGAGGCGCGCCGTCGAGCAGCAGGTCGACATCGATGTTGCCGCGAGTGGCATTCGAGTACGGACAGATCTGGTGCGCCTCGCGGATGAGCTCAGCGGCCGTCTTGCGGTCACCGACCGCGGGCAGCGACGCATCGAGTGTGACGGCGAGTTTGAAGCTACCCTCACCCGTCGGCGCCAGGCTCACCGCCGAGTCGATCTCGACCTCACCGACGTCCAACCGACGACGCCGGGCGGCTCCGCCAATGGCGCTCGCAAAACACGCCGCGTAGCCGACCGCGAAGAGCTCCTCGGGATTCGTCCCGCCGCCCGGGCCGCCCGTCTCTTTCGGGGGGCGAAGCTCCACATCGAGCTCGCCGCCGACCGAACGACCGTGACCGTCGCGTCCGCCGGTCACGTGTGCGTACGCCGTGTAGAGAGACTTAGCCATCGGTACTCCTTATCTGTGCGGACCCGCACCGCATGCGACGCAGGAAACGCGGCGCTCTGAGGCAGGCCACGATCGGCAGTTGACGGTCGCACTCACGAAGCTTGCTTCTCCGGTCTCGTGCTGCGACAGGGCACCCTTGCCTCCTTGAGGCAGCGGTCGTCGAGGCTCGTCTGAGGAACCTCGAGGCCGACGTCGCAGTCAGTCGCCCCGCACTTCTGCTCAGCGTCGATACCCTCGGCGTCGGCGAGATCGACGGATCGGACCACGTTGCGCCTCAGGCGTCGCCAGGCCAGTAGGGCAAACGCCACCAGGAGCAGGCCAACGACAACGAGTCCGGCGAGACTGAGGTCGTCGGCAAGTTCGTCGAGACGGCTCACAAAGAGCGAAGCGATCAAGGTGACCACGGTCGCCCAGACCACACAGCCCAGGGCGTTGAAGACCGCAAACCGCCGCCAGGGCACGTGCGAGGAGCCCGCCGAGAGGGCCGTCAAGCCGCGCACCGGGGAGAGCTGGCGAGCCACAAAGACAGTCAGAGCAGCATGGCGGCCGAAGTAGGCATCCACTCGCTCGAGATGGGCGGCACGCACGTGCAGCGCCCGCAGCAGACGTTCGATCAGCGCCCGGCCGGCGTGGCGACCAAACAGATAGGCGAGATTGTCGCCGACGATCGCCGCCGAAGCGCCGATCGCGATCACCCAGCCCAGACCAAAGACACCGCGCTGGGCCTCGTAGGCGCCGACCAGCAGGCTCACCTCGCCGGGCAGCGGAAAGGCGAAGCTCTCGGCGGCGATCAAGATGAAGATGATGAGGTAGCCGTGCCTGCCGACCAGGTCTGCGACCTCACGAAGCGCGCCATGGGGAGCAGCGGCGAAGACGGCGATATGGAGCGTAGCTACTATCATGGCTCGTTCATCAAGCTAGTCCAGCGAGTCCCGCAAGCGCTGCAGGTCGCGACGGCTCTTGAGCTTGGCCATCGTCTTGGCTTCGATCTGGCGAATGCGCTCACGGGTGACGCCGAACTTCTCGCCGACCTCCGAAAGCGTGCGTGGTTGTTGACCGCTCAAGCCGAAGCGCAGCTCGATGATCTTGCGCTCGCGGTGCGTGAGGCTGCCGAGAATCTGGGCGAGATCCTCTTCCTGCATGATCTCACTGACTGCCTCCAGCGGCTCCACGGCCTGTTCGTCTTCGACCAAATCACCGACCTGTGTGTAGCCACTCTCACCGACCGGCATCTCAAGGCTGGTGGGCTCCTGGGCGATCTTCAGGATCTCGTGCACCCTCGCCGGTGTTGTGTCCATCTCGGCCGCGATCTCCTCGGGGGTGGGGTCACGCCCCAGATCCTGCAGGAGCTGGCGCTGCACGCGGATGAGCTTGTTGATCTGCTCGATCATGTGCACCGGCACGCGGATGGTGCGCGCCTGGTCTGCGATCCCGCGAGTGATCGCCTGACGGATCCACCAGGTGGCGTAGGTCGAGAACTTGAAACCGCGACGATAGTCGA
>CAZFJE010000191.1:0-6281 GCA_964519555.1 uncultured Thermoleophilia bacterium
ATCCGCGGCGACTTCTCGCTGTCCAAGGAGCAGAACATCGTGCACGGCTCCGACGGCCCCGAGAGCGCGGTCCGCGAGATCGGCCTGTTCTTCGGTGAGGACGAGCTCGTCTGACGCGGCGGCCGCACCGCCAGCGCCGCTGGTGGTGCTGGCCTCGCGCTCGCCGCAGCGCAGCGCCATCCTGAAGCAGCTCGGCGTGCCGTTCCGCGTGGTGCCCAGTCGCCACGACGAGACGCTCGTTGTCGGTGACGCCGTGGCCACCGTGGTGGCCAATGCGCGCGGCAAGGCTGCCGAGGTGGCCGGGCGCGAGGCCGCCGGCCTCGCGTCCGGCCACCTCGTGCTGGGCGTCGACACCGTCGTCGCGCTCGACGACCGCGTGCTGGGCAAGGCCGCTTCTGCCGCGCAGGCCGGCGCCTTTCTGAGCGCGCTGGCCGGACGTCGCCACGTGGTCGCGAGCGGCCTCTGCCTGATCGGCGCAGGCGGCCGCACCTGGAGCGCCCACGCGCGCACCGCGGTCACCTTTCGCACCCTCACGCCCCAGGCCGTAGCCGCCTACGTGGCGACCGGCGAGTGGCGCGAGCGCGCCGGAGCGTACGCCATCCAGGGGTTCGGTTCGGCCCTGGTCATGGCCGTCGAGGGCGACTACTGGAACGTGGTCGGGCTGCCGGTGCCCCTGCTGCTCGAGGGCTTCGCCCACTTCGGCGTGGCGCCCTTTGCCTGGCTCGCCGAGGGCGCGCCGGGCGACGACCGTTAGGCGTTTTTCCTGCTCTATTTCCGTTTGGTTCCGCTCCGGGCGGCGTGTAGTATGAATGATCGAACCGGATCGAAAGGAGCAGGTCATCGGTTTCTTCGACTTCCTCACGGGCTTCGGCGCGCGCGACGTCGCCGTCGACCTTGGCACCGCTAACACTCTCGTCTACGTCCGCGGCCGCGGCATCGTGCTGTCCGAGCCGTCGGTCGTGGCTATCGACCATCGTTCCGGCGAAGTCCACGCCGTGGGCGCCGAAGCCAAGCGCATGCTCGGCCGCACCCCCGGCTCCATCAGCGCCATCCGGCCGCTCAAAGACGGTGTCATCGCCGACTTCGACGTGACCGAGCAGATGCTGCGCCACTTCATCCGCAAGGTGAACCAGAACAAGTGGGCTCACCCGCGTGTCGTCATCTGTGTGCCTTCGGGCGTCACCGGTGTCGAGAAGCGCGCGGTCGAAGAGGCGACCTACTCGGCCGGCGCACGCTGGACCGGTTTGATCGAAGAGCCCATGGCCGCCGCGATCGGCGCCGGCCTGCCGGTGGCCGAACCTACCGGCAACATGATCGTCGACATCGGGGGCGGAACCAGCGAGGTGGCGGTCATCTCGCTGGGCGGCATCGTCGTCTCGCAGTCCATCCGTGTGGGCGGCGACGAGTTGGACGAGGCGATCATCAGCTACGTCAAGAAAGAGTACAAACTGCTCATCGGCAGCCAGACGGCCGAAGAGATCAAGCTCGAGATCGGCTCGGCTCACCCGCTTCCCCAAGAAGAGCAGGCCGAGATCCGCGGGCGCGACCTCGTCACCGGCCTGCCCAAGACCATCGTGCTCACGTCCGAAGAGGTCCGTTCGGCGCTCGAAGAGCCCGTGCAGGCCATCATCGACGCGATCAAGGCTACGCTCGACAAGACGCCCCCCGAGCTCGCCAGCGACATCATGGACCGCGGCATCATGCTGGCCGGAGGCGGTTCGCTTCTGCAAGGGCTGCCCGAGCGCCTGCGTCAAGAGACGCAGATGCCGATCCACCTCGCCGAATCGCCGCTCACCTGCGTCGCCGTAGGGTCCGGCAAGTATCTCGAGGAGTTCGATGCCATTGCTCGCAGCAAGCGCAACTCGAGGTCCAGAGGCCGTTACTAGGCCCGAACGCTTCTAGTGGCTCGCAAGCGCGCATTGCGGCGGCGTATCGTCGTCGCCATCCTGGTCGTGCTGTCCGTCGCCCTGCTCACGGTCTACTTCCGCGAGTCGGCGAACGGACCGGTGCACCGTTCCGAGTCATCGGCGATGCGCGTCGTCTCGCCCCTGCAATCGGGCGCGGCGCGCGCCATCAAGCCGTTTCGAGACGGCCTGAGCTGGTTCGGCAACCTGTTCAGCGCCCAGTCGCAGAACCGCAGCCTGCGCACCCAGGTGCAGCAGCTGCGCTCGCAGCTCGCCCAGCAGCTCGTCGTCCAGCAGCAGGACACCGAGCTCAAGAGCCTGGTGAAGATGCGCGACTCGAGCGTGTTCCCCAAGGGCTCGCGCTTTGCCCAGGCGCGCGTCATCGCGCGTTCCACCACGGCCTGGTACTCGACCGTGACGATCGATGCGGGCACCGACCAGGGCGTGCGACTGAACGACGCCGTGGTCAACGGCCAGGGCCTCGTGGGGCGTGTCTCGGCGGTCACGCCCGAGGCGTCCGAGGTGACCCTGATCGTCGACCAGGACAGCTACATCGACGCCAAGGTCGTTCCCAGCGGCGCCCAGGGCCTGGTGGCCGGCAGCGTCACCGGCGACGTGACCCTGCAGTACGTCGACCGCTCCGAGAAGGTCGTGGCCGGCCAGGTCGTGGTGACGAGCGGCATGAGGGGCTCGATCTTCACCGCCAACATCCCCATCGGCCAGGTCTCGGCTGTCGCGCAGCAGGACGTCGAGCTCTACCAGAGCATCTCGGTCACGCCCTGGGTCGACTTTCACACGCTCGATCTGGTGATGGTGGTGCTCTGATGGCGCAGCGCGTGCCGGCCATCGAGAACCCGGCCGACGCGCCGCACGTGGCGCTCGAGCTCGGCCGTCTCTTCGTCTTGCTGGTGGTCGCTACGTTCCTGCAGACCGCGGTGGCGGCCAACATCCACATCCTCGGCGCCAACCCCGATTTCGTGCTGATCTTCGTGGTCGCCGTCGCCCTGCTGCGCGGCGCCGAGTACGGCGCCGTGTTCGGCTTTGTGGCGGGCGGCATCGTGTCGATCGCCCTGTTCGAGACGCCCGGCGTGCGTTCGCTGTCGATGGTCGCGGTCGGCTACCTGGTGGGCCGCTACGCCGAGACGGCCGACCTGTCGCCCAGCGTGGCGCCGATCGTCTCGGTGTTCGTCGCGACGCTGATCGCCGAGTCCCTGGCGCTGCTCACGCAGTTCCTGTTCGGACGCGAGGTGCCCCTCGTCTATCTCGTCGACCACTGGGTCATCCCGCTTCTCGTCCTCGATTCTCTACTGGCCATGCCGCTCTACCTGGTGGCGCGCTGGTGGCTGAGGGGTGAACGACATGTCCGCATTTCAGAGACGTAACAGGCCCGGCCTGGAACGTCGCTGGATCCGCACGAGCCGCGGCGACGGCGTGGTGCAGCCGCCGTCGGTCGCCCTGCGCGTCGTGCTGCTGGGGGCCGTCGCGGTGACCCTGATCGGCATCATCGTCTTTCGCCTCTGGTTCCTGCAGATCCTGTCGGCCCAGCAGTACGTGGCGCAGGCCAACGACAACCGGCTGCGCACCGTGGCGGTGCTGGCGCCGCGGGGTGCGGTGCTCGACCGCAACGGCACGGTCATGGTCGACAACCGCCCCGGTCTCGCCGTCGGCATCAGACCCATGGACGTGCCCGCCGGGGGGCTCGACCACCTGGTCAAGCGCCTCGCCTCTGTGCTCGCCATGAAGTCCGCCGCCGTGCGACAGGAGATGGTGCGCCAGATGGGCGTGCCCTGGGACCAGATCAAGACCGGCCTCGGCCTGCAATACGACTTCGTCACCATCAAGCAGGACACCGGTCGCGGCACCGTGTCGTACCTGCTCGAGCACACCGCGGCCTATCCGGGCGTCGAAGTGCGCCAGAACTACCTGCGCGACTACCCGCTGGGCGTCGTGGGCGCGCACTTCCTTGGGCAGCTCGGCGAGATCAGCCCTCACGAGCTCACCGAAGCGAGCTTCCGCGGCTACAAGGCGGGCGACGTCGTCGGCCAGTCGGGCGTGGAGTACACCTACGACAAGTGGCTGCGCGGCATCAACGGCTCGGTGCGCGTCGAGGTCGACGCCAGCGGGCGACCCAAGCAGGTCGTGCCCGGTGGCACGCTGCCGCAGGCCGGCGACAACCTGCAGCTCTCGATCGACGCCAAGGTGCAGCGCGCCGCCGAGAACGCCGTGACCTACGGCATCGACCTGGCGCATGCCGACAACGAGCTGCGCGCCGACGGCGGCGCCGCGGTGGTGCTCGATGCCCATACCGGCGCGGTCATCGCCATGGCGAGCGAGCCGACCTTCAACCCCGCCTGGTTCGTGGGCGGCCTGTCGGCCAAGCACTGGAAGAAGCTCAACATCAGAACGACGCCGCTGCTCGATCGCACCATCCAGGGCGTCTACCCGATGGGCTCCACCTTCAAGGTGGTCGACTCGATCGCCGCCCTCGAGAACGGCGTGATCAGTCCATCGACCACCCTCGAAGCCGGCGCCACCTACACCAACCACGGTCTGCTGTGGCACGACTGGAACCCCAACGGCCACGGCGCCATCGACCTGACCCAGGCGATCGTGCAGTCGGCCGACACGTACTTCTACCAGATCGGCTACGACTTCTACACGCGCAAAGGCGAGGTCCTCGAGGACTGGGCGAAGCGCCTTGGCCTGGGCCACCCGACCGGCATCGACCTGCCCGGCGAGGTCGGCGGCCTGGTGCCCACGCCGGAGTGGAAGAACGCGGCCTACACCAGAAAGACCGATCCCAAGGGCTGGCAGGTCGACCGCCTCTGGAAGCCGGGCGACTCGATAAACCTCGCCATCGGCCAGGGCAACCTCGAGACGACCCCCATGCAGGCCGCCGTGACCTACGCCGCCATCGCCAACGGCGGCTACCTCGTGACCCCGCACGTCGGGGTCAAGATCGTCGACGCCCAGGGCAAGCTCGTGCGCCGTCTGCCGTACACACAGCCGCGCTCTCTCGGCATCTCGCAGCAGACCATCGGCGTCGTGCAAAACGCCCTGCACGAGGCGGCCACCACGCCCAACGGCACGTCGTACCCGGTCTTCGGGGGCTACAGGGTGCAGGTGGCCGGCAAGACCGGCACCGCCCAGGTGGCGGGACAGGGCGACTACGCCTGGTATGCGAGCTACGCACCCGCCAACGACCCCAAGTACGTGGTGGTCGTCATGATCCAGCAGGGTGGCCACGGCGGCGTCAGCGCCGCGCCGGCCGCCCGCATGATCTACGACTCGCTGTTCCACATCTCCGGGGGCCAGGCGACCGGCTCCACCCATAGCGACTAGCCGTGCGACGAAGTCACACAAGCCTGAGCGACAACGACGAAGCCGATCGGCGGCACTGACGCCCATGGACCTGCGCGCCTATCTGCGTCATCTCGACTACGTGCTGCTGGCAGCGGCCGGCGGCCTGCTCGTCTTCGGCGTGACCATGATCTACTTCGCCACGCGGCACGACACGCTGACGACCCCGTTCTACTACGCCCGCAACCAGATCGTCTTCGCCGCGGTCGGTGTGGCCGCGCTCTTCGCGCTGTCGCTCGTCGACTACGAGCACTACCGGCGCTGGCAGTGGCCGCTGTACGGTTTCGTGCTGCTCTCCATCGCGGCGGTGTTCGCCCTGGGGCCGGTGACCCGTGGGTCGCGACGCTGGATCTCGCTGTCGTTCGTGAGCTTCCAACCCTCGGAGCTCGCGCTCGTCATCGTCACGGTCACCCTGGCCGCCTTTCTGGCCGACCGCCTGCCGGCCATCGGCCGCCGCCGCATGACGCTCTTCGCGCTGCTCTACGTGGCCGTGCCGGCGGCGCTCGTCTTCGCCCAGCCCGACCTGGGCACGGCCATGGTCTTCCTGGTCATCACTCTCACGCTGCTGCTCTTCTACGGCACGTCGTGGACGCACTTCGCCGCCCTGTTCGCCGCCGCCGCCGCCTTCGCGCTGCTGGTACTCAAGGTATTGCCGATGGCCGGCGTCAGGGTGGTGCACTCCTACCAGATGGAGCGCCTCTTCGTCTTTCTGCACCCCGGCCACAACCCGCAGTCGTCGGGGTACAACCTGACGCAGTCGCTGATCGCGGTGGGCTCGGGAGCGCTGCGCGGGCGCGGCGACCAGGCCACTCAGACAGTGCTCGACTTCTTGCCCGAGCACCACACCGACTTCATCTTCGCGGTCATCGGCGAGCGCTACGGCTTTGTCGGTGCGGCCGTGTTGCTGGGCCTGTTCGTGATCGTCATCTGGCGGGCCCTGCGCATCGCCACGATCTCGCGCGATCTCTACGGCAGCATGATCGCCGGCTGCATCGCGGCGATCTTTCTGTTTGAGGT
>CAZFJE010000192.1:0-6250 GCA_964519555.1 uncultured Thermoleophilia bacterium
CCAACCTGGGCGAGCGCGCCGCGGCGCTGCGCGCCGCTCGCGCCGCGCTCGCCGCGCTGCCGGGCACGACGGTGGTGGCCGCGTCGCGCGTCTTCGAGACCGCCCCGCAGGACGTGACCGACCAGCCTTCGTTCCTGAACCAGGTGGTGTGCCTCGACACGGCTCTCGCGCCGCACGAGCTGCTGGCCGCCGCGCAGCGTATCGAAGACGCCGCCGGGCGCGTCCGCGAGTTGCGGTTTGGTCCGCGAACCCTCGATATCGATATACTCTTTTTCCAAGGTGTGGAGAGCGCTGCTCCCGAGCTCACGCTGCCACACCCGCGGCTGTGGCAGCGGGCCTTTGTGCTCGTGCCTCTCGCCGAGCTCTGGTCGCTCGCGCGTGACATGCCGCAGGTCGACGTCGCCCGGCTTGCCGCCGAGCTCGCCGGAAGCCAGGCCGTCAGGCCGTACGCGGAGGACTGATCGACGAGCATCGACCTCACCATCCAGCCGGGCGCCCCGATGCCCGCCTCCGCGGCCCTCGCGTGACCGCCGTGCCGCGCCCCTACATCGCCAGCGTGCCGCCGCGCCCCCTGCTGCGCCGCCAGTTCGACGTGCTCGTGCTGGGCGGCGGTATCGCCGGGCTCACGGCTGCG
Source organism: uncultured Thermoleophilia bacterium (assembly GCA_964519555.1). Lineage (GTDB taxonomy): Bacteria > Actinomycetota > Thermoleophilia > UBA2241 > UBA2241 > Bog-752. Next base: position 635 of record CAZFJE010000192.1, read on the forward strand.
ATCGCCGCGGCTCGCCGCTGGCACGTCGGCCTGCTCACCAAGGCGAGCCTGAACGACACGACGACCTTCCTCGCCCAGGGCGGCATCGCCGCGGCCCTCGGCGAATCCGACTCGCCCGAGCTGCACTTCCAGGACACGGTCGACGCCGGGGCCGGCCTGTGCGACCCCGAAGCCGTGCGCGTGCTGGTCAACGAAGGTCCCGACCGCGTGCGCGAGCTCATGGACATCTGCCCGCGGTTCGACCGCCAAGACGGCGAGATCGTGCTCGGCCGCGAGGGCGCCCACTCGGTGCGCCGCGTGCTGCACGCCGGCGGCGACGCCACCGGGCGCGAGGTGTCGAGCACGCTGTCCGAGGCGGCCCGGCTGGGCAGCCGCGTGCAGCTCTACGAGAACGAGTTCGTCATCGACCTGCTCACGATCGACGGCCGCTGCATCGGTGCGTTGTCGCTCAACCTGGCCGACGGCGAGTACACGCTGAACCTGGCGATGGTCACCATCCTCGCCACCGGCGGGGCGGGCCAGGTCTACGCGCGCACCACCAACCCCGAGGTCGCCACCGGCGACGGTGTGGCCATGGCCTATCGCGCCGGCGCCTCTATCCGTGACCTCGAGTTCGTGCAGTTCCACCCCACCGGCCTGGCGGCCGACACCTCGCCTACGCCGCTGATCACCGAGGCGCTGCGCGGCGAGGGCGCGCTGCTGCGCAACGCCGCCGGTGAGCGTTTCATGACGGGCGTCGACCCCAAGGGCGAGCTCGCGGCGCGCGATGTCGTGGTGCGCGCCATGCTCGCCGAGATGCGCAGAGAGGGCTCGACGCACGTCTACCTCGATGCGACCGCGCTCGATGCCGACATGCTGCGCCGCCGCTTCCCGCGCGTCACCGGCCTGCTCGCCGAGCACGACCTCGACCTGAGCCGCGACCTCGTGCCCGTCGCCCCCGTGGCGCACTACTCCATCGGCGGCGTGGTGACCGATGTCTGGGGGCGCACCACGGTGCCCGGCCTCTACGCGGCCGGCGAGGTCGCCAGCACGGGCGTGCACGGCGCCAACCGCCTTGCCTCGAACTCGCTGCTCGAGGGCCTCGTCTTCGGCGACCGCGTGGTGCGCCACCTCGACCGCTACATCGGCGGCCTTGGCGAAGACGTGCGCCGGCTGCAGTTCGAGCTGCCGTCGCCGTCCGAGCACGCGGCGCCGCGCAGCGACATCGCCGCGGTGCGCCGCCAGGTGACCGGGCTCATGTCCGAAAAGGTGGGCTGGGTGCGTTCCGAAGACGGCCTGATCGACGCCCTCGAAGAGCTGCGCGCCATCAACTCGGCGCTGCGTCTGGGCGAGGCCGGACCGCCCGAGTTCGAGCTGCTCAACATCCTCACGCTCGCCACCCAGATCACCAAGTGCGCGCTGCTGCGCGAGGAGTCGCGCGGCGTGCACGTGCGCGACGACCAACCCGAGCGCGACGACTATCACTGGCAGCGCCACATCACCCTGCGACTGCCCGCTCCCCGGGTGGCCGACCGCCGGCCGTGAACGCGGGCCTGTCCGACACGGCGCTGCGCGCGGCCGCCCACGACGCAGCCCGGCGCGCGCTCGCCGAAGACCTCGCCGGCTTCGGCGACCTCGCCGGACGCGCCTTCACCGCGCCCGGACGGGCGCGGGTCGAGGCGCGCGCCGACGGCGTCCTGTCGGGCGTCCCGGTCTTTTGCGAGGCCGCCCGCCTGGTCGACCCCGAGCTCGTCGTCGAGTTTTCGTGCGCGGCCGGCGCGTCCTTTGTGCGCGGCGCCACCCTGGCCACCCTGGCTGGCCGCCAGTCGAGCATCCTCGCCCTCGAGCGCACAGGGCTCAACCTGCTGGCCCGCCTGTCGGGCGTGGCCACGATCACGGCGCGCTACGTGGCCCAGACGGCCGGCACCGCGGCCGTGATCGCCGGCACGCGCAAGACCACGCCCGGGCTGCGCGCCCTCGAAAAGCAGGCCATCGTCGACGGCGGCGGCAGCCCGCACCGTTTCGGGCTCTTCGACGGCGCCATGGTCAAAGACAACCACGTGGCGGCGGCCGGCGGCCTGCCGGCGGCCGTGGCCGCCGTGCGCGCCGGCCTGTCGCACGCGCACCTGCTCGAGGTCGAGGTCGACACCCTCGACCAGCTCGATCAGGCGCTCGCCGCCGGCGCGCCGGTCGTGCTGCTCGACAACATGGACGACGCCACCGTGCGCACGGCGGTGAGCCGCGCGGCGGGCCGCGCCGTGCTCGAGGTCTCCGGCGGCGTCACGCTCGAGACGGTGGCCGCTTACGCCGCGACCGGCGTCGCCGTGATCTCGGTGGGCGCCCTCACCACGGCGGCGCCCTGGATCGACCTCAGCCTGGTGGTGGACTGACATGCTGCTCGTCGTCGACGTTGGCAACACGCAGACCGTCATCGCCTTGAGCGAGGGCGGCGTCATCGCGCACGACTGGCGCATCGCCACCGTGCGCCACCGCACCGCCGACGAGATCGCCGGCCTGCTGCAGGGCTTCATCAGTCTGCTCGGCGAGCGCGTCAGGGAGCTGGTCGACGAGGTGGCCATCGCCTCGGTCGTGCCGCGCCTCACGGCGCAATGGGTGACGATGAGCGAGAAGCACCTCGGCCTCACGCCGTTCGTGCTGGGGCCCGGTGTGCGCACCGGCATCCGCCTGATGGTCAAGAACCCGGCCGAGATCGGCGCCGACCGTATCGCCAATGCGGTGGCCGGGCTCGAGACCTACGGCGCGCCGGTGATCGTCGTCGACTTCGGCACCTCGACCAACTTCGACGTGGTCGACGCCGATGGCGACTACGTGGGCGGCGCCATCGCTCCCGGCGTCGAGGTCTCCATGGAGGCGCTGACCACGCGTGCCGCCCGCCTCATCAACATCGAGGTCACCGCGCCCGGCCGCGCCATCGGCCGCGACACCACCGAGGCCATGCAGTCGGGCGCCATCTACGGTTTCACGGGCCAGGTCGACGGCATCGCCGAGGCGATCCGCGCCGAGCTCGGCGTCGCCGCCCCGGTGATCGCCACCGGCGGCCTCGCGGTGCTGATCGCACCGCACAGCCGCACGATCTCGACGGTCGACCGGCAGCTCACGGTGCGCGGCATCGAGCTCGTGCTGCGCCGCCAGCAGTCCCACTGAGGGCCCTGCTCCGGGGCCGTTCCGTAGCCACGGACGATCTGCGCGACACGTTGCTGCAGCCCCTGGCGATCGGCGCCCTGCGCCTCGACCGTCGCCTTATCATGGCGCCCATGGCCGGCGTCAGCGGGCCCGCCTTCCGGCGCTCGGTACGGCGCTTCGGCGCCGGCCTTGTCTTCACCGAGATGATCTCGGCGCACGGCATCGTGCACGACAACCGGCGCACGGCGGCCTACCTGGCCTGCGGTCCCGACGAGCACCCCATCGGCTTTCAGCTCTTCGCCGCCGAACCGGCGGCGCTGGCTCACGCCGCGCGCGCCGCCCTGACGGCGGGCGCCGACCTGATCGACCTGAACATGGCCTGCCCAGTGCGCAAGGTCATGAAGACCGGTGCCGGGGCGGCCCTGCTGGGCACGCCCGCCCTGGCCGTGGCCTGCGTGCAGGCCGTCGTCGCCGAGGTCGCCGGCGAGGCCCCGGTGACCGTGAAGATCCGCAGCGAGGTGCGCGACGGCGACGAGGCGGGGCGCCGCGTGGCGCCCCAGCTGGTGGCCGCCGGCGCCGCCGCCGTCTGCTTGCACCCGCGCTCCGCCGGCCAGCTCTATCGCGGCTTGGCCGACCACGCCGTGACGCTGGCTCTGGCCGGCGAGCTGCCCGTGCCGGTGATCGCCTCGGGCGACATCGCCGCCGTGGGCGCCGACGGCAGAGTCGACCGCGCCCTGAGCGCGCGCCTGCTCGACGGCGGCGTGGCCGCCGTCATGGTGGCGCGCGCCGCGCTGGGGCGTCCGTGGGTGTTCCGGGAGCTGCTCGAGGGCGAGGGCGCGCCCTCGCTCGACGAGCGGCGGCGCGCCCTCGCGCTGTTCGCCGACGAAGCCGTGGCCGAGATGGGCGCTCGTGCGGTGGGCTACCTGCGCCGCTTCTGGCCGCGCTTTCGGCGCAGCGGCGTGCTCGACGCGGCCCTCGCCGCGCGCCTCATGGCGGCCGGCGACACGGCGACTATCCTGAGCCTCGTACGGGCAGATCGGGGCTGAGCTCAGCCGTCCGTCACGGTGCAGTGGCGCACGACCAGAGAAAGCCCTATACTACGTCTCTTATTCGGGCCTGCGTGTTGCAGCGGCCCGTTTCGTCGTAAGGAAAGGAAGCCACCGTGCCGGAAAGAGAGATCATCCTCACTCCCGGGGGGTACCGGCGCCTGAAAGACGAGATCGAGTACCTCTCGACCAAGAAGCGCGAAGAGGTGGCCGATCGCATCAAAGAGGCCCGCTACTTCGGCGACATCAGCGAGAACTCCGAATACGACGATGCCAAAAACGAGCAGGCCATGCTCGAGCAGCGCATCTTCGCCCTCGAAGACAAGCTGCGCTCGGCGATCGTGATCGACGAAAAAGACATCAAGACCGACGTCGTGGGCGTCGGCACCAAGGTCACCATCCAGGACGTCGCGCGCGGCGACGTCGTGCAGTACTCGATCGTGGGTTCCGCCGAGGCCGACCCCAGCGACCGCAAGCTTTCAAACGAGTCGCCGGTCGGCAACGCCATCATGGGTCACAAGCCCGGCGAGGTCATCTCGGTGCGCGCGCCGCGTGGCGAGATCAAGCTCAAGATCATCGACATCGAGCGGGCGTAGGGCTACGGCTCCGGTCATGGCCGACGACGACCAGCCCCTCGGCGCAGCCGACGACCAGCCCCTCGGCGCGACCGACGAACGACGCCACAAGCTCTCGCGCCTGCGCGAGCACGGCGTCGATGCCTTTCCCACGCGCTTCGACAAGCGCGACGAGATCGGCGCGCTGCACGAGCGTTTCGACTCGCTCGTTGCCGGCGCCGAAGCGCCCGGTACGTTCCGCGTGGCCGGCCGCGTCATGTCGCGCCGCGAACACGGCAAGCTCGCCTTTCTCACTATCAAGGACGGCTCCGGGCACCTGCAGCTGTTCGCCAAGCTCGACGCCCTGGGCGCCGACGCCTTCCAGGGCCTGCTCGACGTCGACATCGGCGACTTCGTGGGCGCCGAGGGCGCGGTCCTCAAGACACGCCGCGGCGAGCTCTCGTTGCGGCCTGTCACGTGGCAGTTCCTCTCCAAGGCGCTGCGCCCGCTGCCCGAAAAGTTCCACGGCCTGACCGATGTCGAGACGCGCTACCGCCGGCGCTACCTCGACACCATCGTCAACGACGATTCGCGCGAAGTCTTCGTCAAGCGCGCCCGCATCATCGCCGCCATCCGCCGCTTCCTCGATGAGCGCAGCTTTGTCGAGGTCGAGACGCCCATCCTGCAGCCGCTCTACGGCGGCGCCATGGCGCGGCCCTTCGTCACCCACCACAACGAGCTCAAGCGCGATCTCTACCTGCGCATCGCCGTCGAGCTCTACCTCAAGCGCTGCATCATCGGCGGCATCGACCGCGTCTACGAGATCGGGCGCAACTTCCGCAACGAGGGCGTGAGCTTCAAGCACAACCCCGAGTTCACCATGCTCGAGACCT
>CAZFJE010000193.1:0-6188 GCA_964519555.1 uncultured Thermoleophilia bacterium
GAACGACTGGCGCACCGGAAAGAAGACCTCGAGGCCGCGGATGTCGTAGAGGTCGGCGCCGCTGACGCTCGCGTTGCGCAGCTCCTTGCGGCCGATCGCGCCGCCCTTGCTGCGATCGTGGTCGGCGACCGGCGCGGCGGGCGTGAACTCGTCCATCAGGCCGCCTTCCAGCAGCGCGCGAAGTGACCGGGGTCGAGCTCGACCATCTCCTGCTCGATCTGTGTACAGGCCGGCTCGCCCTCGCTGCAGCGCGGGTAAAAGCGGCAGCCCGGCGGTGGGTTCAGCAGGTTGGGCGGGTCGCCGGCGATCGAGCTCACCATCTCGCGCGTCTCGTGGATGTTGGGGAACGCCTTGATGAGCTGCTTTGTGTAGGGGTGCTTGGCGTTGTTGAAGATCTGCGCGGTGGTGCCCGCCTCGACGACCTTGCCGGCGTACATGATGACGCCCTTGTCGCAGGTCTCGGCCATGACCGACAGGTCGTGGCTGATGAGGATGAACGACAGGTCGAGCTCGTGGCGCAGGCGCTCGATGAGCTCGAGGATCTGGGCCTGCACCATGACGTCGAGCGCCGTGGTGGGCTCGTCGCCGATCACGAGCTTGGGGTTACACGCCAAGGCCATGGCGATCATGGCACGCTGGCGCATGCCGCCCGACATCTCGTGGGGGTACTCGGTGACCCGCTTGGGATTGATGCCCACCAGGTCGAAGAGCTCGCGCGCCCGCAGCATGGCCTTGGCCTCGGAGATGCCCTCGTGGAGCACGATGGGCTCGGCGATCTGCTTGCCCACCTGCTGTACGGGGTTCAGGGCGTTCATGGCGCCCTGGAAGATGATCGAGATGTCCTTCCAGCGCACCTTGCTCATGCCGTACTCGGTGCGCTTGGCCAGGTTCTTGCCGTCGAACAGGATCTCGCCGCCGACGATGCGCCCGTTTTCGGGCAGCAGCTTGAGGACGGCGAGGGCCGCCGTGGTCTTGCCGCAGCCCGACTCGCCGGCCAGGCCCAGGCTCTTGCCCTGCTCGAGCATGAAGCTCACGCCGTCGACCGCCTTGACGTCGCCGTCGCCCAGCTTGAAGTAGGCCTTGAGGTCGCGCACGTCGAGGATGCCGTCGTGCTCGATGGCCTGGCCCTTCGCGGCCGCCGCGGCGGCCGACTCGCCCTTGCTCATGGCCGCCCTCCCTCGCCCGTGTGCGGGTCCCAGTCGTTGGCGGGACCCGGCCAGATGCCGCCCCCGGGTGTGTCGAGGCTGATCTCGGTGCCGCCGGCGCCGCCACCCAGGGTGATGAGGCGGTCGGGACCCTCGTCGGGCCGGCCGCCGCTCTCTTCGCGCTTGCGCAGCTTGGGGTCAAGGACTTCGTCGAAGGCCGTGCCCATGAAGGTGAAGGCCAGCACCACCAGCACGATGGCGATGCCCGGCGGCAGCAGGTACCACCAGGCCGGCAGGCCGGCGGCGCCTGACTGCCAGGCGTTGTGCAGCATGGTGCCCCAGCTGAAGTTGAGCGGGTCGCCGAGACCGAGGAACGACAGGGTGGTCTCGGCGAGGATGGCGATGGCCACCACCAGGATGGTGTTGGCGAAGATCAGCGGGAAGACGTTGGGCAGCACGTGCTTCTGCATGATGTGCCAGTCGCTCGAGCCGATGGCGCGGCCGCGCTCGATGAACTGCAGCTCGCGCACGCGCAGGGCGTCGGCGCGCACCACGCGGGCGGTGCCCGGCCAGCTCGTGATGCCGATGATGAGCACGATGATCCCGTAGTTCTGGCCCCAGGCGGCGGCCAGCACCATGGCCAGCGGCAGCCAGGGGATGACCAGGAAACAGTCGGTGAGGCGCATGCAGATCTCGCCGCGCCAGCCGCCGTAGTACCCGGCGGCGATGCCGATGCCGGCGCCCAGGACGGTCGAGATGGCCGCGGCCGACAGGCCGACCGTCAGTGAGATGCGGGCGCTCCAGATGAACTGCGCAAGCACCGACATGCCCTGTTCGGTGGTTCCAAACCAGTGGTAGTACGACATCGTCGGCCCGGCGAACGGCACGCCGATCTGGGCGGTCGGGTCGAGCAGCGCGTGGTCGGCGAGGAACGGCGCGAACAGGGCCAGGGCTACGAAGAAGCCCATGATGTAGAGGCCGACCATGCCCTGCCAGTTCGAACGGTACAGGCGCCAGATCTGGCGGATGTTCCACACGGAGAGCTCGGCCCGTTCGGGGGTGGCGACGGCCCAGGCCCACACGGTGGCGACCAGCACCACGACGAGCAGCGTCTGGAACAGCCAGGCGACACTCGTGTCGCGACCGCTCAGCGTAAACGCGCCGCGGAAGAGCCCGCTCGCCGCCAGGAACCACACGGCGGCGTCGGCGGCGGCTGCGATGAGCATCCAGGGAAAGGCGGTGCGCGCTGTCTGACGGAGCAGCTTGACGATACCGTAGCCGCCCAGTACGAGTGCCAGGAGCAGCGGAATCCAGGCCGGGTAGTCGGCCACGCCCGGGGCGAAGAAACCGGCGAGCAGGTGGACAATGCCGGTTCGCAGCGGTCGGTCCTTGGGGTAGGTGATCATCTCGAGCGCGAGCCAGACGAGCGGCGTCCAGACGAAGATCCAGGTGCGCAGGCGCCGGGGGATCATGCCTTCACCCGCGGGTCGAGATAGTAGTACATGATGTCGGCGATCAGGTTCGCGAGGATGACCGCGACGCTGCCCAGCAGGAAGACGGCCTGCATGACCGGGTAGTCGCGGTTCATCATGGAGTCGTAGGACAGCAGGCCCAAACCAGGCCAATTGAAGACCGTCTCGACGAGGATCGCCCCCGACATCACAAAGCCGATGTTCATCATGACCAGGGTGACGGTGGGCAGCATGGCGTTGGGCGCGACGTGCCGCCACAGGACAGCGCGGTCGGTCAGACCCTTGGCCCGCGCCGTGAGCACGTAGTCCTCTTTCGATACGCCGGCCAAGGCGCTGCGCACGATCAGGTGGTACTGGGCCATGTAGGTGATGGCGAAGGTGAAGGCCGGCAGGAAGAGGTGGTGCAGCAGCGCCGAGACATCCTGGAGCCAGCTAGTGTGGATCGCACCGTAGTCTGACATCCGTCCGGTCGGGAACCAGCGCAGCCACGTAGCGAAGATCATGATGAAGATGAGGCTCACCCAGAAGGTCGGTGCGGAGTACATCACCATGCCGGTGTTGGTGGTGATCAGATCCAGCCTGCTGTTTCGCCGCCAGCCAGCCAGGATCCCGGTGGTCACCCCGATGATTGCAGCGATGATAGTGCCGGTGCCGACCAGAAGGAGGGTCGGCCAGATGCGCTCGCCAACCACTTGAACGACTGGCAGTTTATAGACGAACGAGTCACCAAACCTGAGCCGGACGGTGTCCGCCCAGTAGTCGATGAACTGCTGCCACATAGGTTTGTTGAGGTGGAAGAGCAGCTCTTCCTGGTGCATGGCAGCAATCGAGAACCGACCCTTGGGTACGAGCAGTCGCGCCGGATTGCCGGGCAGGATGCGAAAGAGCACGAAGTTAAACGACGCAATGACCACAATGGTGAGCAGCGCGTTCAGCACCTTGCGGGTGAAGTAGCGCCGCTTATTCACGGTCTGGACCGTAGCAGCGACAAGACGAAATCGTAGTCATCGCGCTTGCCCCCTCGTCACTCGATACCCTGCCGCGGGGTGCGGACAGGCAGCAGTTCGTCGCCTCCGAGGAAATCTCGGGGGCAAAGGAGTCGGGAAGGGCGGCCCGTGGCCTGTCGACCACCCGCTGTCCGGGCTCCAACAAGCACACTGACCGCCCTGCATTCTGCTGCCTCTTCAAGGCCGCTTCCCACCCTCGATGTGCCGATCGACAACCTACACTTCGATGGCCCGGGTCCGCCCGCGTCGGATGAAGATGATGACGATCCCGACAGCCACAAGCGCGGCCACGACGATCGCCGCGATCAAGCCGCCGTTCGCGCCTCCGGAACTCTTGGCGCTGGTCTTCAGCTGCAAGTGCGTGTAGGTGTCGATGTTGTTGTAGTTATAGATGGCCGCACCGGTCCCGGCGGGCGCCTGGGTCCAGCCCGTCCACTTGTTCGTGTTCCAGGCCTCGAGCTGGTAGGGGTAGGCCATGATCGCGTAGGGCGAGGCGGTGTAGAAGATCTGCTCGGCCTGCTGCACGAGCGGGATGCGTTGCGCCTGGTCGATCGTGGTCGCGGCCTCGTTGGAGAGCTTGGTGTAGGCCGGGTCGGTCCACAGGCAGTCGTTCCAGCCGTAGCCGGTCGACTGCGCCGGCGTGTAGATGCTCACCATGAAGGCCGGATCGGCGTCCTGTGTCCAGTACCACATGAACATGTCCCAGTTGGGCGTGTAGGTCTTGCCGGTAAACTGGTACTGGGCGCTGGTCAGCACACCCGGGTCGACGATCGACAGGTTGACCTTCACGCCGACGTCCTTGAACCACTGCACGGCGAGCTTGCCGGCCACTTCGTTTGCCGGCGAGTCGGTGGTCACCAGGAGGCGCAGGGTCAGGGGCTTGCCCTGCTTGGTGGTGCGGTAGCCGTCGGTGCCCATCTTGTAGCCCGCGGCAGTGAGCATCTGGTTGGCCCTGGCCGGATCGTAGGTGAATGTTTGGCTGGCCGGCGGCTGCCAGTGGAAGGGCGAGTACGGCACGATCAGCGACGAGCCGGGCTGCGCGTAGCCGTCGAACGCGGTCGAGACGATCTTGTTGCGGTCGATCGCATAGTTCAGGGCCTGGCGGAAGACCGGGTCGCGCAGCACCGGGTTGCCCTTTGAGTCGGGGCTCGCGTAACAGTTGAAGGCGAGCTCAGTGAACTGCCAGGAGTCGGCCTTGCTGGTCTGGATGCCGGGGGTCGAGGCCAGCGCGCCGAACTGCGCGTACGGCACGCCAACGGCGGCGTCGATGGCCCCGAGCTTCAGGTCGGAGACCATCGTGTCGGCGTTGGTATAGGTGATGATGTAGAGGTCGGAGATGTGCGGCGCGCCGCCCCAGTAGTTGGGGTTGGCCTTGAGGTGGACGTACTGGCCGGCCTTCCAGCCGACGACCTCGAAGGGACCGGTGCCGATGATGGGCGGCTTGTTCTGAAAGGTCGAGGAGGCCGCCTTGCCCGGGACCTTCGACCAGATGTGGGCCGGCAGGATGGGCACCACCATGCGCAGCATATTCGCCTTAGGCGCACTGGTGTAGATCTGCACGGTGTTCGGGCCGGTGGCCTTGGCGCCGGTGATGCCGGCGGTGTAAACCGCCAGGTTCGAGAGGTTGTTCTTGACGATGTAGTTGAACGTGAACGCGACGTCGGCGGCCGTAAACGGTACCCCGTCCTGCCACTTCACGCCCTGGCGGGTCTGAAACGTCCAGGTCTTGCCGTTGGGTGACACCGACCAGCTCGTGGCGAGCTCGGGCCGCGGGGCCAGGGTCTTGGCGTCGAAGCCGACCAGGAAGTCGTAGTTCAGGTGCCAGATCTGGTAGTCGACACCCTGGATCCCGATGAACGGGTTCAGACTGTCGGGGGTTTGCAACTGGCCGATGCGTACGACGAGCGAGCCCGGTGAAGCCGACGCGCCGGGGATGGGGCTCGAGCTTGCAACGCCCATGGCGGTGCTCGCGCCGACCGCAACGATCGCAACGACGGCCGCGACCAGCAGGCCGATGCCTATCAAGCGTGACTTGCTGTGAGACATGAATCGCTCCTTTTGGTCGGCGGACGGGACGCGCTCCGCATAGAGCAGGGCATGGGGCGAGCGATAGACGACCCTATCGAGACATCCTTGGCGCGATTGCAGCAGCCGGTGAGGCCTCGGCGACGATGTCATCCAGGCTTCGCCGCACCGCTTGGTCAAGTTTGAAGGTCATGGGATCGCTCGGGTCGAGTAACTCTTGTGTTCGCTGCGCGACTCGCTGCATGAGCGTGGTCGCCCCGCCGGCCTGCCAGCGCTCGTAGACGGACTGGTCGAGCAGGGTGGACTGACGAAAGCCACGGTAGCGCCGGCGGGTCATGGGACGGGCGAGGTGGTTGCCGCCGGGCCCGGCGCGCATGATCTCGTCAAGGGCGAGCGCCTCGTCGTCGACCGGTAGCTCCTCGCCGAAGGCACGCGCGTATCCTACGAGCTCATCGCCGAGCACGAGAAACTGGCCGAGCAGAAGCGGCAAGAGTTGCGGCAAGCAGCGTTTTCCCGCTCGGGATCGAATTGTGATAGTG
>CAZFJE010000194.1:0-6141 GCA_964519555.1 uncultured Thermoleophilia bacterium
GCGTCTCCTACGACACCTACCGCGTCGGCGGCACCAGCGTGTCGTGTCCGCTGTTCGCCGGCGTGATGGCGCTCGCCGACCAGCGGGCGGGCCATGCGCACGGCTTCGCCAACCCGGCGCTCTACACGGCGCTGCGCAAAGGCGCCTACCGCGACGTCGTCGACCCGCCGAGCATCATGGCGGCGGTGCGCAGCGACTTCGCCAACGGCGAGAACGACACCGACGGCATCGTTTACTCGCTGCGCACGTTCAACCAGACCGGCACGCTGCACACCCTCCCTGGCTACGACGACGTGACCGGTCTCGGCAGCCCCGACGGCGAGGCCTTCCTGAACGCGCTCAGCCGCTTCGGGCCGAGGCACAGACACTAGGTCGGCGACTCAAAAGCCACAAGGCCAAGCCACGCGACTACGACAAGGGAGGGCCCGATGAGTGCGGAAGAGCCCATCCTGCTGACCGGCGCCACCGGCTACATCGGCGGGCGCCTGGCGCCACTGCTGGTGGCCGCCGGCTACCCGGTGCGCTGCCTGGTGCGCGACGCCGCCCGCCTGCGCGATCGTCCGTGGGCGGCCCAGGTCGAGATCGTCGAGGGCGACCTCTTCGTGCCGGCCACGCTGCCCGCTGCCTTGCAGGGCGTGACGACCGCCTACTACCTGGTCCACGCCATGGCCGCCGGAGCCGATTTTCGCGCGCGCGACCTGCAGGTCGCGCGCGCCTTCGGCCGTGCCGCCGCCGACGCCGGTGTGGCCCGCATCGTCTATCTGGGCGGCCTCGGCGACTCCGGCAGCGGCCTCTCCGAACACCTGCGCTCACGTCACGAGGTGGGCAGCGCGCTCGCCGCCTCGGGCGTGCCGGTCACCGAGCTGCGCGCGGCGGTCGTGGTCGGCGCCGGCAGCCTGGGTTTCGAGATGATCCGCTACCTCACCGAGCGGCTGCCGGTCATGGTCTGTCCGCGCTGGGTCTCTACGCGCGTGCAGCCCATCGCGGTCGACGACGCGCTCGCCTACCTCGTGGGCGCACTCGGGCTGCCGCCCGGAGCCGGCGTGATCGAGATCGGCGGCGCCGACGTGCTCACCTACGGCGGCATGATGACCGGCTACGCCGCGGTGCGCGGCCTGCGGCGCCGCCTCGTGGCGGTGCCGGTGCTCACGCCGTTCCTGAGCTCCTACTGGGTGCACTTCGTCACGCCCATCCCCAGCGACATCGCGCGGCCCCTGATCGAGGGCCTGCGCAGCGAGGTCGTGGTGCGCGACGACACGGCCGCCCGCCTGTTCCCCGACATCCACCCCGTCGACTACGACACGGCCGTGCGGCGCGCCCTGCGCAACCTCGACGAAGGCCGCGTCGAGACCGCCTGGAGCGACGCGCTGGCCAGCAGCCAAAGTGGTGAGGGGCCGGTGGTGCTGACCACCGCCGCCGGCTTTCTGCTGGAGCGTCGCGACCTCGACGTGCAGGCGTCGCCCGAGCGCGTCTTCGCCGCCGTCTGCGGCATCGGCGGCCGGCGCGGGTATCCGTTCTGGAACTGGTCGTGGCGGCTGCGCGGCGGCCTCGACCGCCTGGTGGGCGGCGTGGGCCTGCGCCGCGGGCGGCGCGACCCCGACAGGCTGCGCGTCGGCGACGTGCTCGACTTCTGGCGCGTCGAGGCGCTCGTGCCCGACCGTCTGCTGCGCCTGCGCGCCGAGATGCGCGTGGCGGGCGGCGCCTGGCTGCAGTTCGAGTGCGAGCCGCGCCAGGGCGGGGCCACCAGGCTGGCGCAGACCGCCTACTTCGCGCCGCACGGCCTCGCCGGGCTGCTTTACTGGTACGGCTTGTACCCCATCCACAAGGTGGTCTTCTCGGGCACCATCCGCGGCCTCGCACAGGCCGCCGAGGCCGCCGAGGCCGCGCCGGCCGCGCCGTCCACGACGTGATCTTGCGTCACGCGGGCGAGCGTTTCGCGGTGGTTGACGCGCCTCCCCGCGCCACCGTAGAGTCGCCCCCACGACCATTCACCCCCGGAAGACCTCGGAGGCGGCGACGAAACCAGACTTCACAGAGTTGACGCCCGTCCAGGTCGACCAGCCTCCTCCCGCCTGAGCGCCTTGTGGCGCGGCTGCGCCGTGCCGCCCTCGCAAGACCGATAGACGCGGACGCCGCCACCAGCGGCAGCACCACATCGCCACCACATCGCCTTCGCCGGCACCCCGGCGAAGCGCGCCTTGGGCAATTGGTTGAACGTGGCGTCCGCACACGTATACTTGCATCAATTCTATTCAGGCAAGTCATCCATGGGAGGGACCATGATCAAGGTAGTCGAATGGGGCACCGGTGAGATGGGGCAGGGGCTCCTCAAGTTCATCCTCGACCGGCCCAACGACATCGTGCTCACCGGCTGCATCGTCACCAACCCCGCCAAAGAGGGCAAGACCGTCGGCGAGCTGCTTGGTCGCCCCTGCGACGTCAAGATGACCACCGACTTCGAGAAGGTGCTCGCCACCAAGCCCGACGTCGTGTGCATCAACACGCAGTCCAACTTGAACGAGGTCGAGCCGCAGATCGTGCCGGCCGCCAAGTCGGGCGCCGACGTCATCTGCATCGCCGAGAAACTCGCCTACCCGTGGGCCAGCGACCCCGAGCGCGCCGACCTGTTCGACCGCGTCGCCAAAGAGAACAACGTCTCCATCCTGGGCACCGGCATCAACCCCGGCTTCATGCTCGACGCCCTCATCGTCATGTGGAGCTCGATCTGCATGCGCGTCGACAGCATCGAGGCCTCGCGCGTGAACGACCTCTCGCCGTTCGGCCCGACCGTCATGACCGGCCAGGGCGTGGGCACCACGGTCGAACAGTTCGAGAAGGGCGTCGCCGACGGCAGCATCGTCGGCCACATCGGCTTCCCCGAGTCGATCGAGCTCATCGCCAAGGCGCTGGGCTGGAAGATCGACGAGATCGTCGAGACTCGCGAGCCCATCGTCACCAAGGTCGAGCGCTCCACGCCGCACGTCAAGGTGCCGGCGGGCTGGGTCGCCGGCTGCAAGCAGGTCGGCAAGGGCTACAGCAACGGCGAGCTCAAGATCCACTTGATCCACCCCCAGCAGATCCACCCCGAGCTGGCTGACCAGGGCACCGGCGACTACATCAAGATCATCGGCGACCCCATGGTGAACATGGCCAACACCCCCGAGATCCCGGGCGGCAAGGGCACCTACGCGAGCACCGGCAACTACATCCCGCTCATGAAGGACGCCAAGCCCGGCATGCTGACCGTCGTCGACATGCCGCTGCCGCGGTTCCTGAGCCCCACCAAGTAAAACGACTCCCGCTTTTGGGAGCGAAAGAAGGACCGCATGACTGAGACACAGCAGGCCTACGCGGGCGACTGGGTCGAGGTCGAGTGCGTGCTGCTCGAGCCCGCCGACAGGTCGACGAACCTGCCGGCGGAGACCGCCGAGAAGCCCCTCAAGATGTGGGTCAAGGGGTTCGCCGAGGGCCAAGCGGCCCTCGGCGGACCCGTCACGGTCGAGACCATGACGGGTCGTAAGGTCGCGGGCACGCTGTCGGCGATCAACCCCGGGTACTTCCACACCTTCGGCGAGCCCATCCCTGAGCTCGCGCACATCGGCAAAGACCTGCGCGCCCAGCTGGCCGCCTATCGCGCCGCCCACAGCGGGGGTGCCTGATGGCCAGCAAGTTCGACGCCACCATGGCCCGCCGCGGCGAGATCATGCGCCGCGCGCTGGGCATGGACTACAGCGAGTTCGAGCTGTCGCCGATCGCCTTCGACTACGAACGCATGATGGACGACCACGGCTACAGCCTCGACGACATCGTCGCCATCCAGACCAAGGCCGGCGTGGGCCACACGCCCCTGCTCGAGCTGCACAACCTGACCGACCTGGTGCGCTCCGTCAGCCCGGCGGGCAACGGTGCGCGCATCTTCGTCAAAGACGAGGCCGCCAACCTGGCCGGCGCCTTCAAAGACCGCCGCGCATCTGTCAGCATCCACGTTGCCAAAGAGAAGGGCTACGAGGGCGTCATCGCGGCGACTTCGGGCAACTACGGCGCCGCCGTGGCCAGCCAGGCCGCTCGCGCCAGCCTGCGCTGCATCATCGTCCAGGAGACCTACGACAGCCGCAAGATCGGTCAGCCCGAGATCGTCGAGAAGGCCCGCATCTGCGAGGCCTACGGCGCCGAGGTCGTGCAGCTCACGATCGGCCCCGAGCTCTTTGCCCACTTCCTCGACCTGCTCGACCAGACCGGCTACTTCGCCGCCTCACTGTACAGCTCGTTCGGCGTCTCGGGCATCGAGACGCTGGGCCTCGAGGTCGCCGAGGAGACGCGCGCTCTGACCGGCGCCTACCCGACTGCCTGCGTCATCACCCACGCCGGCGGCGGCAACACCACCGGCACCGCTCGAGGCCTGCGCCGCGCTGGCGCCACAGACACGCAGGTCGTGGCCGCCTCGGTCGACCTGTCGGGCCTGCACATGGCCTCCGACGTCGACTTCAACCGCAAGAGCTTCACTACCGGCCACACCGGCTTCGGCGTGCCGTTTGCCACCTGGCCCGATCGCGCCGACGTACCGCGCAACGCGGCCCGGCCGCTGCGCTACATCGACCGCTACCTCACGGTCACCCAGGGCGAGGTCTTCTATATGACCGAGGCTCTGGTCAAGCTCGAAGGCCTCGAGCGTGGCCCGGCCGGCAACACGGCCATGACCGCCGCCGTCTCGCTGGCCCGCGAGCTGCCCCGCGAGGCCACCGTCGTGGTGCAGGAGACCGAATACACCGGCGCCGGCAAGCACCACTGGGCACAGCTCAACTTCGCCAAGCAGATGGGCGTCGAGGTGCGCTCGGGCGACCCGCGCGACAACAAGCCGGGTACCGTGATCGTCGTGCCCGAACGCCTCGACCAGATCCAGGCCAGCGACTTCGACGTCGCCCACATGCGCGCCAGCTACGTGCGCAACGCCCTGCAGGCGGCGCCCGAGGGCTACACGCCGACCTCCGCCGACATCGCCTTCCTGGCCGCCGACTCAAACTCGAGCGCGGCCGACGTCGAAGCGATGCTCGCCGACTTAGCCGCCAAGGAGGCCTGAGCGCCATGCGCGAAGACACCTACGTACAGCAACGCGAACACCTCGCGGGACTCTCAGACGAACAGCTTGCGGCGCGCTTCTGGGCGCTCGCCGAGGGCGCGGTCGCGCCGCTCGTCGAGCTCGCTCGCACGCACACGTCGCCCTCTATCGAGCGCAGCGTGCTGATGCGCATGGGCATCGACTCGCGCACCTGCATGGCCGTCGTTGGGGAGTGCGAGAAGCGCGCCCTGCTGGGCCACGGCGCCGGTCAGATCGTGCTGCACTGCGCCACCACCCAGCAGGTGTCGGTGGTCGAGGCGGCCCGGCGCCTGGCCGCCGGCGAGGCCTGGGACACGGTCGAGCAGAAGTGGGGGGCGCCCCATGCCTGACGCGCCCCTCAAGCCCAACGAGAAGCTCGACGTGAAGGCGCTGCTCGAGGGCATCGCCGACTACCGCCCGCGGCGCAAGGGCTGGCACTGGCGCGAGCCGGTGGCCGACCAGAAGCTCGGGCCCTTCATGTACAAGGAGACCTCGAAGGGCCTCACCAACAGCGTGCCGCTGCCCGCCGCCCACTACTTCGGCGACATCGACCCGCAGCCCGACTGCGTGGTCACCACCGAGATCGCCAGCGGGCGCTTCGAAGACGATATCCGCCGCATGCGCATGGCGGCCTGGCACGGCGCCGATCACATGATGGTCATCCGCACCGCCGGGCAGAGCCACATGGACGGCCTGCTCGAGGGCACCCCCGAGGGCATCGGCGGCATCGCCGTGACCCGCAAGCAGGTGCGCGCCACGCGGCGCGCCATCGACCTGATCGAAGACGAGGTCGGCCGGCCCATCAACTTCCACTCCTACGTGAGCGGCGTGGCCGGCCCCGAGATGGCCGTGATGTTCGCCGAAGAGGGCGTCAACGGCGCCCACCAGGACCCGCAGTACAACGTGCTCTACCGCAACATCAACATGTACCGCAGCTTCGTCGACGCCGCCGTGGCCAAGCACGTCATGGCAAGTGTGCGCATGGCCCAGATCGACGGCGCCCACAACGCCAACGCCACGGCCCGCGAGGCCTGGAAGGTCATGCC
>CAZFJE010000195.1:0-6067 GCA_964519555.1 uncultured Thermoleophilia bacterium
CCGTCATGCACAGCTCGCGGACCGCCGCCGTGACGTCGGCGACGTCGAGCTCTCTGCTGGGGTGGGCTTCGCTCACGATCGACCTCCGGTCGCTACCTCTCTCGGTAACTTAGCACCAGGGCGGCCGACACGACAGCGCTTGCCCGCCTCAGAGCTTGTCGCAGCCCACGGTGAAGCTCGAGCCGCCGGCGGCGAGGCCCCGCGCTACTCGTGCTTCCAGGTCACCGAGAAGGTGTCGGCGTCGCGCGCCAGCGGCGAGGTGACCGCCTGGCGCGTGGTGTAGGCGCTCATGCTGAGCCGGTCCCAGTTGAAGGTGCCGATGGGGCGTCCGTCGACCCGGGCGTTGGTGAAGGTCAGGGTGCCGAAGTCGGGCAGCGGCGACGGACCCGACACGGTGGCGGGCGCCTCGGCGACCACCTCGGCGGTCACGAGCTCGGCGCCGGGGCTGGGCTGCAACGTGGAGTAGGCCGTGTGGGTCGTGTTGTTCCTGATGAACAGGGTGAAGTTGCCGTCGCCGTTGGTGGTGACGCTGGCGGTGACCGAGTCGCCTGGGCTGAGGGCCATGCGCACGTAGACCGGCGCCTTGGGCACGACTTCGAACCAGACCTCGTAGGCGGGGCTGCCGCCCAGCTCGGCGCTGAGCGTGCCGATCTGCTCGAGGTTGCGCGTGCCGCGGCCGTCGATGCCGACCCACACCGCGGCGACTTCGGTGGGCTGCGTGCCGACCTTGACGGCGGGCACCACCCACGACGCGCTCACGCTGGTGAAGCGCCCGTGCGAGGCCACGTAGCCGGCCCAGTTGCTCGAGGTCTCGAGCGCGCCCTGGGCGAGCCGCGGCGTGGCGGCGTCGCTGTGCGCGACGCCCAGGCCAAGGCTCACGAACACGCTGATCGCGGCGGGCGTGCACAGGGCGATGATGACGATGAGTGGCAGCGGCCCGACGGGGCGCAGCAGCGACACAAAGCGTAGCCGCCTGAGGCTACGATAGGCCCGCGCAAGGCGGCCGGTGTGCACCGGTCCGCCGGCGATCTGCCGACCGGGCGAGACGAGGGCGCCGAGTTCGTGCAACCCGCGAGAAGCCGAGTCAGGCTCGACTGCATGGTCCTGCATGTTCCCCCTTCATGCGCACCGGCGTGACTCGCCTGTGCGACCCTTCCTTCTACCCACGTAGGAACCATCGCACGAGTGTTGCTCGACGTCCAGTACGGAGAAAGGCGCGTGGGAAAACGGGCCGGGCGGAGAGGTCGTCGCAGGCCGAGCGGACGGGCCGCCGCGGTCTCGATGAGTGGTTAGCGCAGCTCCTGCAGGGCGGCGCGCACCAGGGCGGGGACCTCGTCGGGGCGGCGCGCGACCGGCACGCCGACCGCTCCCAGGGCCTCGGACTTGGCCGCCGCGGTGCCGCGGCCGCCGCTCACGATGGCGCCGGCGTGGCCCATGGTCTTGCCCGGGGGGGCGCTGAAGCCGGCGATGTAGGCCGCCACCGGAGTGCTCATGTGCTGCGCGACGTAGTCGGCGGCGCGTTCTTCGTCGTCGCCGCCGATCTCGCCGATCAGCACGACCGCCTGCGTGGCGGGGTCGGCTTCGAAGAGCGCGAGACAGTCGAGAAAGCCGACGCCGTGTACCGGGTCGCCGCCCATGCCGACCACGGTCGACTGCCCCAGACCGGCCTGCGTGAGCTCGTTGACGATCTGGTAGGTCAGCGTGCCGCTGCGCGAGACGATGCCCACCGGCCCGGCGGCGAAGATGTCGGCCGGCATGATGCCCACGTTGGCGCCGCCCACCGACACGAGGCCCGGGCAGTTGGGCCCGACGAGCCGCACGCCGCGGCGCTCGAACGTGGCGGTGACGGCCATCATGTCGTGCACGGGAATGCCCTCGGTGACGCAGACGACGACCTTGACGCCCGCCTCGGCGGCCTCGAGCAGCGCGGCGCGGGCGGCGCCCGCCGGCACGAACTGCACGGCCACATCGGCGCCGGTGGCGGCCACCGCGGCGGCCACGTCGCCGAACACCGGCACGCCGGCCATGGTCTCGCCCACCTTGTTGGGCGAGGTGCCGGCCACCACGGCGGTGCCCGCCGCCAGCATGCGCTTGGTGTGAAACGAGCCCTCGCGACCGGTGATGCCCTGCACCAGCACGCGGCTCGTCTTGTCGACCAGGATCGCCATCTCAGACCTTTCCGCCGCCGGCTGCGGCCGGGCCGCCCGCCGCGGTCGCGCCACCGACGTTCGCCGAGGGGCCGCCGACGCTCGCGACCGCGGCGGCGACCGCCGCCCGCACGGCTTGCCAGTCGCTGTCGGCGGTCTGCACGCCGGGCAGGGCCGCCTGCGCCACGATCTGGCGACCCTCGACGGCGCCGTTGCCGTCGAGGCGCACCACGACCGGCAGGCCGCCGGCGCCGCGCGCGGTCAGCACGTTGACCAGGGCGTGCGCGACCTCGTCGCAGCGCGTGATGCCGCCGAAGATGGTGACCAGCAGCGCTCGCACGCGCGTGTCGGTGAGGATGAGGTCGAGCGCGGCAGCGATACGCGCTTCGCGCGCGCCGCCGCCCACGTCGAGAAAGTTGGCCGCGCCGCCGCCGGCTTCGGCGATCAGGTCGAGCGTGCTCATGACCATGCCGGCGCCGTTGCCCAGCACGCCGACGTCGCCGTCGAGCGAGACGTAGTGGATGCCGGCCGCCGCGGCGCGCAGCTCGCGCTCGTCTGAGTCGGTCTGGTAGGCGGCCCACTCGGGGTGGCGGAAGGCGGCGTTGCCGTCGAGGGTGACCTTTGAGTCGAGCGCCAGCAGGGCTCCGCCGGCGGTGATGCACAACGGGTTGATCTCGACCAGGGTGGCGTCGTTCTCGCAGAACAGGCGCCAGAGGTCGGCCAGGAGCTTGGCGAACTGCGCGGCCAGGGCGCCGTCGAAGCCCGCCAGCGCGGTGAGCTCGGCAAGCTGGGCGTCGTTTAAGCCGCTGAGCGGGTCGAGGTGCTGCCGCGCCAGGGCCTGCGGCTCATCGCGGGCGACCGACTCGATGTCCATGCCGCCGCGCACCGAGAAGAGCAGCAGCGGGCGCTTGGCGGCGCGGTCGACGGCGATGGCCAGGTAGAGCTCGCGGGCGATGTCGACGGCCTCTTCGAGCAGCACGCCCACGACGCGCTTGCCGCGGATCGTCATGGTTCCGATCTCGGCAGCGTCGCGCGTGAGCTCGTCGGTGGTGCGCGCCACGCGCACGCCGCCCGCCTTGCCGCGCCCGCCGGTGAGCGCCTGCGCTTTGACCACCAACGGCAGACCCAGGTCGGCGGCGACATCGAGCGGGTCGAGCCCGCCGGGCAGCACCATCCGCGAGCGCCCCACGGGAATGCCACCCGCGGCGAACAGTTGCTTGCCTTGATACTCGAAGAGGTCCATGAGCAAGTACTCTAACGCCAATCGTGCCAGCGAGACGAACGCGGCGCGACGACGAGCTTGGAGATGACGTGGACGGCATGACCAGAGACGGGATAAGTGAGGACGACTCCTCGGACGAGGGCCGCGAGGACGAAGGCCGCGAGGACGAGCGCCTGACGGCCGACCTGCGCGACGCGGCGGAGAGCCTGGCGCGGGCGCGGCGCGTGGTGGTCTACAGCGGCGCCGGGGTGTCCAGGGAGTCGGGCATCTCGACCTTTCGCGACCGCGACGAGGGCCTGTGGGCGAAGTACGACCCCATGGAGCTCGCCACCGCCGCGGCCTACGCACGCGACCCGGCCTTTGTGTGGAGCTGGTACATGGACCGCTTCGGCCTGATCGAACAGGCCGCGCCCAACCCGGGCCACCACGCCCTGGCCGAGCTCGAGCGACTCGTGGCGCTGACCGTGGTCACGCAGAACATCGACGGCCTGCACCAGCGCGCCGGCTCGCGCGACGTGATCGAGCTGCACGGCAGCGCGCTGCGCTTCAAGTGCGTGAGCGGACGCCACGGCGGCTTCAGACTGGCCGACGTCGCGGGCAGCGACGAGGCTCCGCCTCGCTGCCCCCACTGCGACGCCCACATCCGCCCCGACATCGTCTGGTTCGGCGAGGCGCTGCCGGGCGACGCCCTGGAACGGGCGCTCGACCTGGCGGCGCGCTGCGACGTGCTGATCGCCGTGGGCACGTCGGGGGTCGTCTACCCCGCCGCCCTGGTGCCGGCCACGGCGCACGAGAACGGCGCCGCGCTGATCGACGTGAACCCCGAACCCGACGCCTTCGCCGGCATGGCCGACTGGTTCCTACAAGGTCCGGGCGGCGAGGTGCTGCCACGCCTGGTGGCCGAGGTGAAGAGGCTGCGCGGCGAGTAGCCGTCGCCCCGCTGCGCCGCGCTCAAGCTGCGCGGGGACCGAAGCCGGCAGCCACCTTACCGTTGCTCGACGACTGCCCCCATGCCGGCCGCAAGGTAGTCGCGCGAGCGCCGCACGTAGCGGTCGCACAGCTCGTTGCGGGGACGCAGATCGTCGTCTGAGACCTCGCGCACGACCTTGGCCGGTGAGCCCACGATGAGGCTGCGCGGCGGAAAGACCTTGCCCTGGGTGAGCAGCGCGCCGGCTCCCACGATGCACTCGTCGCCCACGACGCAGCCATTCAGCAGGATGGCGCCCATGCCTATGAGGCAACGCGCGCCCACGGTGGCGCCGTGCACGATGACGTTGTGACCCACCACGCAGTCGGGACCGATCTCGACCGGGAACCCGGGGTCGGAGTGAGCCACCGAGTTGTCTTGAAAGCTGCTGCGCGCGCCCAGGTGTATGCGCTCGACGTCGCCGCGCAGCACAGCGCCCGGCCACACGTTGGCGCCCTCGTCGAGCACGACGTCGCCGATGAGCACGGCGGTCGTGAAGACGAAGGCCTGAGAGCCCAGCTGCGGCGTCTGTCCGTTGAAGGGGTAGAGCGGCACGGCGGGCAGTATACCGCACCACAATGGCGGGTAGGATGTCCGTCGACCACGCGTGCGGCGACGCCCGCGAACGTCCACCCAGGAGGGACCCGATGAAGTTTGTGCACGCCGCCACGCGCACGACAGACTTAGACGCGGCGATCCGCTTTTACGAGCAGCTCGAGCTGCACGAGGCGCGCCGCAGCGAGCTCACCACCAACCGCGCCACCCTGGTGTTCATGGAGCCATCGGCCGGCAATTTCGCCATCGAGCTCGTGTACAACTGGGACCACGACAAGCCCTACGACGGCGGCGAGCGCTTTGGCCACTTCGCCTTCTGGGTGGCCGACCTAGACGACACCTACCGCCGCCTGGTGGCGGCCGGCGCCCAAGAAGTGGGCCGCGCGCCGGCGGCGCTCGAGGGCAAGGGCCCGCGCATCGCCTTCGTGGCCGACCCCGACGGCGTCTGGGTCGAGCTCATCGAGCACAAGGACGCCTGAGGCGGCCGGCAAGACGGGCGGCGCGCGGCGGGGCGGCGGCTCCCGCGGGGCCGGCGGCGGCTCCCGCGTCGGCGGCGCCTACGGCAGTGCGACGACCTCGTCGCGCCACAGCACCCAGGGGGCGCTGCCGTCGCGCGCGAACACGGCATAGCGCCACGAGTTGCCTGCGTCCGCGTCGCGGTCGCGGAACGAACCGGTGTCGCCGTCGTAGATCACCTGCCACTGGTCGGCAGGGCCGGGCTCTGGAGTGGGCGCAGTGGCAGCCGGCGCATCTGCCAGCGGCAAGGCTCCGGCTGGGCCCGGCGCGGCAGCGCCACCGGGCGCAGCGGCGCGCAGGATGCGCACACGTAGCAGGGTGGAGCCGGGGTAATCCCAGCCGAAGACCACGCTGCCGTCCGCGACCGCGGCCAAGCGCAGCCTGAAGACGTTGACGTTGGTCTCGACGCGCTTGGAGCGGTTGCTCATGGGCAGCTCTCCGACACGGTTTCGGGCAGGTTCATCGGTGTGGTATTCTACCTCCCCGCATCCTGCGGGATGGCGCAGTGACCGGACAGGGAGCTTTGGGCCTTAGTCCAAGGGTCGAATCCCAGTCCCGCAGCCATGCTTTTCCCCACTGGGGCGCATTCGTCTAGGGGCCTAGGACGCCGCCCTCTCACGGCGGTAACACCGGTTCGAATCCGGTATGCGCTACCACCCT
>CAZFJE010000196.1:0-6022 GCA_964519555.1 uncultured Thermoleophilia bacterium
TAGTCGATCAGGTCGCCGAAGTCGACGTCGCACATGGAGCCCACCGACACGAAGGTCGAGAAGCCCACCTTGTTGGCGGTCGCCCAGTCGAGCACGGCGGTTCCCAGGGCGCCCGACTGGCTCAGGAACGCCACGCGGCCGGCCTCGGGTACGGTGTGGGCGAAGGTCGCGTTGATGTTGTGGCCGGGACGCACGTAGCCCAGGCAGTTGGGGCCCAGCAGGCGCAGGCCGTACGATTCGGCGGTGCTCACCACCTGCTCTTCGAGCTTCTTGCCGCCGGCGCCCGTCTCTTTGAAGCCGGCCGTCACGATCACGGCGCCGGACACACCGGCCTGCCCGCACTCGCGCACCACGTCGAGCACGCTCTTGGCCGGTACGGCGATGATCGCCAGATCGACCTTGTGAGGCACCTGGGAGACGCTCGGGTAGGCCTGGATGCCCTGGATCGACGGTGAGGTGCGGTTGACCGGGTAGACGACGCCCTCGTACTCCGCGCCGATCAGGTTGCGCAGCAGGATGTAGCCGACCGACCCTTTGGTGTTCGACGCGCCGATGACGGCGATCGATTTGGGGTCGAAGAGTTTGTCGAGGTTGCGTGTGCTCATGAGTCGTCCCTGCGTGCGTGTGTCATCGGCACTCCACTTCGGTACGGTTCCTGCGTTGATCGAGAGCTGCGACCGCCCCGGGAGGGCGATCGGTACCGGGCCGCGCAGTCGCCCCGCGCCCTGCAATGCTTCGCCGGTAGTGTACACCCGCGCCTGCCCGCGTCCCTCGCGGGCAGGCGCGTCGAACCGGTGGCGGCGGGCCCGCGGTGACCTGCCGGGCCACCGCCGCCGACCCGCCGCCGCGCACCCGCCGCCGCGCTCGTCGCCGCGCCCGTCGCGCGCTACAGGGCGCCCAGCTTGAGGTCCTCGACCACGGCCGGGTCGGCCAGAGTCGAGGTGTCGCCGAGGCCGTCGAACTCGCCCTCGGCGATCTTGCGCAGGATGCGGCGCATGATCTTGCCCGAGCGCGTCTTGGGCAGGCCCGTCTGGGCGAACTGCATCTTGTCGGGCGTGGCGATCGGGCCCACTACCTTGCGCACGTGGGCGGTGAGGTCGTCGCGCAGCTCGTCGCTGGGCTCGGCGCCCTCGATCAGGGTGATGTAGGTATAGATGCCGGTGCCCTTGATGGCGTGCGGGTAGCCCACCACGGCCGCCTCGGCGACCGCCGGGTGGCTGATCAGGGCCGCCTCGACCTCGGCCGTGCCTATGCGGTGTCCCGAGACGTTCAGCACATCGTCGATGCGGCCCTTGAGCCAATGGTCGCCGTCGGCGTCGATGGCGCAGCCGTCGCCGGTCACGTAGTAGCCGCGGAACATGGAGAAGTAGACCTCGTTGAAGCGCTTGCCCTCGAGGTCGCCCCAGGTGCCGCGGATCATGCCCGGCCAGGGGTGGGTGATGCAGAGGTGGCCGTCTTCGCCGACCTCGGCCGGCGAGCCGTCGTCTTTGAGCACCACGGTGCGCACGCCGAAGAACGGGCGCCCGGCCGACGCCGGCTTGAGCGGCGTGGCCCCCGGCAGCGGCACGATCATGAGGCCGCCGGTCTCGGTCTGCCACCAGGTGTCGACCAAGGGGATGCGGCCTTTGCCGACCTTCTCGAAGTACCACAGCCAAGATTCGGCGTCGATCGGCTCGCCGACCGAGCCGAGCACGCGCAGCGAGGGCATGTCGTGCTTGTCGACCCAGCTCACGTCCTGGCCCTTGAGCGAGCGGATGACGGTCGGCGCGGTGTAGACGGTGGTCGCCTTGTGCTTTTCGACGACCTCCCAGAAGCGGTCGGGGTGGGGCGCCGTGGGCAGGCCCTCGAACAGGATGCTGGTCACGCCGTTGCTGAGCGGGCCGTAGACGATGTAGCTGTGCCCGGTGATCCAGCCGATGTCGGCCGTGCAGAAATGGATGTCGTCGTCGTGCAGGTTGAACACGTACTTGGCGGTGTCGTGCACGTAGAGCAGGTAGCCGCCGCTGCAGTGCAGGACGCCCTTGGGCGTGCCCGTCGAGCCCGAGGTGTAGAGGATGAAGAGCGGGTGCTCGGCTTCGACCGGCACCGGCGTGCAGTCGGTGGAGATGTCGGGGGCGGCCATCTCGTCGTGGTACCACACGTCGCGGCCGACGGTCATGGGCACGTCGCCGTCGACGCGCTTGATGACGATGACGGTCTCGACCGTGGTCTCGCCGGCCACGGCCATGTCCGCGTTGACCTTGCTTGCGGTGGTCTTGCCGCCGCGGTAGCCCTTGTCGGCGCAGATCAGCACCTTGGCGCCGCAGTTGTCGATGCGGCTCTTGAGCGCCTCGGCTGAAAAGCCGCCGAACACCACCATGTGGATGGCGCCGATGCGCGCGCAGGCCAGCATGACGGTCGGCAGCTCGGCGACCATGGGCAGGTACAGGGCGACGCGGTCGCCCTTCTTCACGCCGTGCTTCTTGAGCACGTTGGCGAACTTGCTGACCTCGTCTTTGAGCTCGGCGAAGGTGAAGACCCGATCGTCGCCGCCGTCGCCCTCGAAGATGATGGCCGGCTTATCGCCCTTGCCGGCGTCGACCCAGCGGTCGACGCAGTTGACCGACACGTTGAGCTCGCCGCCCAGGAAGTACTTGATCGAAGGCGTGGGCTCGAACTGCCACTCCACGACCTTGTCCCACTTCTTCGTCCAGTCGAGCTCGGCGGCACGCTCGGCCCAGAAGCCGTCGGGGTCGTCGATCGAGCGTTTGTACAGGGCCTCGTACTCGGCCAGGCTCTTGATCCACGCGTTCGCCGACCATTCGGGCCGGGGCTGGATGACCAAGCTCTCTCCGGTCTCGGTTGCCACCCTCTCCACCTCCGTCACGTTTGCGGGGGAACTGCCGTCGCGACCACACGGTACGCCCTCATTATCCGCATAACGGCAGTGCATGTGACACGGAGAGGCGTCGGAGCCCGCGCGCCGGCCACAGTCGCGGGCGTGATGACGAACGTCTGTTCGGATTCAGGCTCGAGACGCGGCCCCTGCCGGCGCCTTCGCGACGACAGGGCTCCGTGCGACGGGTCGCCCGGGAGCGCCGGCACGCGGCTGCCACGGGTCGCTTTCTTGAGCTTAGAAACGAACATACGTTCTCGTCCTCGGGCGCGCCGAACGCCCGGTCGCGACGAACGCCCGGTCGCGGCTGAGAACGCGTCCCTGTCGCGGCGCCCGCTTTGCTGCCGCGGCCTCGCCCGCCGCCGTGGCGATGGGACGCCGGGTGGCGCCGCCGCGCCGGGGGCTACAGGCCGCCGAACGCGGCGGGGTACTCGACGGCGCGCGCCGCAAAGGCGGCCGGCGGACACTGGGCCGGGAGCACCATGAAGTGGCCCAGCGGCACGTCGAAGCGGCAGGCGCAGCCATAGCCGTCGGCCGGCCCGAAACCGAAGCGCTGGTAGAAGCCGGGAGCGCCGATCACGAAGACGGGCAGGGCCGGGTCGGCCCTGGCGAGGGTGGCGCGCACGAGGGCGCTGCCGATGCCGCGCCCCTGGTGCCCGGGGGCGACCGCCACGGGGGCCAGCGCCAGAGCGGGACAGGCGACGGCGTCTGTGGCCGGCCCGGTGCGCGGCCCCCTCGCGCAGCCGGCGGCGTTTGTGGGTACCGCTGCGTTCGCGCAGCCGGCGCCGCCGCTCAGCCCGAGGCAGCTCAGCAGGGCGTGGCCCACGACGCCGCCGCCGACGTCGGCGACCATCGAGACGGCCACGCGGCCCTCGCGCTCGAGGCGCTCGACGAGCCTGGCCTCGAGGTCGTAGCCGAACGCGGCTCGCACCGTGGTGAGGATGGCGGGAAGCTCGGCGGGCACGGCGAGGCGCACCACGAGGTCGCGGGGCGGGCGGGAGCGCGGTGGGCAGGAACGGGGCGGGCGGGAGCGCGACGGGCCGACGCGGCCGGCGGCCACGGAGCCGAGTCGCACGGTGTGGCGGGTCTCGGTCACTCTCGGTTCACCGCCGGGACAGGCGAAAGGTGGTGGGCAATGTTGGATTTGAACCAACGACTTCCTGCGTGTGAAGCAGGCGCTCTCCCCCTGAGCTAATTGCCCATGACGTGAGAGGTTACCACGTCGAGCCGCGGTTGTGCAGCGCGTCGTGCTGAAACCCATGCCGGGTGGCCGGCGGCCTCGGTCGCCTCGCGCCGGAATCGCTTGAGATCGTTTGACAGGGGCCGCCCGGTCTGCTAGTAATCGTGATACTAGTTGATGGCCATGGCGTTCTGCGACGGGTGCGACCTCAGAGCTCGCGAAGCCGCAGGAAGAGAACGGGGTGACTGAACGTCGAGACTCGAGTGAGCCCAGACGGCAAGGACACGCGCGAGAGCGCGTGCATGCCCCGCGCCGAGCGTGGCGAACGGATGCGCGCGCGGCTTCGCGAAGCGACGATCGAGTCGATTGCCAGGGACGGCATCGCCGGGGCCACGGTGGAGCGCATCACTGAACGAGCGGGCGTGTCGAGAGGTCTTGTGCGCCACCATTTTGGAAGCAAGAACAGGCTGCTCGCCGAGTCGTTCCAGTTACTGGCCGACGACTACCGCGCTATGCTGGGTATTGGGACAGGCGACGAACGTCTGTCCGGGGGCAGTGCTGAGCTTCGGTTGCGCGCCGCCCTCTTGCCGGCATTCGAGCGACTCGATGGCGGTCCCGATCGCCAGTTCGCTTGGTTTGGCTTTTGGGCCCTGGCGCGCAGCGACGGCGAGATCCGGCGGATTATCCGTGCACTCTACGAAGACGTCGTCGGCCACCTTGGCGATTTGATCGGCGCCGTGGCTTCCGCCCATGGTTCCGAGGTCGATGCTGAGGCTGCCGGCAGGGGCCTTGCCGCCATCATGGAGGGCGTCTGGGTGTGCTCTGCCGTCGGTCTCCAAGAGGACTCGACCCGTGAAGCCGAACGCCTGTGCCTCGACTACGTCTCGCGCCTTCTTGGCCTGGAGTCGTGGGATACACAGGCGACGGAAGTTGCGCACGGCGTGACCCGGAGCGCCTATCAGAGCTGGCGCCCGAGCGTCCTTCAGCGCCGCGAGCCCGCGGTGGCATGATCTGTGACCGTAGGGACCGTTTGAGTACCAGCGCTTATCGGGTCGGCCGCCTGTTCCGTTTGGCGCCGCGGCCCCGCGGTGGCGCACCTCTATCTCGCCGAAGGCGACGCTTGTGCGTCACGCAGGCACCAGCTGGGCCAGAAATCGTTGGAAGGCGCGGGCGGACTCCAGACGGTAGAGGAGCGCTACACGTTCACTGCTTGCCGACGCTTGGGCCAAGTGCAGTTCGAGCCCCTGCTCGATTGCTTTCAGCACCTCGCTCTGAGACTCGATGAGGGGAGTCGGGTCGACGCCGAGGTCATCGATGATAGCCAATTTGAGCAGGAGTTTTGAACGCGCATCCCGGATGTGCCGTACCGGCGTACGAAGCCACTCACGGAGTTGCCCACGTCCTCGTTCGGTGATCATCATCTTGCGGCGCGGCGGTCCGCCATCGCCAGGTTCGGCACTGAGAGATTCAACGAGGCAGTCCGCCTGCAACGTGTCGAGCGCCCGATACACGAGCGGTCGTTGAACCGTCCAGACGTGTCCGAAGTCACCGCCGCAGGAAAGGTGCTTGGCTAGAGCAAAGCCGTGTTGAGGCTCACGGCTGAGCAACCCAAGCACGGCCCATTCGGTTGGCGACAACTCCCTCATACCAGCGACATTAGCACAGCGTCGCGGACACTTCATGTGCCTCCAGCGAGCGGTCTGGACCTCCATATGGCGGCCGCGCCACGACGCCTGGCCACGATAGCCTAGGACTCTGGTGACAAGAGAAACTGCCGGAAGTGGCGGAGAGGGAGGGATTCGAACCCTCGATGCGCCTCGCGACGCATAACGGTTTTCGAGACCGCCGCTTTCAGCCATCTCAGCCACCTCTCCGCGCAAAACTCTGTCGCCGAACGTGTGACACAAGGTGATCTGGCGGAGAGGGTGGGATTCGAACCCACGAGACAGGTTACCCCCGCCCACGCG
>CAZFJE010000197.1:0-5883 GCA_964519555.1 uncultured Thermoleophilia bacterium
GGCCACTACGAGCGCTTCATCGACGAGTTCGTCGAGCGCGACTCCAACATCACGACCGGCGGCATCTACAACGCCGTCATCCAGAAAGAGCGCCGCGGCGACTTTCTGGGCGGGACCGTACAGGTCATCCCGCACATCACGAACGAGATCAAGAGCCGCGTGCACCGCCTGGCGCAGAAGCTCGACGTCGACGTGCTCATCACCGAGGTCGGGGGCACCGTCGGCGACATCGAGAGCCTGCCGTTCCTCGAAGCCATCCGCCAGTTCCGCAAAGACATCGGGCGCGACAACGTGATCTACGTGCACGTCACCCTGGTGCCGGTCATCGGCGTGGTGGGCGAGCCCAAGACCAAGCCCACGCAGCACAGCGTGGCCGAGCTGCGCGAGATCGGCATCCAGCCCGACATCATCGTGGCGCGCTCCGAAGAGCCCCTGAGTCGCGGCATCCGCGACAAGATCGCTCTGTTCTGCGACGTTGAGCCTGAAGCCGTGGTGTCGGCCGCCGACGCCGACGACATCTACAAGGTGCCGCTGCTCATGCACGACGAGGGTCTCGACACGCTCGTCGTGCGCAAGCTCGGTCTGGCCGACACCGCACCCGATCTCGCCGACTGGCGCGCGCTGGTCGAGCGCATCGACGCCTGCCACGAGCCGGTCACCATAGCGCTCGTGGGCAAGTACGTGCAGCTCCACGAAGCCTACCTGTCGGTCTGGGAGGCCCTGAAACATTCGGCCATCCACCACCGCCGTCAGCTGCGCATCTTGTGGATCGATTCTGAGGAGCTCACCCCCGTCACGGTCGCCGAGCGGCTCGCCGGCGCCGACGGGGTGATCGTGCCGGGCGGCTTCGGCATGCGCGGCGTCGAAGGCAAGATCGAAGCCATCCAGTACTGTCGCGAGCGCAAGGTGCCCTTCCTGGGCGTGTGCCTGGGCATGCAGTGCGCGGTCATCGAGTTCGCGCGCACCGTCTGCGGCATGACCGGCGCCAACTCGTGGGAGTTCGACGAAGACACGCCGTACCCGGTGATCGACCTGCTACCCGAACAGAAGGGCGTCGAAGACATGGGCGGCACCATGCGACTCGGCGGCGAGACCGTCCGCCTGGTGGCGGGCACCAAAGCGCACGCGGCCTACGACGCCGACGAGGTGCGCGAGCGTCACCGCCACCGCTTCGAGGTCAACAACGCGCTGCGTCCGCAGATCGAGCAGGCGGGCCTCGTCGTCTCGGGCACCACCCCCGACGGCCGTCTGGTCGAGATCATCGAACTGCCCGACCACCCCTTCTTCGTGGCCTCGCAGTTCCACCCCGAGTTCAAATCGCGGCCCACGCGGCCGGCGCCGCTGTTCCGCGACTTCGTGGGCGCGGCGGCGCGCCACCACAACGAACGCGAGGGCGAGCTGGAGGAGTCGTGGGCGGCGCAGTCCTAGACCGGCTGCTCGACCTGTTCGTACGGCTCGTCGAGATCCCCTCGCCGTCGGGCCACGAACGGGCCGTCGCCGATTTCATCCTCGGCTTCCTGCGCGACGCCGGCCTCGAGCCGTCCGAAGACGACAGCGCGGCGCGCACCGGCGCGGGCAGCGGCAACATCGTCGTGCGTCTGCCGGGCGCCGGGCAGGGCACGCCCATCGTGGTGGCCGCCCACATGGACACCGTCGCGGTGAGCGGCTCCATCAAGGCCGTGGTCGCCGACGGCGTGGTGCGCAGCGCGGGTGACACCATCCTGGGCGGCGACGACAAGGCCGCCTGCACAGTGCTCCTGGCGGTGCTCGCCGACCTGGCCGCCGCGCCGCCGGCCTGCGGCCTCGAAGCCATCTTCTCGACCTGCGAAGAGGTGGGACTGCGCGGCGCCAAGGCGCTCGATCTGTCGGCGCTGAGCGCGCGCGCCGGTTTTGTCTTCGATTGCACCGGTCCGGTCGGCGCCATCATCACGCGGTCCGCCGCGCAGAAAAGGCTTACGGCCGACTTTCACGGCGTCGCCGCCCACGCCGGCATCGCACCCGAAATGGGGCGCAGCGCGATCGCCGCGGCAGCCGCGGCGGTGGCAGCCATGAAGCTCGGCCGCATCGACGAGACCACCACGGCCAACGTCGGCCTGATCAGCGGCGGCAGCGCCGTCAACGTGGTGCCCGAGCAGTGCCGCATCGAGGCCGAGGTACGCAGCCACGACACCGCCCGCCTTGTCGCCCACACCGCCCAGCTCGTCGACGCGGTCGAGCTCGCCGCCGGTCTGGCCGGCATCGACGTCGAAGTCACCGTACGCGATGCGGCCGCGGCCTTCGCCCTCGACGACGACGACCTGCCCGTGCGCATCGCCTGCGCCGCCCTGCGCGACCTCGGCATCGAGCCCCGCATCACGGCGAGCGGCGGCGGTTCCGACGTCAACGTCTACAACGCGGGCGGGCTGCGCAGCGTCAATCTGAGCGTCGGCATGGAGAACGTCCACACCCCCGACGAGTACCTGCCGGTCGAGCAACTCGGCGACGCATTCAGGCTGCTGCACGCGCTGCTGCGGGTCGCCGCGGCCACTACGTAGGTGGGCGTCCCGCGCGCCGGCGCGCACGTTCCGGCGGCAGCACCCGCCGATCCCCTGGTCGCCGAGTACCTCGCCTACCTCGAGTTCGAGCGTACACTCAGCCCCAACACGGTGGCGGCTTACCGTCGCGACCTCACCCGCTTCGCCGCGTGGTTGGGCAAGGCGGGTAGCGGTGTGCTCAAGGCCGACGCCGATGTCGTCTACCGCTACTTCAGCGGCAGCGGCGGCGACGGCGCCACGACCAGCGTGGCGCGGCGCATGGCCGCCGTACGCGGCCTCTATCACTACCTGATCCGCGAGAAGGGCCTCGTGACCGATCCCGCCGCGCAGCTCACCACCCCTAAGCACCCGCAGGCGCTGCCGCACGTGCTGCGCGTCGACGAGGTCGAGACCGTGCTCGCCGGCGTGCCGCTCGAAGGACCGCTCGCCGAGCGCGATCTGGCGTTGTTCGAGCTCCTTTACGGCTGCGGCCTGCGCGCCACCGAAGTCGTCACGCTGCGCCTGAGCGACGTCGACCTCGAGGGCGGCCTGTTGCGCTGTCTCGGCAAGGGCGACAAGGAGCGCATCGTGCCGCTCGGCTCGTATGCGGCGGCGGCCGTGGGCCGTTACACGGCCCACGGCCGCCGCCGGCTCGCGCGCGGTCGCCGCCACGACGAGGTCTTCCTAAACGCTCGCGGCGCGCCTCTCACGCGTCAGGGTCTCGACTACGTGCTGCGCCGCACGCTCAAACGAGTGGGCCTCGAGGGTCGGGCCAGCGCCCACACGTTCCGCCACAGCTTCGCCACACACCTGGTCGAGGGCGGCGCCGACCTGCGCAGCGTGCAGGAGATGCTCGGTCACAGCGACATCGCCACCACCCAGATCTACACGCACGTCACCGCCGAGCACCTGCGCGAGGTCTTCTACAGCACGCACCCGCGGGCGCGCCGCCGCAACGGCGGCCTCGCCGAGGGTCCGGCCGCGCCTGCACGACCTGGCGCGGCGGCACGACCGGGAGCGGCGCCGGATCCTGGCGCGGGGGAGAGGCCATGAGCAAAGTCTTCGTGTGCGTGCTCGACGGCGTGGGCGCCGGCGAGGCGCCCGACGCCGCCGACTACGGCGACAGCGGCGCCGATACGCTGCGCCACGTGCTCGAACGCAGCGACGTCGCCTTGCCCAACCTCGCCGGCCTCGGCCTGGGCGAGATCGTCGGCCTGCCGCTGGGCGCCCCGCGGCGCGGCGCGACCTACGGCCGCCTGCTCGAGCGCGGCGTGGGGAAAGACACCACGACCGGCCACTGGGAGATGATGGGGCTCCCTCTCGACCACGGCTTTCCCACCTACCCCGAGGGCTTTCCGCCTGAGGTGATCGAGCCCTTCACGCGGGCCATCGGCCACGGCGTGCTGGGCAATCGGCCCGCTTCGGGGACGGCCATCATCGAGGAGCTCGGCGACGAGCACGTGCGCAGCGGCAAGCCCATCGTCTACACCTCGGCCGACTCGGTCTTTCAGATCGCCTGCCACGAAGACGTCGTGCCCATCGCGCGCCTCTATGAGTGGTGTGCCGTCGCGCGCGGCATCCTGAGCGGCCGCCACGCCGTGGGGCGCGTCATCGCGCGCCCCTTCGCCGGCCCCTCCGGCGCCTACGAGCGCACGCCGCGGCGACGCGACTTCTCGCTTGCCCCCACAGGCACCACCTACCTCGACCTGCTGCACACCGCAGGCGTGCCCGTGATCGGCGTCGGCAAGATCGCCGAGATCTTCGCCGGTCGCGGCGTCGACGTCGACGACCACACCACGAACAATTCAGCTGGCCTCGCCGCCTGCCGTCATCACCTGCAGTCCATGTCGCACGGCCTGCTGTTCGCCAATCTGGTCGATTTCGACCAGACGTGGGGACACCGCAACGACGTCGCCGGCTTCGCCGCCGGGCTGCGCCAGGTCGACGACGCCGTGCCGGGCCTGCTCGGCGCCCTCGGCCCCGGCGACCTCGCCATCTGGTGTGCCGACCACGGCGTCGACCCCACGACACCGAGCACCGACCATTCTCGCGAGTACGCTCCGCTGCTGGCCTTCGGCCTGAGCGGCGGCCGCTACGACGGCCTCTTCGAGGACGTCGGCGCGACGGCGTGGCGGCACCTGACCGGCCGCGAGCCCCCGCTGCCCGGCTCGGTGATCCCGTGAACGCGGCCCTGCCGCCGGGCGACATGGCCGTCATCTTTGGGTCCGGCCTTGCGGTCGTGCCCGACGGCGCCGAGGTGATCGACGAGATCGAGTACGCCCAGCTGGGGTGGCCGGCGACGTCCGTCGCCGGCCACCCCAACCGCCTCCTTTCCGCCCGCTGGGCGCCGGGCCGGCGCGGCGAGCTGCGCGTGTTGCTCGCCTGCGGCCGGCCGCACCCCTACGAGGGCTGGAGCGACGCGCAGCTCGCGCGGCCGGTCGACGACCTGGCGAGCGCGGGTGTCCGGGCGCTGATCGCGACCAACGCCGTAGGCGCCCTCGACCTCTCTCTGCCGCTTGGCGCCGCCGTGATCGTCAGCGACATCGTCGATCTGCAGCGCGAGCCCACG
The DNA here is from genome assembly GCA_964519555.1 of uncultured Thermoleophilia bacterium. GTDB lineage: Bacteria > Actinomycetota > Thermoleophilia > UBA2241 > UBA2241 > Bog-752. The sequence goes on from CAZFJE010000197.1 coordinate 5,083, forward strand.
GGCGACGCGCCGGTCGTGCCGGTGATCGACCAGGCCGTCGCGACGCGCCTGGCGGCCGCCTTGGCGCCGCTCCCGGCGACCGTGGGGCGCTACGTAGCCGTAGCCGGTCCCCACTACGAGACGCCTGCCGAGGCCGCCTGGCTGCGCGGCTACGGCGAGGTGGTCGGCATGTCGACGGCGACCGAGGTGCGCGCCGCGGCCGGCCGCGGCCTGCCCGTCTGCGTCGTCTCGCTGGTGGCCAACGTGTCGGGCGCCTCGCTCGACCACGCCGAGGTTCTGGCGATGGGCGCCCGGCTCGGCGCCCGGCTCGGCGCCAGCCTGGGCCCGCTCGCCGCCGCCTTGCTGGCCGAGCTCGCCGCCGGACCCTCCTGCTGCGGCGCGCGCCAGGGAGGCGCGGCGTGAGCTTCGACGTGGTGGCCGAGGCGATCGCCCCCAAGCGCGACGGTGAGGAATTAGACGAAGCTCGTCTGCGCGCCTTCGTGGCGGGGGTGGTCGACGGCTCGATCCCGGCCTACCAGGCGAGCGCGCTGCTCATGGCGATCGTGCTGCGCGGACTCTCGGCGGCCGAGACGCTGGGCCTAGCGCGCGCCATGGTCGACAGCGGCAAGGTACTCGATTTGACTGTGCTCGGCCGCCCCGTGCTCGACAAGCACTCGAGCGGCGGCGTCGGCGACAAGGTCACCCTCGTTCTGGCGCCCCTCGTGGCCTCGTGCGGGGCGCTGTTCGGCAAGATGTCGGGCCGCGGCCTGGGGCACACCGGCGGCACGCTCGACAAGCTCGAGTCGATCCCCGGGTTTCGCG
>CAZFJE010000198.1:0-5856 GCA_964519555.1 uncultured Thermoleophilia bacterium
CCCACGGCGCCGCCGATCTGCTGGCTCGTGTTGATCAGCCCCGAGGCGGCGCCGGCCTCTCGCGGCCGGGCTCCGGTCAGGGCGGCGATCGAGTCGGGCACGAAGGCCAGACCCAGGCCGACGCCGGTGAGCAGAAAGCCGGGCAGCAGGTCGGAGACGTAGCTGCCGTGCACCGGCAGCCGCGTGTAGAGCAGCACCGCCGCGGCGGCGAACACGAGGCCGATGGGCAGCACCACGCGCGTGCCCACGCGATTGACCAGACCCTGGGCCACCACGGCGAAGACCACCGTAAGGAAGGTCGTCGCAACGTAGGCCACGCCGGTCTTTAAGGCCGAGTAGTGCAGCACCTGCTCCATGTACAGCGAGAGCAGGAAGAACTGCGAGAACAGCCCGGCGCCGACCAGAAAGCCGACGATGTTGGCCGTGCGCGGCGTGGCCAGGCCGATGATGCGCAGGGGCAGCAGGGCGTTGCGCGAACGCAGCTCGATCGCGGCGAAGGCGACCAGCAGGGCGGCCGCGACGGCGAGCAAGGCGATCGTCTCGCCGGCCCCCCAGCCGATCTGGGTGGCACGGGTCAGGCCGTAGACCAGCAGCATGAGACCCGCCGTCGCGGTGATCGCGCCGGGCAGGTCGAAGCCGCGCCGCGCGCCGCCCTCGCGGCTGGCGGGCAGCAGGAAGGGACTGAGCGCGACCAGCGCGGCGCCGATCGGCACGTTGATGTAGAAGATCCACTGCCAGCCCAGGGCGCTCGTCAGCACGCCGCCGAGCAGCGTGCCGGCAGCGGCGCCGCTGCCGGCGATGCCGCCCCACACGCCCAGCGCCAGGTTGCGCTCGCGCCCCTCGGCGAAGGTCGTCACCAGGATGGACAGCGCCGCCGGCGACAGCAGGGCGCCGCCGAGCCCCTGGATGCAGCGGAACGTGATGAGCGAGGCTTCGGACCAGGCGAAGCCGCAGGCCAGCGAGGCGCCCGAGAAGAGTACGAGGCCGATCATGAACAGGCGCCGGCGGCCGAGAACGTCGGCCAGGCGCCCGCCGAGCAGCAGAAAGCCGCCGAAGAAGATGGCGTAGGCCGTCAACACCCACTGCAGGCTCTCGACCGTGAAGTGCAGGTCGTTCCTGATCGACGGCAGCGCCACGTTCACCACGGCGATGTCGAGCACGACCATGAACTGGGCCACGCAGATCGCCGCGAGGATGAACACCTTGTGACGGTCCCAGGCGCTGCGCCCGCCGCTCGACAGGACGACCGCGGGCCCGTGCGCGGGAGCAGGGTCACCCGCGGAGCCGCCCGGGGGCGGCGCGGGGGTGTGGGGATCGGCCATCGCTTCTCTCCTGGCCTTGAGCCGGGGCGCCGCGCCTTGACGTCTCTTCCGAGCGCTGCGGAGCGCCGCACCCGACGAATTGCCGGTGTCGCAAAAACGACGCCACGGGCCGCCGCCGATGGACGGAAGGCGGTGGTCACGCCGTCGTTTCAGGCACCTTTCCCCTGCCTTTACAGTGATAACCCGTCCGCCGTAAGGCCGGCGGCCCCTGGGCGTCGCCGTGAAAGTCCGCTGCCGCCCGCAGGATGCCCTCGGCCACACAAGCCGCCGCGTTCACCCTGAGGCAGCCGCGCCCGCGAGCCGCCGTTCTGGTGAGCACGTCGGCCGCGATCTCGGCGAGTGCCGCGAGTGCGTTTGGTCCGTTCAGCTCTGCAGCGCCCTGTTCCTTCGGTACTAGACTTGGCCAGTCGACCGAGGTGGGAACATGGCTGATCTGTTGTTCAACGAGTTCGCGATATCCGAATGGCTGGACCAACGCAAGCGCGCGATGGTCGACGAGATCCAGACGGCGTCGATCCCGAGAGGGAGCATCGAGATCGCCGACAGCGCGGTCGCCAATGAGTACGCGCAGAGATTCCGCGTTGAAATGGCCAGGATCGTCGGTGATCCCCATGCAGAGGCCACCAACCCGGATGACCCGGACCCAGTCCGGTTCGTGCTCAAGGTCGCCGGAGACCTCGATCTCTTACGTTGCTCATCCCCCGAGTTCCGAGGCCGACTCGAGGGCACCATGCGCGACAACGAGCTGTCCTTTGTCCACTCATTTCCGGAGTTCGATGCGTCTGAAGCGAAGAGATGGATACGCGGGCAGATGGCCGAAGTCGAACGACGTTTGACCCAGTTCACCCCGGCGATCGACGCCTACAACGACGCGCTTCCCCAAGCCGCGCTCGCGAAGGTCGTAGAGGTCAAGGCGGAGGTCGCCAAACGTCGCGCGTTCCTCGACGATCTGAACGCCAAAGACCCCGACTGACGCGAGCTCGTCTTCTGCTGCCCCGCGCCTGGACCTTCTTCGGCGCCAGGCTCAGGACCTCTGGCGCGCCCTTCGGCCAGAATGAATCGACGCCGATAGCGGGGCGATTCACACTGTGCAGGTGATCTCTTTGGAGCCGGCGAACGGAATCGAACCGTTGACCTGCTGTTTACAAGACAGCTGCTCTACCAACTGAGCTACGCCGGCCCACGCGTAGTCTATCGTCCAGATGGCCGGCGCGGGAATCGGCCCGCCCACGGACGTCGAGCACGGCGACCGCTCCCAAGCCACGATCGAAAACGCGCCGCGCTCGAGCGCGGGAGTCACGACTGACCCCACAACGAAACGAGCCCCGCGGGGGGGCGGGGCTCGTACGCAGCGGCCCCACGGGGGGGCAGGGCTCGCTGTCAGGGCTTGGGGTTGCCCTTTGAGGGGGGTCGATAAGGAGTATCGCCCGCGCTGATTAAGCGCGTGTTAAGGCGACCTTAAGCGCGATTATGGGCGCCGCCGCCTTCGCCGGCGGCAGGCTCGCTGTCTTCGCCGGCGTACCGGCCCCCTGAGCCTTCGCCTGCACCTTGGCCGTCCTCGCCCAGCATGGCCAGCAGCGCCTGCTCGTCGATGATCGCGACGCCGGCCTTCTGCGCCTTGGCGAGCTTCGAGCCGGGGCTCGCGCCGGCCACCACATAGTCGGTGCGACTGCTCACGGAGCTGCCGACCTTGCCGCCCAGGGCCGCGATCCTCTCCCCCGCCTCGACGCGCGACAGCGTGTCGAGCGCGCCGGTGAGCACGAACGTCTTGCCCGAGAGCGAGCCGGCGGCGCGCTGGGGCGCCTCTTCCACGAAGCGCAGGCCGTGGGCGCGCAGCTTGGCCAGGGTCTCGCGGTTGTGCGGGTCGACCAGGTACTGCTCGACCGTCGTGGCGACCACCGGACCGATGCCGGGCACGTCGGCGATCTCAGCCTCGCTCGCACGCTCGAGCTCGTCGAGCGAAGCGAAGTGCTCGACCAGGAGCTGCGCGGTGACTCCGCCCACATGCCTGATGCCCAGCGCGAACAGCACGCGGGCAAAAGGCTGCGCCTTGGACGCCTCGATCGAGGCGAGCAGGGTCTCGGCAAAGCGATTGGGCACGACGATGTCCTCGTCGGGGCCCTTGGCCTTGCGCGTGAACAGCGGCACGTCGGCAAGGCGGCTGAGGCTCAGGTCGTACAGGTCGGCGACGTTGGCCACCAGGCCGGCTTGGTGCAGGGCCCAGACGGCCTCGTCGCCGACGCCGTCTATGTCCATGGCGCCGCGGCTCACGAAGTGCCTGACCGCCTCGACCAACTGCGCCGGACACGAGCGGTTCGGGCAGCGCACCGCCACCTCGTCTTCTTCGCGCACCACCTTCGAGTCGCAGGCCGGGCAGCGCTCGGGCATGTGCCAGGGCGCGCGCGCCTCGTGGGCGGCGACACTCTGCTCGCCCTTCTCTTCCCGGATCGCCGGCCCCACGACCTGGGGAATGACGTCGCCGGCGCGCTGCACGATGACGTCGTCGCCGGGGCGCACGTCTTTGCGGTGGATGTCGTCTTCGTTGTGCAGGGTGGCGCGCTCGACCGTGACGCCGCCGACCTGCACCGGCTCGAGCACGGCGAAGGGCGTGAGCACGCCGGTGCGCCCCACGTTGACCTCGATGCTGTGCAGGCGCGTGACGGCGGTGGTCGGGGCGAACTTGAAGGCGATCGCCCATCGCGGGTCGTGGGCGACCTCGCCGAGGTCGCGTTGCAGCGCGACCTCGTCGACCTTCACCACGACGCCGTCGATGTCGTAGTCGACCTCGGCGCGGCGGTCGACCCAGGCGGCGCACTCGACGGCCACCTGCTCGATCGTCTCGTGGCGCGCCGAACCGGGATTCACGCGAAAGCCCTGGCTGCGCAGCCATTCGAGTGACTGCCAGTGGCTCTCGAACTCGAGGCCCTCGCGGTAGCCGATCTGATAGCACCAGATGTCGAGCGGTCGCGCCGCGGCAACGGCCGGGTCGAGCTGGCGGATGGAGCCAGCCGCCGAGTTGCGCGGGTTGGCGAAGGTCGACTTGCCGGCGGCGGCGCGTGTCTCGTTCAACTTCTCGAAGGCGGCCAGCGGCAGGTAGACCTCGCCGCGCACCTCGATCACCACGGGCACCGCCTCGCCGCGGTCGAGCCCAGCCAGGCGCAGCGGCACGGCGTGGATGGTGCGCAGGTTGGCGGTGACGTCTTCGCCGATCACGCCGTTGCCGCGCGTCGCGCCACGCTCGAACATGCCGTCACGATAGACGAGCGAGATGGCGAGGCCGTCGATCTTGGGCTCGGTCACGTAGCTCATGGGCGCCTCGCCAAGGCCGTGCGCCTCGAGCAGACGGCGGTTGCGGGCGTTCCAGGCGAGCAGCTCGTCGGGGTTGCGGGCGTTGGCCAGCGAGAGCATGGCCTGCAGGTGACGCCACTGCGTGAACTTCTCGAGGGGCTGCCCGCCGACCCGCTGGGTGGGCGAGTCGGGCGTGCGCAGCTCGGGGTGGTCGGCCTCGATGTCCTGCAGCTCGTGGAGCAGTGCGTCGTAGTCGGCGTCGCCGATCTCGGGGCGGTCGAGCACGTAGTAGAGATGGGCGTGATGCTCGATCTCGCGGCGCAGCTCGACCGCGCGGCGGCGCACGTCGTCGCTCGCCACCGGGGTCAAGGTGCGTTCCCGCCGCCAGGCAGCGACGTGGCGCCGGCGGCCGGCGCGCCCGCGAGGCACAGGTCGACGAGCGCGGCCGGCGTGTCGACCGTGAAGTCGGGCGTGGCGGCGGCCAGCGCGGCGCGCGAGAACACGCCCCAGGTGACGGCGACGGTGGCCACGCCGGCGGCCTTCCCGGCCGCGATGTCGGCGGGCGCATCGCCCACGTAGACGGCCCGGTCGGGCGCCGCGCCCAGGAGCTCGAGGGCGAGTAGCACCGGCTCGGGCGAGGGCTTGTGGGCCGTGGTGTCGCTCGCCGTGACCACGACGTCGAAGTAGGCGCGCAGCTTGACGGCGCGAAACGCCATGGCGGTCGTGTCGGCGCTCTTTGAGGTGACGATGGCGAGGCGGCGCTGGGCCGCCTTCAGGCGGCCCAGCGCCGCCTCCATCCCCTCGAAACCGGCGATCATCTGGTCGTGCACGCGGTGGTTGTGCTCGCGGTACACGTCGTAGAGCTCTTGCGCATGGCCCTCATCTAAGGCCCGCATCTGGGTCATGAGCGGCTGGCCCACGCCGGCCAGCAGCACGTCGTCGGGCAGTTCGTGACCGAGCACCTCGCGCGACGCGTGGCGAAACGAGGCGCGAATGAGCGCCACGGTGTCGACCACCGTGCCGTCGAGGTCGAGGATGACCGGGTCGAAACCACTCACCGGCTCGCCTCCTTGTCGGGGTGGTCGCCTGCGCGGTCGCGCGGCGCCGGCGCGTCGTACGGGTCCTCGGGCCTGTCGCCGTGCGGCAGCACGGCCGCCACGGCTTCGCTCAGCTTCCAGCCCTCGAGCAGTTCGAAGGCCCGGAGGTCGACCAGGTCGAAGTGCAGCGGCGTGATGGAGATGTACCC
>CAZFJE010000199.1:0-5853 GCA_964519555.1 uncultured Thermoleophilia bacterium
CACGCAGATGGTTGGCGATCTCGGCGTTCATGTTGCCTTCGGGCACGTCGCCTCCGCTCTGCTTACCGCCGTCGGTGGTGCCGTCGCCTTGAGCTGCAAACGCGCCGACGGTCGCGGGCACGAGTGCCGTAGCCATGATATGCGTTGCCCCGACAGTGCGACCAGCGACGCGCCTCGCCCACGGCACTACTTCAACGGATGACCTCCGCCGCACACGCAACGGCACCCCCTTTAGCCGCGACGGGCATAAGCGTCGCGTTCGAACTGACGACGCTGGAGGGTGCACTTGACCTTCAGGAAGGACGCTCAGCGAGCGTAGCCCAGGGTCCGTGGGGGCCCCGGGCGGACGTTCCGGAAGACGATGCCACAAGGAGCGCCGAACGGCGCCGTTAGACTTGGAGGAGTTATGAGAAGACCCAAGACATCCTTGGCGATCGCCCTCGGCGCGACCATGGTGGTCGCGCTCGCTCTCATGTTCGCCACCACGTCAAGCGCCTTTGCCTCGGGCTGGGGCTGGCATGCACAGAAGACCTTGTTCGTGCAGACCAACAACACCTCCGCCAACAAGATCATGGTCTACGACCGCGCCTGGGACGGCACTCTGACCTTTGCCGCAAGCTACGCCACCGGCGGCGCCGGTGGCACGGCGGCCGGTGCCACGGCAGATCCGCTTGCCTCACAGAATTCGCTCGTCACGACCGACCATGGCCGCGTCCTCTTGGCGGTCAACGCCGGCAGCAACACGGTCTCGCTGTTCCGTGTACGCGGTGACCGCCTCTGGCTGAAGCAGGTCATCGCCTCCGGCGGCCAGTTCCCGGTGAGCATCGCCGTGCACCGCGACCTGGTCTACGTGCTGAACGCCGGCCTTGAAGGCGCGGTGCAGGGTTACTGGCTTGGCCACGATCACCTCTGGCCGATCCGGGGCTCGATCCGCACGCTCAGCCTGGGTAATACCAACCCGCCCAACTACCTGCACTCGCCCGGCCAGGTGGGCTTCACCCCCGACGGCCACAAGCTCATCGTCACCACCAAGGCCTCGACCGGCGCCATCGACGTCTTCCGGATCCGCCACTCCGGCAGGTTGAGCAAGATGGCAGTGTCGACCACGTCACAGACGCCGGTACCCTTCGCCTTCGTCTTCGATCCCTGGGGTCGCCTCGTCGTCACCGAGGCCCTGAACAGCTTCCTCAGCACCTACTCGGTCAACCCCGACAACAGCCTGGCCGCGATCGGCTCCACCGCTGACACCCAGGCGGCGGCTTGTTGGGTCAGTGCCGCCCGCAGCTTCTACTATGTCTCCAACGCCGGCAGCGGCACGGTGAGCTCCTTCACGCTGAACAGCAGCGGCGTGCCCGTCTTGGTCAACGCGACGGCGGCCACGATCGGAGCCGGTGTGACCGACTCTGTCGCCACCCGCGACCAGCGCTTCCTCTATGTGGAGGGCGGCGGAGCGGGCACGATCAGTGCCTTCCGTGTGAACCACGACGGCAGCCTCACCCTGGTGCAGACCGTAACCGGGCTGCCGATGCCGCCGGAAGCGGTCGAAGGGATCGCGCTCGGCTAGGAAGCAGGCTCACGGAAGTTGTGGCGGCCCGCACACTCGGGCCGCCACAACGGGCCGGTGTCCCGCACATCGGCGTCCGGCCACAGGGACCGTCCCCGTTGCCGTATTCGAGCCTAACGAGCTCGACAGAACACCGTCGCCCGGCCGAGAGCAGGCGTCGAGGTACGTGAGGATGGGCACCCTACCGGTACACCCTGGCTGAACGCTCGCCGGGTCGGATCGAGCTGACGGAGCTCATGCGGGGCACGTGTACGACAAGATGACACATCCATGAAGAAGAGGCTGGCAAGAGACTGAGATGGCTACGACCGAAGACTCTGCGGCCTGCTCCGGCTGGCCCACCGTCGTGGCCGACGATGCCGTTCGCGATTTCGTGGTGCAGCGGGGCGGCCGGCTGTATGTGTGGGCCGTCGCCCACCGTTGCTGCGGCGGCGCGATGACGTTTCTCGAAGCCGATGTCACGCCCCCGGCCCGAAGACCGCCGGTCGCACCGATCGACGGCGGCGGCTTTGAGCTCTACTTCGACGGTGGTCGCCGCGGTCGGCCTCAGACGCTCGAGCTCACGCTCGAGCGGCGTGGACACAAGGTCCGCGCCTACTGGAACGGTTGCGCCTTCGTTTACTAGACGCGCTCAAGACTCCGCGTGTTGACTGGCAGCGGGGACGGTCGAGATGGCTCGGTGCCAGTGCGCCGTGTCGACATTACGTCGACGGGACGTCTCACCACTGCACGCGACGGTTCGGCACAAACGCACACCTGAGCCGCGCGCGGAAACCCGAACTGTGCAGCACAATCGCGCATGCCAGGCGCCAGTACGGCACCGTGCACTCACCATGCGTATGCTTATGGCAGGCCGCGACCTGAAACACCTGGCAGACAACTTCCCCGACGCCTTGGTGAAGATTCTCTGGGGTCTTGGCATCCCGGCAGCTGCCATCCAGCGTGAGCTTGAGGCCAGTCGTGAGGCGCTGATCGCCAAGACCAACAGCCGCTCCCACCTGGGCACCCTGAACGACTTCGCCGACATGCTCAGATGGCAGCTGCACGGCCAAGAGGATCTCGACTTGGTCCAGGTAGCCATTGGGCTTGCTCGCACCCCGGTTCGTCCTCTACGGCCGCTGGGCTTCCCGGACAAGGTCACACGCCAGCTGCTAACGGGCTGACGCCGGCGCGACGTTCGGACGTCGGTTGGTCGTCGGCGACGGGCGCAACGTGCAGCAGGTTTCTTCTGCGGACGTCGTCAGAAGTCAGGGTACGTTCGACGTCAGAATGACCTCCGCCGTGCAAAGGCGTCAGCAGTAGTGGCATTGAGTGCCAGCGAGTGTCACCGAGAGCTGCCGCGAGCGCGGGAAATCGGGCCTGAGTGCTATCTACTGCCATCGAGTAGTGGGAGGTGGCACCAGGTTCGTTTGCAGAATGTTTGCCACGACTCTACGAACGGCGGCCTGCTGTGGGCCGCGGCTCAGGTGCAAGTGCAGCCCGGCAGAGCTCCAGGCCACCGCCCACTGAAAGCCAGGTGCTCACCGTGTGCAGTTGCGGGTAGAGGGTGCGCAGCCAGGTGATGTCGCAGGCCGGCTCGCCAGCTTCTGCGAGCATGAACACCCCCTCGACTTGCACTTCGCTCGCTTGCACCTGACGGCCGAGCCCCTGGCTTATCAGGCCGGCCACCTCAGCCATGCTCGCTTCGTCTCCGGCGATCTCAAGCGTCTGCCCTCCGAGCGGCGCGGGCTCGGTTATGGCGCGTGCCGCAAGCCCCGCCACGTCGTCGAGGCAGATCATGAGCAGCCGCTTGTCCGGGCCGTAGGGCGTGGCAAGCACGGCCTCGCCGCCCAGCAGGCTGAGCCAGAACCAGGGGATCTCCTCCATGATCGTCACCGGGCGCAGCACGGTCAGGGGCAAGCCGATCACGCGCAGATGGTCTTCGATCTGCTTGGACTGGTCACAGGCCAGGAGGTGATGGTCGGGTCCCGCGCTTGCCGAGTAGACGACGTGTCGCACTCCTGCCTGCTTTGCGGCATCGCCGATGGCCTCGCCACGCCGCCGCCTGCCCGACGGTCCGGCATCGGTCTGGTCGAGCACCAGGAAGAGCGCCTGCACTCCTCTAAGCGCCTGGTCGAGTGAAGCGCGGTCATCAAGACTACCGTGCAGAAGCTCGATGCCAAGTTGCCCAAGAGCTGCTGAGTCACTCAAGCTCGAGCCGTCTGTCAGGACGCGGACCGGTCGCTGTCCGGCCAGGCGCATGGCAAGCGAGTCACCCACGCCGCGAGCCCCGCCGATGATCAGCACCCTGTCTCTGTTTGTGATCACTGCGCTCACCCCATCTTCTCGTGCCGCTCTACGCGGACGTACTGTCTTGGGTCGCAAGGCGAACCGTTGAGCCACTCCCCCAACCCGACTCCCGGCGGAGAACTTGGCGTGTATCAACTCACAGTCTTGCCGGTCGGCGTCCAGGGAGTGACGTTCCAGCGACCCGAGGTGGCGCGCGCCCAGCGGTAAGCGGGCTTGGTCCACTGGTCACGCTTGAGATAGGCGAGCACTCCGATGACCACGGCCAGCCCGCTAAGCGCCGCGAGAACGACGATGATGAACGCCACGAGGGCCATTGTCGCGGCGATCAGCCCCAGCAGGGCACGCATCGTCCGCCTGATGCACTTCACCGCAAACCCCCTGTCGAATGATGTACTGCGCAGCATACCCGCAGGCCGACGGCGTGGGCGCCCCAATGGAGGACATCGAGGTCAAAAGCAGCGCTCCCAAGGCGCACAGCGGACCGCCTCCGGCGTGGTGGCCGCAAGCATCGTTGAAGACGCTAAGTGCCGCGGGATGACAGTCGGTTCGGTCGCCGCCTTTCGGCGCGGACAGGCGTGGCGCATGATCCACCAGCCCCGTACCGCCACGCGCTCCCCTGACCGCTTTGAGGGAATACTGCTGACAAGCCTGCGTCGTGGCGACGCAGTTTTGCTACAGGAGGGAAAGCATGGCCACTCTGAAGGGTTCGATCGAAGCCGACGTGCCCATTACCTTTGCTGATCGCGAGTGGAGCGAGTTCATGTGGCGCTCACTCTACGGCAGCTTCGCAAAAGGGTTCGCCGAAGTCGCCGACGCCTCGGTCAGTGCGATCGACGCCGAGTCGGGCACAGTGACCTTCGAGACCGAAGGCGAGCGCCTCGTCAAGGTCACGGTCGAAGTCAAGTTCGTCCCGCGGGCAGACGCCGATCGGGACCAAGAAATCGTGCGCGCGCAGGCGCAGCTGGAGCGCGACCTCGAGAAGTACCGTACGTTCCTGTTGAAGCGCTGCGAACAGGAGAGCTGCCGGGCCGACGCGGCGCTCTGATTGATCGCTGTGACGGTCGCGGGCTCTTCTTGCGGCTCGCTCTGATGAACGAAGTCGAATACCACGTCGACGGCGGCACAGAGGTGCGACTGTGCAAGAGGCTGGCCCCTGAGGCAGTTCCGCGGAGCGAGGCCGCGTAGAGGCGCCTCGCTCCCCGCGATCTTCTACTTCGTGGGGCGCCCGCAGCGACCGTGCCGCTCGGCCGCCGACCCGGACTGCTGACTTTGAGGGGCGCAGAAGCGGCAGGCGCATGTGTCGAGGTGGTGCCAGCCGTCGTCGAGCAGATGCTCTGTGCCCCGGAGGCTGCTCGGCCGTACGGTCATGGGAGCGACTTCAGGGGCGGCCGCCTCCAAGTCCACGCCGACCGGTAGGACCACGCGCAGCAGAGCGTCGTTGGTGAAGATGTACTGGAGTTCGTGCCAAGCGAACACCCTGGCCTTCTTGACTTGCTCGAAGGTCAGGTCCTCAGCCATACAACCATCCCGATCGCCGCAGAACGGCACGAGCCTAATCGCTCGGCGATTTCACTGCAAACAGAGCAGGCGATCGAGAGCCTGCGGACACCGGGCAGTCGCCTACGAACGCGCCGGAAAGAGCTCCTTGACCATGACGAGATGCGTGCCGCTGCTGTGGCTGAACCGCACCGAGCTCATCAGCGACCAGATCATGAACAGTCCGCGGCCCTTCTCGGCTGTCAGGCTGGGGGGCTTAGGGGGGATCGAGACCGCTGTGTCGATTCCACGGCCCTGGTCTGCGACCTCGACCAGCACGCTCGCGCTAGTCGCCTTGACGCGCACTGCGATGGCTTCACTGGCGCCGCTGTGCTGGAGTGCGTTGGCGACCGCCTCGTGCAGGGCGATCAGGATGTCGTCGAGCATGCCGGGAGCGACACCCGTTGCAGCGAGATAGGCCCATGTGCGCCAGCGCAGGTCGGCGAGGCTGCAGATGTCCATCG
>CAZFJE010000200.1:0-5850 GCA_964519555.1 uncultured Thermoleophilia bacterium
CGTCGATGATCTCGTTGCAGAGATCGATGCACTCGTCACAGATGTACACGCCCGGACCGGCGATGAGCTTTTTGACCTGACGCTGCGACTTGCCGCAGAAGCTGCAGAGCAGCTGGTCGTTGCTGTCGATAGGTCCTGCCACTAGGGAACCTCCTATCGATGCGAGATGACGTCGTCGATAATGCCGTACTCCTTGGCCTCGAGAGCGGTCATGAAGTAGTCGCGGTCAGTGTCTTTTGAGACTTTCTCGACAGTCTGACCTGTGTGCTGCGAAAGGATCTCGTCGAGCGTCTTGCGCACCTGGATGACTTCGCGCGCATGGATCTCGATGTCGGCCGCCTGGCCTTCGAAGCCGCCGATCAGCTGGTGGATGAGGATCTTCGCGTTGGGCAGGGCGAACCGCTTGCCCTTGGCGCCGCCCGCGAGGATCAGGGCACCCATGCTCATGCCGATACCGACACAGATGGTCGACACATCGGGCTTGATGAACTGCATGGTGTCGTAGATGGCGAGGCCCGAGTACACCGAGCCGCCGGGGCTGTTGATGTAGATGCTGATGTCTTTGTCGGGGTCGTCGGACTCGAGATGGATGAGCTGCGCCACCACGAGGTTGGCGATGTCGTCGTTGATGGGCGTGCCGAGGAAGATGACCCGCTCGTTTAAGAGCCGCGAGTAGATGTCGAACGCGCGCTCTCCGCGGCTCGTCTGCTCGATGACCATCGGGACCAGTGGACTCACTTCTCGATCCTCTCCTTTCGGTGCCCGGCCCGCGCTACTCTACCGGGGCATCGCTGCTGCTCTTTTTCGGACGCCGTTTGGGCGCCGAGGCCTTGGCGGCCGTCTTGCCGGCCTTGCTGGCTTCGCTTTCGGCCTGCGTGGCCGCTTCGTCGGTTGTCGCATCTGCGTCGTCGGGCTCGCTCGCGGCGGGCGCGGGGCTCACCGCTGTGGCGTGCTCGACCAGAAAGTCGATCGTCTTGGCGATGACCAATTCGTCGCGCAGCATGTTTTGCCTTCCGGAGGCATAGACATCGAGCACGAGCTGGTTGGGATCGCGCTGCAGGGCCTCCGCGTCCTCCATTATGCGCGCCCGCAGCTCGTCGTCTGAGACTTCGATCTCTTCGGCGTCGCGCACGGCGGCGAGGATGAGCCCGCGGGTGACCTCGGATTCGGCCCGCGGACGCAGGTCGGCTTCGGTCTCGGCCTCGGTCTTGCCGAGCGCCTCGAGGTATTGCGCCATCTCGAGACCGCGCTCGCCGACCGCCGACTCGAGCTCGTGGTAGAGCGCGTGAGCCTGACGGTCGATCATGCCCGAGGGCACGGTGACGGTGGCGTTGGCGACGGCCGCTTCGATGACGCGGTTGCGATAGTCGCGCTCGACGGCCTCTTCGCGCGCCGCCAGCAGGCGGATGCGCATGTCGTCGCGCAGCGCATCGAGGGTGTCGAACTCGCTCGCCTGCGAGGCGAACTCGTCGTCGAGCGGCGGCACGACCTTCTCTTTGATCTCTTTCATGGTCACCGCGAAGGTGACGGTCTTGCCCTGCAGGTCTTCGGCCTGGTAGTCGCCGGGGAACTCGATGTCGAAGGTCGAGGTGTCGCCGGCCGCCATGCCCTCGAGGTGTTCTTCGAAGCCCGGAATGAGGTTGCCCTGGCCGATCTCGAGCATATAGTCGTCGGCGCGCGCGCCTTCGAGCGGCTCGTCGTCGAGCGTGCCGGCAAAGTCGATCTGCGCGAAGTCGCCCTTGGCCGCCGGGCGGCCTTCGACCGGCTTCAAGCTGGCGAAGCGCTCCTGGAGCATGGCGAGCTGGGCGTCGACCTGTGCGTCGCTGACCGCGGGGTCGTCTTTGACGACCTCGAGACCGGCGTACTGGCCGAGCACGGGTTCGGGGCGCACCTGCACCTTGGCGGTGAACGAGAACGGCTCTTTGCCGGTGAAATCGCCGAGGTCGATCTCGGGGGTGGATACCGTGTCGAGCTCGGCCTCGTCGACCGCGCTCTCGTACCACTCGGGCAGGAACTCGTTGAGCGTCTCGCTCAGGATGTAGTCTTCGCCGAGACGGCTCAGCACGATCTGCCGCGGCACCTTGCCCTTGCGAAAGCCGGGAATCGTCGTCTCTCGCGAAAGGCGCGTGATGGTGCGCTCGACCTTGGATTCGACGTCGTCGCGCGCCACCTCGACAGCGAGCTCGACCTCGTTCTCTGCAACCGGCTTGACCTCTGTCTTCACTTTAGAGTCTCCGTCTGTCTTCGGTTATTGCCCCCGCTCCATGAACCGCGAACCCCGTTCGAGGCTCCCGGGCACGTGGGGCTGAGGCGACTGGTGCGGGTGAGAGGACTTGAACCTCCACGGGCAAGCCCACCAGATCCTAAGTCTAGCGCGTCTACCAGTTCCGCCACACCCGCAGGCGTTGTCGGCGAGGAGGTGCTGGGGTGAGGGACGGGATTCGAACCCGCGGCCACCAGGGCCACAACCTGGAGCTCTACCAGCTGAGCTACCCCCACCACGTGTTGTCCGCTGACGCTGTGGCGCCCGCTCCCCAAGGAAGCGGCGTGTAAGAATAGCACGTCGGCGGGACGAACGTCATGGCGGGCGCGAGGCTGTCCGAGAGCCCCGCGAGCAGGGCGCTGCCATCTGCCCCGCGACCCGCGAGCCGGCGGCGCCGCGGGTCGTTCGTCCGACGACCCGAGTCCGCCACGATAGGAGGCGACGATGGCCCACTGGAGCGACGAAGAGCTGGCCAAGATGGCTGAGAGCCGCGCGCAAGCCGAGGCGCTGGCGAACGCGTGGAAGGTCGGCGACATGACCGACACCCCGTACGGTCCGGCGAAGCTGGTCGAAGAGGAGTTCGGCGGCTTTCTCGTAGCGCCGATCGACGGCGGCGCGCCCTTCCGCATGGAGAACGACATGCTGCGCAGGCCGGCGGCCGGCTGAAACGAGGCCGCCCGGGGCCACTGGGTGCGGCAGGTCGGCGCGGCGGCCGGGCCACAGTGGCGCGGCGCGGCGAACGATGCGACGTGCCCGGTGGCACGAAGTCGGGCCTTTGTTCGCACGCGCCCCGCCGGCCCGTTTCTGCGGCAGAGGCGGCGGGTAGTACGGTGCTGCTGCCGGCGACTGCCCAGACCAGGTGGGCCGAGCGCCGCGGCACAGTCACGGCGATCGGTGGACCAGCCCGATCGGCCACCCGACAAGGAGCAGCTCCATGAGTGAGCCCGAGCGCCCGATCGACACCGCGCTCTTCGACCAGGACACCGCCGCATCCGACGATTTCTACCGCCACGTGAACGGCGGCTGGCTCGACGCCAACCCGGTCCCGTCCGAGTACGGCGCCTGGGGCGCTCCACAGATGGTCAACGCGCGCAACCAGGACGTGCTGCACCAGCTGCTCGAGGACGCGGCGGCACGAGCCGATGCTCGCGGGTCGGCGGGCCAGATGGTGGGCGACTACTTCGCCGCCGCGATGGACGAGGCAGCGATCGCCGCGGCCGGGGCGAAGCCGCTCGCGCCATATCTGGCGCGTATCGACGGCGCTGCGTCCGTGGCCGACGTGCGCGACATCGTGCTTGATCTGCAGCGCTGCGGGGCGGGTCCGCTCCACTCGCTGGGCATCGCGCCCGACTTCGAGGACTCCAGCGCCTACCTGGTCTACGTGGGCCAGGGCGGGCTGGGACTCCCCGAGCGCGACTACTACCTGCGCGACGACGAGCAATCGGCGACGCTGCGCACGCAGTACGTCGCCCACGTCGCCCACCAGCTCGGCAACCTCGGGCACGCCGAAGAGCGTGCGCGAGAGGCCGCCGAGCGCATCCTCGCCTTCGAGACGCGCCTGGCCGAGCCGTCGTACACGGCCGAGCAGGAGCGCGACGTGCAGCTCACGTTGAACCGCTACAACGTCGTCGCGCTCGACGAGCTCATGCCGGCCTTCGGCCTGAGCACGTACGTCGGCAAGCTCGGCGTCACGTCGGCCACGGTCAGCGTCGACAACCCCGGCTTCTTCCGGGCGCTCGACGTAACGCTGGCCGACACCCCTCTCGAGACGCTGCGGGACTACCTGCGCTGGCAGCTGGTCGCGACCTTCGCGGCGTCCCTCGCGCCCGCCTTCGAAGACGAGGCGTTCGACTTCTACGCGCGCACGCTCGGTGGGCAGCAGAAGAAACAGCCGCGCTGGAAGCGCGTGTTGAACGCCGCCTCAGCCGACATCGGCGAGCTGGTGGCGCAGCTCTATGTCGAGGCCGCGTTCTCAGCGCACGCCAAGAAGCGCTGCGAGGAGATGGTCGACCATCTCCTGTCGGCCATGGGGCGGGCGATCCGGAGCGTCGAGTGGATGACAGAGGCCACCCGTGCCGAAGCGTTGCGCAAGCTCGACGGTTTCCACTACAAGATAGGCTTTCCGGACGAGTGGCGTGACTACACGGGGCTCGTCATCGAGCGCGGCTCGTACGTGGAGAACCGCATGCGCTGTGAGTCGTTCGAGTTCGCCCGGCAGATGGGCCGCCTCTCCGAGCGCGTCGACAGGGGCGAATGGGCCATGCCCGCGCACACGGTGAACGCCTACTACCACCCGCTGCTCAACGAGATCGTCTTCCCCGCCGGCATCCTGCAGCCGCCGTTCTTCTACGCCGACGCCGACGATGCGGTGAACTACGGCGCCATCGGTGCGGTCATCGGGCACGAGATCACGCACGGGTTCGACGACCAGGGCAGCCACTTCGACGCCGACGGCCAGCTGCGTGAGTGGTGGACCGAGGCGGACCGTACCGAGTTCATGCGGCGCGCTCAGGTGCTCGTCGATCAGTTCGACGACTCTGCGGTCGTCGACGACCTGCACGTGAACGGCCACCTCACGCTGGGCGAGAACATCGCCGACTTCGGCGGCCTCAAGATCGCCCTCGACGCGCTGCGCGAGGCGCTCGGCGGCGAGGCGCTCGGCGGCGTGGCCCCTGCGACTATCGACGGGTTCGGCCCCGAACAGCGCTTCTTCCTCTCGTGGGCGACGGTGTGGCGCACGAGCTACACCGACGAATACCTGCGACTGATCGTCACGACCGACCCCCACTCGCCCTGTCGGGAGCGCGTGAACGGCCCGCTCGCGAACCTTCCGGCGTTCGCCGCCGCCTTCGCCATCGACGACGCCTCGCCCATGGTGCGCGGCGAAGACAAGCGGGCGCGCATCTGGTAGGTCGGCCGGGCGACCCCTCAGGTGGCGATCGGCAGCCGCGGCATCCCGACCAGGAACGGGACGTCTAGCCTGTGGTCGCCGGCTTCAACGCAGCATCGATAAGCGGACCGGCCTGACTTATCAGTCCATAGATGCAGTTCTTCGCGGCGATTCGCTGGAGCTCGGTTTGCTGGTCTGCATCCAGACCCGCGGGAACCGTGAATCGCGTCTCGAGCTGCTCGACTGCACCTTGCAGCCGCTCAGTCGTTCCCTTGTGGCCAGTGAGGCCCGACGCACCGTGGCTCACATACCTGAGTCTGTAGGTACGTCGAAGCGTCCACCGAGACGCTTCCATCGACGTCGAGGGCGTCAGATCCGTCGTTTCAATCCTCCAGACGGTGGACTTGTAGTCGACGATCGGTCTGGCGATCGAAAGGGCTTCGCCGATCGGAGACCCGCCAGGATGGTCCTTGTCTCCCGCGGCATGCCACGTCTCCCACCAAGCGTTCTCTGATCGATCCATGCGATCCCTCGGTCGACGTTGCCGGTCTACTTCCGGCTGCGAACGGCGAAGGGGCCGCCCACCCGGACGGCCCTCGCCGGCCGGCCTGGTCGCCGTCTTTCGTCGCAGGCCTTGTGGCGCGCCCGGCAGGATTCGAACCTGCGACCCTCGGATTAGAAGTCCGACGCTCTATCC
>CAZFJE010000201.1:0-5840 GCA_964519555.1 uncultured Thermoleophilia bacterium
ACCACGATCTGGGCCCGTTCGTGACCCACGAGATGAACCGCTGCATCCAGTGCTACCGCTGCCTGCGGTTCTATGTCGACTATGCGGGGGGGCGCGACTTCGCGGCCTTCGGCCTGCGCAACGAGGTCTACTTCGGGCGCCTGCGCGACGGCGCCCTCGACAGCGAGTTCAGCGGCAACCTGGTCGAAGTCTGCCCAGTCGGGGTCTTCGACGACAAGACCTTCGCCGCCCACTACACGCGCAAATGGGACCTGCAGACGGCGCCCGCCGTCTGCCCGTACTGCGCGCGCGGCTGCAACACCATCGCCGGCGAGCGCTACGGCGAGCTGCGCCGCGTGCTCAACCGCTACAACGGCGAGGTCAACGGTTACTTCCTCTGCGACCGCGGGCGCTACGGCTACGGCTCGGTCAACGCCGTCGAGCGGGTCCGGCAACCGATCGTCGGCCTTGCCGGCCTGTCGGCCAGCGAGCTTGTACGCGGCCTCGGCGCGCGCCTCGAGTCGGCCCTCGGCGAGCGCCGCGTGGCCGTCGGGGCGCGGCCCCGCGTAGCGCGGCCGCGCCCCGTCGGCATAGGCTCGCCGCGCGCCTCGCTCGAAGCCAACTTCGCCCTCAAGCGTATGGTCGGCGACGACCGCTTCTTCCTGGGCATGGCCGAACGCGAGCACACGCTGGTCGAGCGCGCCGCCGAGCTGCTGCGCGCCGGCCCGTCGGCCACTCCCTCACTGCGCGACATCGAGGCCGCCGACCTCGTCATCGTGCTCGGCGAAGACCTCACCAACACCGCGCCCATGCTCGACTTCGCGGTGCGCCGCTGGGCGCGTCTGCGGCCGACGGCCGACGAAGAGCGCCTCGGCATCGCGCGCTGGAACGACGCCGGTATCGGCATGGTCAAGAAAGAGGAACCCAAGGCGCTGTGGATCGCCGCCACGCACGCCGGCAAGCTCGACGAGATCGCCGCCGAGACCTGGCACGCGGCGCCCGACGACCTTGCCAGCTTCACTCTGGCGCTCGCCGCGGCGCTCGCCCCGCAGCGCCGCCGGCGGGCGACGAAGACGCCGCTCTCCGACGAGGCCGCCCGTGTCGAGCGCTACGCGGCGGCCCTGCGCGCGGCGACGCGCCCCGTGGTGATCTCGGGGGTCAGCTGCGGCAGCGTGGCGCTGCTCGAAGCGGCCGCCGCCCTGGCGCGGGCCCTGCCCAGCCTGCCCGCCGCCGCTTCCGACACCGCCGCGCCCGCCGGCACGCCCGACGCCTCCGCGCCGCCCGCGGCGGCCGTTCCGGCCGCGCCCGCCGGCGCCGCACCGCTCGCCCTGGTCGTACCCGAGGTCAACACGCTCGGCCTCATGCTGCTCGGCGGCCGCCGCCTGTCCGACGCCTTCCGCCTTGCCGCCGAGGGCGACGTCGAGGTCGCCCTGGTCATCGAGAACGACCTCTACCGGCGCGCGCCGGCGGCCTCGATCGATGCCTTCCTGCGGGCCTGCGGCACGGTGATCGTCGTCGACCACGTAAAGACCGCGACGGGAGCGGCGGCGGCGGCCGTGCTGCCGGCGGCCTCGTGGGCCGAGGGCACCGGCACGTTCGTGAGTCTCGAGGGGCGCGCCCAGCGCTCGCTCCAGGTCATGCCGGCGCCGCGCCCGGCGCAGCCCACCTGGCGCTGGCTTTCGGCCCTGGCCGCGGCCGCGCGACTGCCGGTGGGCCAGGACTGGATCACCCTCGACCACCTGCTCGACGAGCTCGCCCGCGAGCGCCCCGACCTTGCGCCGGCGACCCGCGCCGCGCCGCCGGCCGACGCCCGCTTCACCGGCATGAAGATCCCGCGCGAGGCGAGTCGCGCGAGCGGCCGCACCGCCATGCACGCCGACGTCTCGGTGTTCGACGCGCCGCCGCCCGCCGACCGCGACGCGCCCATGAGCTTCTCTATGGAGGGCTACCGCGGCCGGCCGCCGGCGTCGCTGATCGCGCGCTACCACGCGCCGCGCTGGAACTCGGTGCAGGCGCTCAACAAGTTCCAGGAAGAGATCGCCGGCCCGCTGCGCGGCGGCGACCCCGGCGTGCGGCTCATCGAGCCGCCGTCGGCCGGCGCGGGTGCCGCCGGCGCCGGCGCGGCCGCACCCGCGGGCGGCGCCGCCGCCACAGCGCCGGCCGGCGCCGCGCAGCCGGCCACTGCGCCACGCGTGGTCGCCCCCGCGCCCGGCCGCCTGCTGGCCGCGGCGCGACATCACATCTATGGCTCCGAGGAGCTCAGCATGCTCGCGGCGCCGGTCGCCGGTCGCGCGCCCGAGCCCTACCTCGCCCTGGGAGCGCGCGACGCCGAGCGGCTCGGCGCGCGTGAGGGCCGGCCGCTGGCCGTGGTGCTGCACGGCGCCGGCGAGCCCCGCCTCAGCCTGCCGGTGCGCATCGACGACTCGCTGCCCGAGGGGCTCGCCGGCCTGCCCGTGGGCCTGCCGGGCCTGCCCTTCCTCGACCTGCCCGCAGAGCTCGAGATCGACGACGGGGGCGACCGTGCCTGACGCCCTGCGCTCCACGCTCGACCTTGCCGGCGCGGCGTCACTCGTGGCGGTCTCCGGACTCACCGTGCTCTACGACCTCGTCATCGTGCTGGTCGTGCTGGCCGGCGCGCTCTCCATAGCCGCCGGTCTCACCTGGTTCGAGCGCCGCCTGCTGGGCTTCTTTCAGGACCGCCTGGGGCCCAACCGCGTGGGCCCGGCCGGCCTGCTGCAGCCGCTCGCCGACACAGTCAAGATGTTCACCAAAGAGGACTGGATCCCGCCCTTCGCCGACGCCGTGCTCTTCGTGCTGGCGCCGACCATCATCATCGTCTCGGTGCTGCTGGCGTTCGTCGTCGTGCCCATCAGCGGCTCGTTCGTGGTGGCCGACACCAACGTCGGACTGCTGTTCTTTTTGGCCATGTCGTCGCTCGGCGTCTACAGCGTGGCCCTCGCCGGCTGGTCGTCGGCCAGCAAGTACTCGATCATCGGCGGCCTGCGAGCGGCGGCCCAGATGATGAGCTACGAGGTCTTCATGGGCGTCGCGCTGACCGGCGCCGTGCTGCTCTCGGGCTCGTTCGACCTGAACAAGATCGTCGAGGGCCAGCGCGGCCTGTGGTACGTCATCCCGCAGTTCCCGGGCTTTCTCGTCTTTCTGCTGGCCGGCTTCGCCGAGATGCGGCGCATACCGTTCGACTTGGTCGAAGCCGAGAGCGAGCTGGTGGCGGGCTACCGCACCGAATACTCGGGCATGAAGTCCGGCATGTTCCTGGTGGGCGAGTACCTCGGCATGACGCTGATCGCCGCCCTGATCGTCACCATCTACTTCGGCGGCTGGCTGGGGCCGGGACTACCCAACTTCGTGTGGTTCCTGCTGAAGGTCTTCATCTTCATCGTCTTCTTCATCCTGGTGCGCGGCACGCTGCCGCGGCTGCGCTACGACCAGCTCATGGACCTCGGCTGGAAGATCCTGCTGCCACTCTCGCTGGTCAACCTGGCCGTCACCGGCGCCATCATCCTGGCGGTGCAGAAATGAGTTACCTGCGCGGTCTCTGGATCGTCTTTCTGCACCTCTTTCGGCGCAGCGACACGATCGAGTACCCCAAGGAGATGCTCTACCTGCCGCCACGCTTCCGAGGGCGTATCGTGCTCACCCGCGACCCCGACGGCGGCGAGCGCTGCGTGGCCTGCTACCTGTGTTCCGTGGCCTGCCCGGTCGACTGCATCGCCCTGCAGGCCACCCAGGACGACAGCGGACGCCGCTACCCAGCCTGGTTTCGCATCAACTTCTCGCGCTGCATCTACTGCGGCTTCTGCGAGGAGGCCTGTCCGACGTACGCCATCCAGCTCACCCCCGACGCCGAGATGAGCGAGTACCTGCGCCCCAACATGGTCTACGAAAAGGAAGACCTGCAGATCGCGGGCACCGGCAAGTACCACGACTACAACTTCTACCGGGTCGCCGGCCTCGCCATCGCCGGCAAGGGCAAGGGCGAGGCCGAGCACGAGGCCCCGCCGACCGACCCCAAAAGGCTGCTGCCATGAGGAGCCGTCGCGCGTCATGACCGTGGTCTTCTACATAGCCGGAGCGATCGCCCTGCTCTCTACGCTGCTCGTCGTGACGCGCCGCAACACGATCCACGCCCTGCTCTACCTCGTGGTCTCGCTCCTGGCCGTCGCCGTCGTCTTCTACACGCTGGGCGCGCCCTTCGTGGCCGCTCTCGAGGTGATCGTCTATGCCGGCGCCATCATCGTGCTGTTCCTGTTCACGGTGATGTTGCTGAACGTGGGCCGCGAGGCCGAAGGCGACGAGTCGCACCGCCTGCGCGCGGTGAGCTTCCTGGGGCCCGGACTGCTGGCCGCGGCGCTGCTGGCCGAGCTCGCCGTGGCCATCGCGAGCGGCCCCTCGGCCCAGGTCGGCGCTCGCGCCGTCGCGCCGCGCACGGTCGGCATAGCGCTCTACGGACCCTACGCCATCGGCGTCGAGCTGGCCTCGACGCTGCTGCTCGCCGCCCTGATCGGCGCCCGTCACCTGGGCCAGCGTCAGCGCGAGCAGGGCTTCGCCGACCTGGCGCCGGCCGACGCAGTCGCGCCGGCCTCTGGCGGCCCGGCCCCAGCGCTCGTGGCGGTCGGCGCGCCGGGCAGGTCACCCACCGGCGGCGCGACCAGCGCGACCGGCGGCGCGACAGTCGGCGAAGCCACGCCGCAGGCGCCCCACGACACGCCCGCCCCGCGCACCACCAGGTTCTGGCGAAAGGACGACGACTGATGGCCCACGTGCCCTTCGAGTACGGGCTCTACCTGGCGGCCGCGCTGTTCCTCGTTGGCCTGGTCGGAGTGCTGGTGCGCCGCAACCTGATCTTCGTGCTGGCCTCGATCGAGATCATGCTGAACGCCTCCGGTCTTGCCTTCGTGGTGGCCGGCTCGCGCTGGGGACAACCCGACGGCCAGGTGATGTTCGTCTTCATCCTCGCCATGGCGGCCGCCGAGGTGGCCGTGGGCCTGGCGCTGGCGCTGCTCTTCCGCCGCGCCTTCGGCTCGCTCGACATCGACAAAGCCGACCGGATGCGAGGCTGACGTGCTGCACCTGCTCTTCCTCGTGCCCCTGCTGCCCTTCGCCGGCTTCGTGGTGCTCGCCCTGGGCGGCCGGCGCCTGTCGCACGCCGGCATCGCCGCCGTGGGCGCCGGCTCGGTCGGTCTGGCAGCGCTGGTAGCCCTCGCTGTGTCGATCGACTTCATGGCGGGCCCGCCGGCCGGCCACGCCTTCGACCAGGTCCTCTGGACCTGGTTCTCGGTGGCCGGCCTCAAGGTCCAGGTCGCCCTCTACCTCGACCCGCTCGCGATCTGCTTCATCCTGATCGTGACCTGCGTGGGCTTCCTCATCCACCTCTACTCCGTCGAGCACATGGCTCACGACGACGGCTACGCGCGCTTCTTCGCCTACATGAACCTCTTCGTGGGTTTCATGCTCATGCTCGTGCTGGCCGACAACCTGCTGCTGCTCTACCTGGGCTGGGAGGGCGTCGGCCTGTGCAGCTACCTGCTCATCGGTTTCTGGCACAAGCACTGGTACAACGGCTACGCCGCCCGCAAGGCGTTCGTCGTCACGCGCATCGGCGACACCGCCCTGATCGTCGGCCTGTTCTTGCTGTTCACGCAGCTCGGCACGCTGCAGATCCAGCCGCTCATGGCGCGCGCCGCGGCGGCCTGGCCGCAGGGCTCCGCCCTGCCCGTGGCCGCCGCCCTGCTGCTGCTCGGCGGCGCCGTGGGCAAGTCGGCCCAGCTGCCGCTGCAGACCTGGCTGCCCGACGCCATGGCCGGCCCCTCGCCGGTCAGCGCCCTGATCCACGCGGCCAC
>CAZFJE010000202.1:0-5829 GCA_964519555.1 uncultured Thermoleophilia bacterium
GGTCGTAGATGTAGTCGTAAGGCACGCCCGCCTCGGCCAGCAGCACGTTCATGTGACCCGGCATGCGTCCCGCCACCGGGTGGATGGCGAATTTGACCCGCACGCCCTTGTCGAGTAGGAGCTGGGCGAGCTCCCACACCTTGTGCTGGGCCTGGGCGACCGCCATGCCGTAGCCCGGCGCGATGATCACCTTGTTCGCGTAGGCGATGGTGATGGCGGCGTCGCTCGGATCGATCGGACGGGCGGCGCCGGCAGCGACGCCGGCCGCGGCCGGCGCCCCGCCGAAGCCGCTGAACAGCACGTTGGCCAGCGAGCGGTTCATGGCCCTGGCCATGAGCTGGGTGAGCATGGTGCCGGCCGCGCCCACCACCATGCCGGCGATGATCATGGCCGGGTTGCCCAGCACGTAGCCTTCGAAGGCAACGGCCAGGCCGGTGAGCGCGTTGTAGAGCGAGATCACGACCGGCATGTCGGCGCCGCCGATAGGCAGCGTCATAAGGATGCCGAAGGCGAAGGCCACGCCGGTGAAGCCGAGCACGAGCGGCGTGCCGAAGTGTCTGATCGTGCCGGTCTCGCCGAGCACGACGAGCACGCCGGCGACGACGGCCACCGCCAGCACGAGCAGGTCGACCGCGTTCTGCCCGGGAAAGCCGAGCACCCGCTTGATGAGGCCCTGCAGCTTGGCGAAGGCGACCAGGCTGCCGCCGAACGACACCGCGCCGATCAGTGCCCCGACGACGGCCAGCACCGCGACGTCGCCAGGCCGCTGGGCGGCGACCGACCCGCCGCCCTTGATGAGCTCCACGGCGGCGATGGCCGCCGCCGCGCCGCCGCCCATGCCGTTGAAGAGGGCGATCATCTGCGGCATGGCGGTCATGGGCACGCGCCGCCCCGACCACTGCGCGAGGCCCATGCCCACGGCGATGGCGCCGACCATGAGCAGGAGATGATGCATGCCCGGCGTGAAGAACGTGGCGACCGCGGCGACGGTCATGCCCGCCCCGGCCCACACGATGCCGCGCCGCGCCGTCGCCGGCGAGCTCATGCTACGCAGGCCCGCGATGAACAGCGCCGCGGTGGCGAAGTAGCTCGCTTTGATGACCTCGTCGACGGCGCTCATGGGCCGGGCGCCGCGGCCCGGCCGGGCGAGCCGGCGTCGTCGGGACCGGGCGCGACGGGCTCGTCCCCGGCGGCAGCGTCGCCCCCGCCGCCGGACCGCTGCGTCGCCGTGCGGTCGTGGCTGCTCTTGAACATGGACAGCATGCGCACCGTCACCACATAGCCGCCGTGCACGTTCATGGCGGCCAGCACCACGGCGAACACGCCGATCGCCACCTCGAGGGCGCCGTGCGCGAAACCGAGCGTCACCATGGCGCCCACCAGGACGATGCCGTGCACGAAGTTGGCGCCCGACATGAGTGGGGTGTGCAAGATGACCGGTACCGCGCCGATGATCACGTAGCCGGTGAAGGCGGCCAGCATGAAGATGTACAGGGCACTCCAGCCGCTCACTCCGGGGCCTCCTGTCCGCGAGTGCCGGTCTGCACGTCGCGCGCGCCGTTATCAGCGTCGCGCGCGCCGCTATCAGCGTCGGGCGGGCCGCCACCCGGCGGGCCGCCCGCCGCCTCGACCGCCGCTCGTGTCGCTTCGTGCACGATGCGCCCGTCGCGCGTGAGCACGCTGGCCGCTACGATCTCGTCGTCCCAGGCGGGGGAGAGCTCGCCGTCGTGGATCAGCAGGCCGAGGAAGTCGGAGATGTTGCGGGCGTAGGTCTCGCTCGCGTTCACCGCCAGCAGGCTGGGCAGGTCGAGGGGCCCGAAGATGGTCACCCCGCCGTGCTCGACAGTCTCGCCGGGACTGGTGAGCTCGCAGTTGCCGCCGCCCTCGGCCGCCAGGTCGACCAGGACCGCGCCCGGCTTCATGGCCTCGACCATGGCGGCGCTCACCAGCAGCGGCGCGCGGCGGCCGGGAATGGCGGCCGTGGTGATGACCGCGTCAGAGGCCGCCACGTGGTCGGCGATGAGCTTGCGCTCCAACTCGTGCTCGTCGGCGGTGAGCTCGCGGGCATAGCCGCCCGACGCCGAGGCATCGACGCCCAGCGAGACGAACTTCGCGCCGAGCGACTCGACCTGTTCCTTGGCTGCGGGGCGCACGTCGTAGGCCTCGACGACTGCGCCCAGGCGCCGCGAGGTGGCGATGGCCTGCAGGCCGGCGACGCCCGCGCCCAGCACGAGCACCCGCGCCGGGCGGATGGTGCCGGCCGGCGTGGTGAGCATGGGGAAGAAGCGCGCCAGGCCCGACGCTGCCATGAGCGCGGCCCGATAGCCGGCCACCGAGGCCTGCGACGTGAGGGCATCCATCGACTGCGCCCGCGTGACGCGCGGCAGCAGCTCCATGGCGAGCGCCGTCACTCCGCCGTCGCGCAGACGGGCGACGCGCCCAAGGTCGCGAGCCGGTTCCATGAACCCCACGAGGAGCTGCCCCGGGTGCGACAGCTCGATCTCGGTGGGCAGCGGCGGCCGCACCTTGACGACTACTTCGGCCTGCGCCCAGAGCTCGGCGGTCGAGGCTACGAGCGCGGCGCCCGCCTGCGCGTAGTCGTCGTCGGCGAAGTAGCTGCCGCGCCCGGCGCCGGCTTCGACCGCCACTTCGATGCCGCGGGCGGCCAGCTTGACGACCGCCGCCGGCACCAGCGCCACCCGCCGCTCGCCGCGGGCGACCTCTGCGGGGACTGCGACGCTTGCGCTCACACGTTCTCCTGCGCCGACGCTCGTTCATGCGCGGGGCCGTAAGGCAGACGTGCCGCCCGGCGCGCCCGTGCTCGTATCGCGGAGGGTCTTTCGCAAGCGCGGCGTCCCCAAACCAGCAGCGTCGGCCTTTGGCAACGGTCTAGCGGCGACCAACATCAAGTTCGGAGCCGCGGGGGCCGATAGCGAGAGACATGCGACTCCCCAGCTATTTCGTGCGGCCCAAGCCTCTGCCGGCCACACTCCGCCTGACCCGCCGGTGGCCCTGCTGAGCGCGTTCTGCAAGCGCCTCGCCGGGCTGCCGCGGCCGGTGCTGCTGCTGATCGGCCTGGGGCTCGTGGTGGCGATCGGCGGGCTCGACTACGTCACCGGCCCGCACGTGGCGCTCAGCATCTTCTACCTGCTGCCCGTCATGCTGGTCGCCTGGGGCACCGAATCGACCGGCTACGGCGCGGCGGTGGTCGCGGCGACCTTCCTGGCCGCGGTCATCTCGGACTACCACTACAGCTCGCCGGCCGTCGCACTGTGGAACGCGGTCGTGCGCCTCGCGGTCTTCGGCATCGTGCTGTACCTCATGCGAGAGGTGCGCGACCTCGTAGCCCGGCTCGAAGAACAGGCCGGGCTCGACGAGCTCACGGGAGTCGCCAACCTGCGCGCCTTTCGCGACGTCGCCGCGCGCGAGATCGAGCGCAGCCGGCGCTTTCAGCACGGGCTCTCACTCGCCTACATCGACATCGACGACTTCAAGGGCACCAACGATCGCCTGGGCCACGACGCCGGCGACCGTACACTCATCGCCCTTGCCACCTTGGCCCTGGCCACGGCGCGCTCGGTCGACACCGTGGCCCGCATCGGCGGCGACGAGTTCGTGATCGTCATGCCCGAGACCGGAGCCGACGCCGCCCTGCCGCTGGTCACGCGCCTGCGCGAGGCCTTCCCCAGGGTCTCCACGATCGGCGACGCCGGTACGACCTGCAGCATCGGCCTGGCGTCGTATGGGCGCGCCCCCGACTCGGTCGAGGAGATGCTCGCCGCCGCCGACGCCCTCATGTATCAGGCCAAAGCGGCGGGCAAGGACAGGGTGCGCCACGCCCTGTTGCTTGCCGACTCGTCGCGCGGCTCGGCCCCCGGCCGCCTGCTGCCCTTCTCGCCGCAGCCGCGCGCCTGACAAACGTCGCATCGAGGTCTTGGCCGGCGGCACTCGGCCCCATGGTCCGCCGCCACCTCGGCCTTCCGCCGCCACCTCGGCCTTCCGCCGCCGCCTCGGCCTTCCGCCGCCGCCTCGGCCTTCCGCCGCCACCTCGGCCTTCCGCCGCCACCTCGGCCTTCCGCCGCCCTCCACTGCCGCCTCAAGAGTGCGCCGCCCCCCTGCCGCCGATAAACGGCGTTCGGCGAAGACCCCGTCGACAGTCGGGGAATGAAGCCCGGGACTTAAGGAGGCTGAGAGTGTCCATGCGCAAGCTGATCGTGCCGGCTCTTGGCAGTGGGGTGCTCCTTGTGGCGTTCGCTTGCTTGATGGCCGCCTGCGGTAGCTCGCCGCAGCCTGCCGCCCAGGCCGGCGCGCGCGCTTCGTCGTCGCCCGGTGCGGTGCTGACGGCGGAGCAGGTCTCCCAGCGCTACGGGCAGGGAGTGGTGCAGGTCATCGCCGTGGCGCCGGCCGCCACGGGCGCCACCCGCGCCGTCGACAACGGCGCCGGGCCGCGCGGCCTGGGCTTCGCCGTGTCGAGCACCCTGATCCTGACGAGCGCACGCCTGGTCGACCAGAACGGCAGCATCACCAAGACCGCGACCGTGATCGCAAAGACGGCCGGCGGGCAGGAACGGCGCACCGTCGGCGCCATCGTCTGCGTCGACGCGGCCCTCGACCTTGCCGTGATCAGAGTCGACGCTGCCCAGACGGCAGGTCTCGTCGTCCTGCCCATGGGCGACTCGAGCGCACTGCGCGCCGGGCAGTCGCTGACCGCCTTGGGCGACCCGCTGGCCGCGTCGCCGACGCCCGCCACCCTCGTCGTAACGGCCCCGCGGCGCCTGGTGCGCGCGACGAGCGGGGTCACCCTGCAGGCGATCGTGCTCTCAGGCCCGTCCCTGGCCGGTCTGTCGGGCGCTCCGCTCTTCGACGCCGCCGGTCGTGTGCTGGCCGTCGTCGACGGCGCCGGCGCTCCGGCCGGCGACCCGCGCGGCGCCGGGACGGCGGTGCCGATCAACGACGCGGCCCACGTGATCGCCGACGCCCTCGCGGACTAGGCGCGTGACGTAGTCACGCATGCCTGAGCGGCGACGACGCAGTCGATCGACGGACAGGCATTACAACGTAGTCACGCATGCCTGAGCGGCGACGACGCAGTCGATCGACGGATAAAAGGTCGCGCACCGGCCCCCGAGCGGCGTAGCATGGGTATAGTCCCTGCGAGCGGCGCGTGCGCCACTCGCAGGGTCCCGTCGCTTGCCGCTGTTTTGCGTCGGCGGCAGTCCGGCGGGCCATGGCGCTCATCTGGAGCGTCTGGTGCCGGTCCCCCACGCCGCTTGAGCGGCGCGTGATTGACCAGCCTCGATACGAGGAACAAAGAGGGGCCCGGAAGTCCTGTACCCGAGAGTGAAGAGAGAGCCGACGTGAGCAGATTGCGGCGCGTCATCATCCCCCTGCTGATCATCGTCATCTTGATTGTGGTCGTGGATGCGGTCATCAAGAACAAGAGCGGCAGCAACGTCAAGTATCCCTTCCAGGGCACCAGCCAGAGCTTCGTGAGCCAGCTGAACAGGGGCGAGGTGTCGACGGTGCTCGTCAACACCACGGCGCAGACGATCCAGGTCGCTCTGAACGACCCCAGCAAGACGACGTACACGATCAACTACCCCGACGCGACCCAGCTCTCGCAGCTGCTGGCCCAGCACCCCACGGTGGCGGTCACGGCCAAGAGCGGCAGCTCCTCGTGGACGAGCCTGCTCACGCTGCTTCTGCCGCTCGTGATCATCATCGGGTTCTTCATTTTCATGATGCGCCGCATGCAGGGCGGCGGCTCCAAGGTCATGAGCTTCGGCAAGAGCCGCGCCAAGCAAGTCAGCGTCGATGCGCCCAAGGTCA
>CAZFJE010000203.1:0-5759 GCA_964519555.1 uncultured Thermoleophilia bacterium
GGTGGGCGACGTTGGAATTGAACCAACGACCTCCAGCTTGTCGAGCTGGCGCTCTACGCAACTGAGCTAGTCGCCCACGAGAGTTGGCATTATAGCAGACCTCCGGCGGCCTGCCAGCCATGCAGCTGTCGGTTCGCGAGCAGGTTGAACGCGCCCGCGCCATTCACCGGCAAACCCGCCCGCGCGGCGGTTCGAAGTCCGCCGGCCGGCGCAGTGTCCCGTGCCCCGCCCTCTCCACGGTTGCTCGAACCCATCTCCCTATTTATACTGACTAGTCAGTTCACTATGACCGGACTAGGAGGTGCCGTGTGACGACGCCAGACGAGCAGCGGGGGATCGACGCCAAGGGGCTTGGCCTGCTCACGTCGAGCGGCTGGGTGTATCGCGATGTCGATCTCGACGTGCCCCCGGGCTCGGTGGCCCTCGTCAGCGGACCGGCCGGCTGCGGCAAGACCGCGCTGCTGCTCACGCTGGCGGCGCGCATGCGGCCGAGCGCGGGCGCGCTGCGGCTGGGCGACTGCGACGCAGTCGCCCAGCCGCAGCGCGCCCGCCGCCTCGTGGGCCTCGGCGAGACCGCCGGCGTCAACGAGCTCGACGCCACCCTCACGGTCGGCGACCAGGTCAAAGCCGAGCTCGCCCTGCACGGCGAGCGCCGCTCGCGCGCCGACGTCGCGTCGGCGCTCGCTCCCGTGGGCCTGGGCCTCGACGCGCGCGTCAAGGTCGGCGACCTGCACGCCGTCGACCGGCTGCTGCTCGGCGTAGCGCTGGCGCTCATCGGCCGGCCATCGTTGCTGGTGGTCGACGACCTGCACGAAGACCTCACGCCGGCCGATCACGAGATGGCCATGGCGCGGCTGCGTGAGCTCGCTCGCGGCGGCCTGACGGTCGTCGCCGGCAGCCTCGACCCGAGCCTCGCCGCCCACGCCGACGTCGTGCTCTGGCTCGACGCCGACGGGCGCCCCGCCGCCGGCCCGGTGGGGGCCGTCTCAGACGCTGCCACCCCACTCCCCACGCCCCGCAAGGAGGCCGATCGTGCGCTCGTTTAGGCTCGCTCAGTCAGAGCTCAAGCGACTCCTCTCGGCGCGGGCCTTCCGCATTGCCGCCGGAGTCGTCTGCGTGGTGCCGCTGCTCTACGCCGTCCTGTACCTGTGGGCCTTCTGGGACCCCTACTCGCGCCTCGACAAGCTGCCGGTCGCGGTCGTCAACTTGGACCAGCCGGTGCGTTCCGCCGGCGTCGCGGTGCACGTCGGCGCCGATCTGCTGAGCCAGCTGCGCACCGACAAGTCGTTCGAGTGGCTGCCGGTGTCGGCTGCGCGGGCGCGCGCCGGGCTGCGCAGCGGCCGCTACGCGATGACCCTCACCGTGCCCGCCGACTTCAGCGCGGACGTGGCCTCGGCGTCGGGCGCCAAGCCCCAGGCCGCCACCCTGCAGGTGCAGGCCAACGAGGCTCACAACCTGCTCGCCACGCAGATCGGCGCGCGCGTTTTCGTGGAGCTGCGCGCCTCGCTGTCGGCCCTCACGGCAAAGGGCTACCTGTCGCACATCTTCGTCGGCCTGTCCGACGTCAAGCAGGGCACCACCGAGGCCGCCGGCGGCGCCGGCCGCCTGACGGTCGCCTTGAGCCGCGCCACGTCGGGCTCGTCGAGTCTCGCAGGCGGCATCACCACGGCCGCCCAGGGCTCGCGCACGCTCTCGTCGGGACTCACCAGCCTGACGAGCGGCACCCACTCCCTGGCAAGCGGGGCGACCCGCCTGGCGAGCGGCGCAAGCCGCCTGTCGGGCGGTCTGAGCAGCGCCGCCGCCGGAGCCCGCACCGTGCGCGTCGGCAGTCACAGCCTGGCGAGCGGCGCCGGCGCGCTGGCGAGCGGACTCGGCAGCCTGGCCAGCGGCGCCACGCAGCTCCACGGCGCAGCGACCACCCTCGCCGCGGGAGCAAGCCAGGTGCACACCGGGCTGACGGCGGCGGCGGCCCAGACGGCGACCGCCGCCGACTCGGCCGGCACGCTGGCGGGCGCCGCCGACCAGGTCCAGCAGGCGCTCGCCGCCTACATAGCCGCGCACCCCGACGCCGCCGACCTCGGCGACCTGCAGACCGCCGCGGGCGCCGCCGACCAGGTGGCCGGCGGCCTCTCGCAGCTGCACAGCGGCCTTGCGGCCGCCACACCCCAGCTCCAGCAGCTCGAGGCGGGCGCCGCGCAGCTCGACAGCGGCGGCGCGCAGCTCGCCGGCTCGCTTGTCACCTACGAGGCGGCGGTCACCCAGGCCCACTCGGGTGCGCAGACGGTGGCCGGCGGGGCGAGCGCGCTCGCCCAGGGCGCCGGCGCGCTGCAGTCCGGCGTAAGCCGGACCAGCGCCGGCGCCGGCGCCCTGGCCAGCGGCGCGCGCACGCTGGCCGGCGGCGCCGCCCAGGCCGCCAGCGCCGCCGCGCAGGCGGCCGGCGGCAGCGGCGCCCTCGTCCTGGGCCTCGACCGTCTCGAGGCCGGCGGCACGAAGCTCACCAGCGGCCTCGCCCAGGCGCAGGCCGGCGGCAGCACGCTGACCCGCAGCCTCGTCAACGGGGCCGCCGCGATGACCGCCTACAGCAGCGCGCAGCGCGTGAGGCACGCCGCGGTCATGAGCGATCCCGTGCAGTTGCACACCACGCGGGTCGACCCCGTGCCCAACTACGGCACCGGGTTTGCCCCCTACTTCATCCCCCTGGCGCTGTGGGTCGGGGCGCTCATGACCTACTTCATCGTGCGGCCCCTGAGCAGCCGCGCCCTGGCTTCGACCCTGCCCGACGCCCAGGTGGCTCTGGCCGGCCTGTGGCCCGGCGCCGCCCTGGCGGCGGTGCAGGCGATCGTGCTCGTCCTGGTGCTGCGCTTCACGCTGGGGCTGCACCCAGTCGAACCGCTGGCGCTGCTGGGCTTCGTGCTGGTCGCCGCTTTTGCCTTCACGGCCATCCTGCAGTTCCTGTCGGCGGCCCTGGGCACGGCCGGCAAGTTCGCCGCCATCGTGCTGCTCATGTTGCAGCTCACCTCGTCGGGCGGCACGTTCCCCATGCAGACGGTGCCGCGCTTCTTCCAGCTCATCAACCCCTGGCTGCCCATGACCTACGTGGTCTCAGGCCTGCGCCAGGCGATCTCGGGCGGGGACCTGCGCGCGCTGGCGCTCGACGCCGCCGTGCTGCTCGGCTTCGCCGCGCTCGCGGTGTGTGCGACTATACTGACCGCGCACCGCCGGCGGACCTGGACGATGGACCGCCTCAAGCCCATCGTCACGATGTCGTGACGCGCCGTAGCGCGAGCGCGACGATGTCGGCCGCCGGGCAACGCAGCGCGACGAAAGCGAAGGGACGGACCAGCATGCCGCACGCCCGCAGCGGGACCCTCGACCGCCTGTTCACGGCGGCCATCGAGCTGTTCGGCGAACGCGGCTACGCGGGCGCCACGGTCGACGACATCGTGGAGCGCGCCGGCGTCGCCAAGGGCACGGTGTACTATCACTTCCGCAGCAAATCCGAGCTCGTCTCGGCGCTGCTCGACGACGGCCTGCGCCGCCTGGCGGCCTCGTTTCGCAGCGAGATCGAGGGCGCGCAGGGCGGCTGCGCCGCCCTGCGCGCCCTCGTCCACGCCGAGCTCGTCTACATAGAGCGCTATCAGGCCTTTTCGAAGCTCGTGATGTCGGAGATGTGGCGCGCCGACCGCGACTGGCGCGACAACCTGCGCACGCTGCGCGAGGAGTACGTCGCGGTCATTGCCGGCGTGCTTGCCCGCGGCGTCGCGACCGGCGAGTTCCGCGCCGACCTGCACGTGCAGAGCACCGCCTCGACACTCTTCGGCATGATCGCCACCGCGGCCCTCGACTGGCTGGTGTTCGATCGTCAGGCGAGCCTCGACGACGTCGAGGCTCGCCTGACCCCGCTCGTCATGGGCGCCGTCGAGACCTGACCGCCGCGCACCGTGGGGGCGTCGTCGGGCCGGCTCGCCGCGCCGCGTCGCATGGGGTGTCGTCGGGCCGGCTCACCGCGTGGCGCGGCGGAGCCTGCCCGCCGCGGTCATCCGCGGTGGTCGTTGCCGGCGCGCCACATGAGGTACGAGTGTACGAACTGGTCGAGCTCGCCGTCGAGCACGGCCTGCGTGTTGCCGGTCTCGTGATCGGTGCGCAGGTCTTTGACCATCTGGTAGGGGTGCAGCACGTAGCTGCGGATCTGCGAGCCGAAGTTCACGTCGAGCTGCTGGCCGCGTTCGCGGGCGAGCTCTTCGGCGCGCTTGCGCTCTTCGAGCTCGATCAGGCGGCTCTTGAGCATGCGCATGGCGGTCGCGCGGTTCGACAGCTGAGAGCGCTCGTTCTGGCACTGCACCACGATGTTCGTGGGGATGTGCGTGATGCGCACCGCGGAGCTCGTCTTGTTGACGTGCTGACCGCCGGCGCCGCTGGAACGGTAGGTGTCGACGCGCAGGTCGTCTTCGTCGATGTCGATCTCGACGTCGTCGCTGACGAGCGGGCTGACCTCGACCGCGGCGAAACTCGTGTGACGGCGATTGGCCGAGTCGAAGGGGCTCATGCGCACCAGGCGGTGCACGCCCTTCTCTGAGGCTAGCAGGCCGTAGGCGTTCTCGCCCTCGACCGAGATGGTCGCGCTCGTGATGCCGGCCTCGCCACCCTCCTGGGTGTCGTTGATCTCGACCTTGAAGCCGCGGTTCTCGAACCAGCGCAGGTACATGCGCATCAGCATGGAGGCCCAGTCCTGCGATTCGGTGCCGCCGGCGCCCGGATGGATGGTCATCACGGCGCCACCCTCGTCGTAGCGGCCGCTGAAGAAGCGCTGTTCCTCGCCGTGTTCGAGCTCGCGCTCGAGACCCGCCACGCCCTGCCCGAGCTCGGCGAAGAGCGGCTCGTCGACCTCGTCGGCGGCGAGCTCCTCGCGGACCATCTCTTCGGTGGTCTCGAGGTCGCCGAAGGCGGCCTCGAGGGCGGCGAAGTCGTCGAAGCGACGCTTGAGGCGGCTATAGGTGGCCGACGTGGTCTGCGCGGCCTCGGCGTCGTCCCAGAAGTCGGGGGCCCGCATGCGCTCTTCGAGCGCCTCGATGTCGGCGGTCAGGCGAGGGGGGTCAAAGATAGCTCCGCAGCCAACTGAGGCGCTCTGAGGCGCCGTGCAGCCGCTCGCGGAGCGAGTCAAGGTGTTCGAGGGCTTCGGGTACGGTCATCGTCATGCGAGTCAGCAGTATATCAGGCGCGCGCGGCTCTCATGGGGCAAGCGAGGCACCTATGCTCCGTGACACTTCTTGAACTTCTTGCCGCTGCCGCACCAGCAGGGGTCGTTGCGGCCGACCTTCTGCTCGACGTGGCGCTGCTGCACGGCGACCGACGACTCGCCGCCCGACTGCGCGGCCATGGCGGGCGCGCCCTGCGCGGCGGCCGGCAAGCCGTAGCCGCCGTCGCCGCCCGTCGCAGTGGTGGCGCCGGCCGCCACCGCGGCGCCGGCGAACGACGTCTGGTAGGCGAGGTCGTCGCCGCTCGTGTAGTTCATGGCCAGCATGGGCTGGTCGAAGGTCATGGCGGCGAAGTACGAAAGGTCTTCGGGCGAGTTCTTGAGGAGGGTCATGACCACGCTCTGGCGCACGCCGCCGAGCATGTCCTCGAACAGGCTGAAGCCCTCGGTCTTGTACTCGGCGAGGGGGTCGCGCTGACCCAGCGCGCGCAGGTGGATGCCCTCCTGCATGTAGTCCATGTCGAGCAGGTGGTCCTTCCAGCGCACGTCGACGATCGACAGCATG
>CAZFJE010000204.1:0-1063 GCA_964519555.1 uncultured Thermoleophilia bacterium
GACAGGCAGATCATGCCTTCGAGCGTGCCGTGGTCGTCCTGCACCGGCAGGCAGCGTGCACCGAGCGCGGCGAAGTAGTCGTTGGCCGCCTTGCGCAGCGTGATGTCGCCGGGGATCCAGGTGGGCGGCAGCGACATGAGATCGCCGACGCGGACGCCGGTGAGGCTGCTCTCCGCGCGGCTCTGCCGGCCGGTCTGTTGCGATGCCTGCAGCACGAACCAGCCGATCAAGGCGAGCCACAGTCCGCTGATGTAGTCGCTGAAGCCGGTATGGAAGCCGATCAGCGAGAGCAGACCGCCCAGGATCATGAGGCAGCCGATCGCAAAGCCGGCGCGGGCGGCCCAGCGTGTGGCCTTCAGGACGTCGCGGGTGAGGCCCCAGAGCGCGGCATGCAGCACTTTGCTGCCGTCGAGCGGGAACCCCGGCAGCATGTTGAAGACCGCCAGCAGGATGTTGATGAACCCCAGGTAGATGAGCACGGCACGGGCGACGCTCGACGTCTCGATCGCATGGCCCCCGTACCAGCACGCCAGGCCGATCACGAGGCTCGACGCCGGCCCGACGCCGGCCAGCAGGGCCTCGCGCCCCGGGCTCGTCGCCTCGGACTCGATCGTCGAGACGCCGCCGAGCATCCACAGCGTGATGCCCCGCACGGGGATGCCCTGGGCGCGGGCCACGAACGAGTGGGCGAGCTCGTGGGCGAGGACCGAGACGAAGAACAGCAGGGCAGCGACCAGCGAGACGATCCACAGTGTGGCCGTCGACCACCCCTCGAGCTGGAACCAGCCCGTGGCCACCGACCACGTCACCAGGACGAAGATGAAGAGCCAGCTCGGGGTGATGGAGATGTCGATGCCGAACAGCCGCGCTACCTTGAAGCCTGACCCCATGCTCCTCCTTCG
Source organism: uncultured Thermoleophilia bacterium (assembly GCA_964519555.1). Taxonomy (GTDB): domain Bacteria; phylum Actinomycetota; class Thermoleophilia; order UBA2241; family UBA2241; genus Bog-752. The sequence goes on from CAZFJE010000204.1 coordinate 903, forward strand.
TCGAGACCTTCTGGCGGTTTGTTCCCCCCGGGCGCGGGGGGCGAACGGCTAGGCCGCCGATCGACTCCGTCGTCGTCGCTCAGGCAGGCGTGGCTTCGCTACGCGCCTAGGCCGCCGATCGACTCCGTCGTCGTCGCTCAGGCAGGCGTGGCTTCGCTACG
>CAZFJE010000204.1:1163-5759 GCA_964519555.1 uncultured Thermoleophilia bacterium
CGCCTAGTCTGCAAGCTCGACGATGGTGTCGAGGCCGTCCGCTACCGCCAGTATGCGGGCCGCGGGACCGCGGGCCCGGCGCGCGGCGGCGACGGCTTCGTCGATCGTGCGGTAGGCCAGCAGCCCCAGACTCTCGATGAGGGCGCGGTCACCGTCGCCCACCAGGGCGACGCGGTACCTGGCCATGAGCTTGGCCATCATGTAGGCGCGCTGCCCGCCGGGGCCGAGGGGCTCGACGCGGCCGCGAGCCACCAGGTCGAGAGGGCGTTCGGCGGCCAGCAGCGCGCCGAAGTTGATCTCGCCGGGGCCGTCGCCCACGCCCAGCGCGAGGTCGGCGCAGCAGGCGATCATGCCGCCTTCGGCGATCGCCGGACGCGCGGCGAGGCCCACATAGGTGGCCGCCCGCGACGCCTGATACAGGCTGCGGTCCTTGGGCGCCGGCACGCCGGCGACGACCAGATCGAAGGGCCGTTCGTGGCGTCGCACCCAGGCGGCGCCCTGGCCGCGGGCCAGGCGTGCCTGGGCGCCGGCCGGATCGCCGCCGGCCACCGCGGCGACCTCGCCATCGTCGTTCACCACGACGTTCAGGGCGTAGCGCAGCGTGGTGGCCGCCGCGATCTCGCGCAGCGCCCGCTGGAAAGGGTTGCCCTCGAGCCGGCACAACCTGACGTCGGGCTGGTCGAGGAACGTGGGGTGGTGGGTCCAGGCGATGGTCTGCTGCCCGGCGCAGCCAATGGCCACGGCCTTCACGCCGCCCGAAAATCCGGCGTAGAGGTGCGGCTCGACGATGCCCAGCGCGACCACCAAAGCGGCGCGTGCCACGACGTCGTTCATGCAGATCTCGCTGCCGCCGGTCGTGACGCCGAGCGTCACGCTGGTCTGGCTCATGCCCTGGGCGTCGACGACGCGCAGGCGGGCGGTCGCGGCGGGCCCGACGAGGGCCGCCTTCTCGGCGGCAGTGGTCGTGCGGTGCAGGCCGCAGCCCACCACGACGGCGATCTGGTCGTCGCTCACGCCGGCCTGCGCGAGGCGCTCGAGCACCGGCGGCAGGAGCGCGGCCACAGGGCAGCCGCGGCTGGCGTCGGGCACCACCACGGCCACGCTGTGGGCGCCGCGAGCGAGGGAGAGCAGCGGCGCCCCGTCGGGCGGCGCGTCGAGCGCCTCGGCGACGGCTGCCGGCAGATCGGCAAGGGCGGGCAGGCGGGGAGGCGCCTCAAAGCTGCAGGCCGTCTCGACGGGCAGGCGGCGACGCCCCGAGAACACGTAGGGCGTCGCGCTCACCATCATGCGGGCGTCTCGCCGCCGTCGGCTGCGCTCGGCGCCGCGCCGCCGCGAGCGCCGGCCGTCGGCCGGCGCTCGCGCGCCGGCGGACAGACAAAGAAGAGCACGAGCGAGGCGAGTGCGCCTAGCGGCGGAAAGACGATGGCCGCGAGAAAGCCGTAGACGAGCCACTCGAGCACGCGGCGCCCGGTGCGGCGGGCCGTGCGATAGCCCACGTACAGGCAGACCGGGAGCTGCACGGCGAACAGCACTTGAACGACGGTCGTGGAAAGGTGCATCGGCTAAGCGTATCGCTCGAGGAGCCGCGCGACGACACTGCGCAGGGCGGCCGTGGCCGCGGGTGGGTCGAGCGGCAGCGCCTCGCCGCCGAAGCGCAGCATCTCGTGGATGAGCCAGCGCTCGTCGAGGTAGGGCAGCAGGGCAAGGCACTCGCCGTCGGGCAGCGGCAGCGTAGGCTCGCGCTCTGTGGCCCAGCGCGCGACCGCGGCGGCATACCACACCGCGGCGCGGCGTGGTGCGTAGCGCTCGGAGCTGCGCACGCCTTCGCGCCGGTAAAGCTCGACCTCGACGTCGGCGCGCGGCGTGAAGCGCTCGTCGCGCAGCAGGGCGCGCTTGGTCGTGGCCAGGCGGAACGTGCGGGTACCCTGCGAGCGGCGACACCAGGCGACGTAGTACCACTCGCCTCGGGTGCGCACCAGCAGGTAGGGCTCGACGGTGCGGCTCGACGTCGTGCCGCTGCCCTCGGACCAGTACTCGATGTCGAGCAGGCGGTGCTGGCCGATGGCGGTGTTCACCGCGTCGAGGATGGGCTCGGCGGTGGCCAGACGCTCGCCGGCGGCCACGGCCGGCGGCGCGGCGCGCCGTGCGCCTCGCAGCTTCTGCGCGGCGCTGTGCAGCGCCGCGCCGTGCGCGATGGGGAGCTGGCCGCCGAGGATCTCGACGGCCAGCAGCAGGGTGTCGACCTGGAGCGGCGACAGTCGCGCCGGCCGGGCAAAGGCGGAGCTTGCCGCGTCGCAGGTCACGATCAGCGACGGACCCTTGATCTCGGCCCACACGAGCGTGCCCTCGCCGCCGAAGTTGACGAGGTTCAACAGTCGGATGTCGGCCTTGAGCTGGGCGCGCCTGATGTCGAGCGCGGCGCAGACTCGGGAGACCGGCACCGGTGTCTCCTCGGCGCCGTCGTTTGCCTGGCAGACGCCGTGCAGGTAGGTCATGAGGGTCGCGAGGCGGGTGAAGCGGTCGGCTTCGACCTGCCAGTCGGGATCGCTCAGGGGCTCGCCGACCGATGCCGTTGTAGCCGCGGCGCGGCGCGCGCGGGCGGCCGCTGCCGCGCTCGCGCGGCGCGGGCGCGTGGGCCGGGCGTCGCTTGGGCGAGGCGTCGGGCGCGGGCGGGCAAGGCCGTCGCCGGCGAGCAGCTCGACGGCCCGTGCGGCGTCGAGCGGTGGGGCGTCGAGACGGTCGGCGAGCTTGTGCAGCTGGGCGTCGAGGCGCCCGCGCAGCTCGGGCGGCTCGAGCAGCTCGGCTGCCTCGCCCATCGACAGCACCCAGGCCACGAGTTGCTGTCCCGAGTTGTACGGGGTCGAGTAGAGCACGCCGCCGTCGGCGGGCGTGATGGTACCGCAACGTGAGAAGTGCGCTTCGACCCACCAGGCCATGTCGGCGGCCACGCGCACGGTGGCGCGGCCCACCGGCTCGCCGAGCTGCCAGGCGGGGCGATCGAGGTAGTCGTCGAGGGTGAAGTCGGGCGGCGGCGAGAAGTCGTGCGGGGCGCGGGTGGCAAAGGTCACCCGCGAGCGCAGCCGCGACAGGCGGAAGGTGCGGATCGCGCGCCGCAGGTGGCAGTGGGCGATCAGGTACCACTCGTCGCCGACGAGCAGCAGGCCGTAGGGGTCGACGGTGCGCAGTAGCTCCTCGTCGCGGCCGATCGAGTAGTAGACAAAGGACACCGTCTTGCCGGCGGCGACGGCCTGCTGCAGCTTGGGCAGCGCCGCCGCCGCGCGCCGCGCCTCGCGTTCGGGCAGCACGCTGACCGGCGTCGCGGCGGCGGGGGAGAGCAGCTCGGGGCGTCCGTGCGTCAAGCTGAGCAGCGCCAGGCGCAGGGGCTCGCTGTAGGCGAAGCGATGCTCGAGCACGAACAGGCAGGCCGCCAGGGCCGAGAGCTCGTCGGGGGTGAACTCGATGGCCGGCAGGTAGTAGGCCGACGCCGGCAGCGCGTAGACTTCGGTCTCGCCCTCGCCCTCGGCGTCGGCGATGATGCCGAGGCCCAGACCGGAGAGCTCGGCCCGATCCTCGTAGAAGCGCCTCTTGAAGGCGTCGTCGCTCATCAGGGCATAGCCTTCGACGCGTTCGCGGATCTCGGCGGCGGTGGCCGGTCGGCCCGGCCGCGACAGCAGGAAGGCCACGAGCGACAGCCGGCGGATGAGCTTGTCGGCGTCTTTCGAGAAACCCTCTTCGCGAGGCGGTCCGGGCGCTTTGGTCACATGGCCTCCCTAGCGTTCGTCGGGGCGCAGCGCACGCGCCAGGACCTTGCGGTACTCGTCGTCGAACCCGTGTGCGCCGAAGAAGCCGCTCACGCCGTGGCGCAGTTCGCCGTCGGGGCCGACCGCGACCCTGCAGGCGGTGCAGCCCTGCCCCGTCGCCCAGGACGCCACGGTCTCGACGAGCGCCGTGGCGACGCCGCGATGGCGCTCGGACGGCGGCACGTAGAGCTCGTCGATCTCGGCCACGCGCAGGTGCGCGACGCTCGCCGACCAGCGTACGGTGACGATGCCCGCGGGCGTTTCGCCCGCGCCGTCGCGAAACGCGAGCAACACCGCGCCGCGCGGGTCGGCCAGCAGTGCCGCCAGGCCGGCGCGCTGCCGCTCGGCGGGCACGGCGAGGCCCTCTTCTGCGAAGTAGCGACGCAGGAGGTCGCCTGCGACCCCCTGCGTCGCGTCGTCGGCCTTTCGTATCGTGAGTCCGTTCTCAGTCATAGTCGGTGGCCGCGGCAGCGCCGCGACGCCCCGCGGCTCAGACGGTCAGCCTTTCGGCCGCGGCGATGATGGCGTCGAACTCGCGGCCGAGGTCGTCGGGAAAGCCGATCGGCTCGGCGGCGAGGATCTCGCGCACCTTGTCCTGGGCCTTGTCGATGGTGCTCTTCGCGCCGGCCGTCTTCCAGCCCTCGTAGGTGCCGGTCTCGCCGAGCTTGGCCTGCCAGAGCTCGCGCACATGCTTGCGGGTGTGGTTGTCGAACAGGTAGTTACCGCTGAAGCCCATCTTCACGATGAGGTCGCGGGCGATGGTCTCGTCGCTCACCTCGACGCCCCGCAGGATGCG
>CAZFJE010000205.1:0-5712 GCA_964519555.1 uncultured Thermoleophilia bacterium
TAGTCGGGCAGGCAGCTCGTGATCTCGCGCGACCAGTCGAACGACAGGCCGATCAAGTCCATCTGGCGGTGGTAGTTGGCGATGTTGCGCGCGGTGGTGACCTGCGGGCTCACGCCCATCTTGATGGCGTAGTTCTCGGCGGGCAGGCCGAAGGCGTCCCAGCCCATGGGGTGCAGCACGTTGAAGCCGCGCATGCGCTGCAGGCGGGCGATCATGTCGGTGGGCACGTAGTTGCGGCAGTGGCCCACCGAGAGGCCGTCGCCCGAGGGGTACGGGAAGAAGTCGAGGGCGTAGAACTTGGGGCGGTCGGAGGTGTCGGGGGTGCGGTAGGCGTCGCGCTCGCGCCAGATACGCTGCCAGCGCGCTTCGATCTCTTGTGGCGTGTAGCGGTCGTCCACCTTTGGTTCCGTTCCTTGCTTGCTCGTGACTTGCTCGGCCGTGGCGGGGAACACTTGCGAAGAAGCGCTTGCCGGCGCCGGACCTGGGTAGCCCAGAGGTTCCCCGCGCCGCAGCCTAGTATACCGGGCGCCGACCGCTTCGGCGCCGGCGAAAGACTCAGGCCGCGGTCCGTGACCCACGGCCAGCAGCCCGAGTTGCGAGCCCAAGGCCCGATGGTATACTCAACAACCGTCGGCCACGGTCGGCGCACCCCGGTGGGGGTATAGCTCAGCTGGGAGAGCGTCTGGCTGGCAGCCAGAAGGTCAGCGGTTCGAGCCCGCTTACCTCCACCAATCCATCGCTTTCGACGCTGCGGCCGCCCCATCGGAGCGGCCGCTTTTTCGTCTGTTCGCGCGCACTCCCCGCCGGGGGCCCGGGCCGCACTTCGCGACTCGTGGATCAGCCCTGGCGCGGGGACTCCAGAGCGTCGAGCCCCAGGCCTCACTCCCCGCGGCGGAGCCTCTTGATCTCTTCGACCGTCGGAAACGTGATGGCCCCAGCCTCGCACAGAGTCCCACAGTGTGAGCATCCGGTCACGCAGTGGTCCTTGAAGGCCACGACGACCTGGCTGCTGTCGTCGTTCCAGTGGTAGACGTCGTTGTGACAGAAGTCGATACAGGCGCCGCAGCCGGTGCAGGCCTCCGGATCGACCGTGGGGCCCCAGTCGATGTCGATGTGACGGACGTTCTCGATCACGTGCCTTCCTCTCTCACTGCCTTGCCGGTCGCCTTGCCCACGACATCTCCCTTTTCACATCAAGACTTGATGGTATGATGGTCACATCGAAACAATATGATGTCAAGCGCCGGCACGATGTCTTGCGGCGCAGGCCGGCACCTGGACTGCCATCCCAGACAACGACACGAGAGTGAAGGGCGAAGCCACGCGATGAGCGACATCCACGAACAAGTCAAGGAGTACTACGGAAAGCGGCTCAGCGGCAGCGGCGATCTTGCCACCAGCGCTTGCTGCTGCAGCACCGACTCGGCGCCCGTGCAGGTGCGTGAGGTCCTGGGCGACATCGCCCCCGAGATCAAGGACCGCTTTTACGGCTGCGGCTCTCCCCTGCCGCCGCTGCTCGAGGGCTTGACTGTGCTCGACCTGGGCTGCGGCACCGGCCGCGACGTCTACGTCGCCTCGCAGCTCGTCGGCGAGGGTGGGCGCGCGATCGGCGTCGACATGACCGCCGAGCAGATCGCGATCGCCGAGAAGTACCGTGACGAACAGGCCCAGCGCTTCGGCTACGCACGCTCCAACGTCGAGTTCCACCAGGGCTACATCGAGGACCTGGCGGCGCTCGGCATCGAAGACGGATCCGTCGACGTCGTGATCTCCAACTGCGTGATCAACCTCTCACCCGCCAAGGAACAGGTCTTCTCCGAGGTCTATCGCGTCCTGCGGCCGGGCGGCGAGCTTTACTTCTCCGACGTCTTCGCCGACCGGCGCCTGCCGGCCGGCGCCGCCGACGACCCGGTCCTGCTCGGCGAGTGCCTCGGCGGCGCCCTCTATGTCGAGGACTTTCGCCGGCTGCTCGCCCAGGCGGGCTGGCCCGACTTCCGCTACACCGACATCTCGCCCATCGCCCTCGGCGACAAGGAGATCGAGGCCAAGGTGGGCATGGTCGGCTTCACCTCGCGCACCGTACGCGCCTTCAAGCTGGCCACGCTCGAGGACATCTGCGAGGACTACGGCCAGGTGGCGTATTACAGGGGCACCATCCCCGGCTACCCCCACTCCTTCGACCTCGACGACCATCACCGCTTCTTCACGGGCAAGCCGATGCTCGTGTGTGGCAACACCGCCGCCATGATCGAGGAGTCGCGATACGCCCTGGCCTTCTCAGTGGTCGGCGACCGCTCGGTGCACTACGGCCCGTTCGACTGCTCCGGCGGCGGGCGCACGGCCACGCCGGGCGCCGACGGCGGAGCGTGCTGCTGCTAGCGTGTCCGGGCGCAGGCCGACGTACCTGGGGCGGAGATCCGGGAGTTCCTCAGCGATCGCCGACGCCTATCGGGTGCAGTCGCATGGGCTGCGGCCGCCTCACAGAAAGCCGCGCAGCCGCTTGGCCGCGGCGTTGGCCAGGTTCAGCTCGACCGAGTAGCGGAAGTAGCGGTGGCTCCAGCGGTAGCGCGCGGCGCGACTCATGACGCCGTAGGCGGCACGGAACGCGGAGCCGTGTTCGTCTATGCGCGAGCGCGGATAGAAGGCGTAGCGGGTGACCGCCGAGATCGCCCGCAGCCGCTCCACGTAGGCGGGCGTGTGCCACGGCGGCTCGAAATGGAAGACCTCGATCGCCGCCCAGGCCTCGAGCGACTGCGGCGGGCGGAACGTGGCGGGCAGCGAGTCGAGCAGTGGGCTCGGGAAGGGCGTGTACAAAAAGATGCCGTAGTGCTGCGTGCGCGGGTTGACGCGGCCCATGGCGTCCATCAGGTCGAAGGTCTGCTCCATGTCGGCGTAGGTCTCGCCGGGCAGCCCCGACAGCCACGACACAAAGGGGTCGATCGAGGGCGCGAACTCGGCCAGCTTGGCGGCCGACTGCAGGATCTGCTCGGCGCTCACGTCTTTGCAGACCAGGCTCTGCATGCGCTCGGAGCCGCTCTCGCCGCCGAAGTCGATCTCCATGCAGCCGGCCTGCTCGATCAGCTTGACGAACGCGCCGTCGTACCTGGCCAGGTAGTCGAAGCGGCAGTTCGCCCGCCAAGCGGCCCGCACGTCGCCGTCGAGCAGGCCGGTGCAGATCGCCTCGGCGCGGCGGCGGTCGACGAAGAAGTTGTCGTCGACCGGGTCGATGATCTTCACGTGCGGGAAGCGACGCAGCAGGCTCTGCATCTCGGCCACCACGCGCTCGGGGCTCTTGCCGCGCCAGCGGCGCTTGTTGAAGCCGGTGTTGTAGCAGAAGCCGCAGCGGCTGGGGCAGCCGCGACTGGTCTGCAGGTGCACGCGACCCGCCTGCAGGGTGGGGTAGCCGGCAAGCTCGAGCAGCTCGTAGGGCAGCTCGACCTGGATGCTGTCCAGATCGACAAGCTCGGCGTCGGGCGTGCTCACCACGGCGCCGTCGAGCTCGTAGGTGATGCCCTTCACGTCGGCCAGGGACGCGTCCGCGGCCAGCCGGTCGGCCAGCGGGCCGACGACCGTCTCGGCCTCGCCGCGCACCACCACGTCGACCGCCGGGCTGGCGGCGGTCTGCTCGGGCAACAGGGTGGGGTGCACGCCGCCCCACACGATGGGCACGCGCGGGTGCTCGGCGCGCACCCTGGCGGCGAACTCCAGGGCGTAGCGGATCTGCGGGCCGCTCATGCAGGTCAGCCCGACGAACACCGGGTCGCCGACCGAAAGCGTGCGGTAGTCGGAGAGGCGCATGTCGAAGATGCGCGGCCGGTAGCCGGCGCGCTGCAGGGCGCCGGCGACGTGCAGAAGCTGCAGCGGCACCTGCGGGTCGGGCGCCTTGAACCTGCCCGGAAAGACGAGCAGCACTTCATTGCCTTGGCCTGTCATGCGCGCTTAAGACCCCCCTGTCGCTCACGTGCCGGCACAGTCTATGGCACGGCCTTGCGCGGGCGCCCGTTGGCCGCGGCGGCGCGACGAGCTTCCGCAGGCGACCGTGTGGGTATGAACGCCCTGAGGTCAGGGGTCGTGAGCAGCAAAAGGAGCCGCATGGGCAAGGTCGCTCTCGTCTTTCCGTACGTGCGCACGAGGTCGGCCAACGAGATGCTGTTCCCGCCGCTCGGCATCGCCACGCTGGCCGCCCATCTGCGCGCCCGCGGCATCGAGACCAGGGTCTTCGACTGCACCTTCAGCGACTTCGCGACGCTGCGCGCCGAGCTCAAGTCGTACCGGCCCGACATCGTGGGCATCTCCTCGATGGTCAGCCTGTCGCGCAACACCTTTGCCGTGGCCGCCATGGTGCGCGAGGTCGCGCCCGACGCCCTGCTGGTGGCCGGCGGCGCGCTGCCCACGGTGTTTCCCAGGCGCTTCGCCAAGCACTTCGACGTTGTCTTTCGGGGCGAAGCCGACCTCAGCTTTCCGCGCTTCTGCGCCGACGTCTTCGCCCGCCGCGTCTCGCCCCGGACCATGGCCCGCCTGCCGCTCGTCGCCTACGACGGCCTGTTCGTCCCCAACCACGGCCTGTGCATCGACAACCCCACTACCCACCACAACGAGGCCGCTCTCGAGTCGTTCCCGAGACCCGACCGCAGCGACTTCGACCACGCCGCCTACCAGGACGCCTGGCTGCGCACCGGCAGCGACAGGATCACCTCGCTCATGGTCACCCTGGGCTGTCCGTTTGCCTGCGACTTCTGCTCAAAGCCGGTCTTCGGCAACGTCGTGCGACGCCGCAGCCTCGACTGGGTCTTCGCCGAGATCGACGAGATCGCCGCCCTGGGCTACGACGGCCTGTGGATCGCCGACGACACCTTCACGCTCGACCTGTCCTACCTCGAGGAGTTCTGCCGGCGCATGGCGGGCCGCGGCCTCACCTGGTCGTGTCTGTCGCGGGCCCGGGGGATCAGGCGGGCGACCGTGCGCCTCATGAAAGAGGCCGGCTGCCGGCGCGTCTACCTGGGCCTTGAGTCGGGCAGCCAGGCGACGCTCGCCCTCATGAACAAGCAGGTCACGGTGGGCGACGGCATCCGCGCCGTGAGCCTCTACCGCGAGGCCGGCATCGAGGTGGCCGGCTTCTTCATCGTGGGCTACCCGGGCGAGACCGTCGCCTCGGTCGAGCAGACCTTCGCGCTGGCCCTGACCCTGCCGCTCGACGAGATCTCGTTCAACGTGCCCTTCCCGCTGCCCGGCTCCATGCTCTTCCGGCGCCTCGGCGGGCCCGACGACGGCCTCGACTGGAACGAAGAGAACGAGACGACCTTCGTCTACCCCTCGCAGTTCGACGCCGACTGGCTGCGCGGGCGCATCGCCGAGACGATGGCGGCGTTTGCCGAAAACAGGCGCGCTCGCCGCCGGGAACGCACCGTCGATCTCGAGCCGACGCTCACCGCAGCCGCCGCAGGAGCGCGTCGGTAGGACCCTCGAAGGCGCGCAGCGCCGGCGGCCCCAGCCTCTTCCCCAACCGACGCTTCAGCGCGAACTGCAGGCGCCCCTTGAGGATGGTGACGCGCATCTTGGTGGCCGAGACGTCGGCGTCGAAGGTGAGAGCGTGGCCGGTCAGCAGGCCGCCGCGCTGGCGCCACTCGCGCCGCGCGCGGCCGGCGAGCCGCTCGGTCAGCGCCGTGCCGGGCAGCGGGTAGGGCATCGTCAGGCCCAGGTAGTCGAGCGGCA
>CAZFJE010000206.1:0-5703 GCA_964519555.1 uncultured Thermoleophilia bacterium
GGGCGCGGATCATACCTCTCCATCCTGCCCCGCACCGGCGGCGCTGTCGAGCGCCTTGCCTGGAACAGGCTCATCCCGACATCGCCGCCTTCGGGCGAGTACCATGGTCGGACAAGCGAAGAAAGAGACGACATGGCAATGACTGATCCGCCCGCGTGCGGGGCGGCGGGACCGGCCGCCGACGAGGTGCGCGAGCTGCTCGCCGAAGGGCGCCGACGGGGCCACCTGACCAGCACCCGCTTGGCCGCCGTGATGAACGACGTCGACCTCAGCCCGGAACAGCTCGAAAACGTGCTGCTCTGCCTGATCGACCAGGGCATCGAGCTGCGCGACAGCGACGAGGCGGCGGCACCGCCCACCGCGCCGGACAAGGCGCCGGGCGCCGACACGCTGCGGGCGTTTCTCACCAAGATCGCGCAGGAGCGGCAGCTCAGCGCCGAAGAGGAGATCGCCCTGGCCAAGGGCATCGAAGCCCGCGACATGGCGGCCAAGCGCAAGCTGGTCGACGCCAACCTGCGACTGGTCGTGTCGATCGCCAAGCGCTACACCGGCCGTGGACTGGGCTTGCTCGACCTGGTCCAGGAGGGCAGCCTCGGCCTGATCCGCGCGACCGAGACGTTCGAGTACCGCGGGGGCTACCGGTTTGCGAATCACGCCACCTGGTGGATCCGCCAGGCGATCATCCGGGCGATCGCCGACCAGGCGCGCACCGGCGAGCAGCCCGACCTCGTGTTCGAAGACGAACAGGCAGTGGAGTCGTCGGGCGTGGTGAGCGAGCTCATTCAGGCCGAGGAGCTGAGCGAGGTGCTGGGCGCCCTCAACCGTCGCGAGCGCGAGGTGATCGAGGCGCGCTTCGGCCTGAACGGCGAGCCGCCGGCCGCGCTCGACGAGGTCAGTCGCAGGTTCGGCCTGAGCCCCGAGCGCATAGGTCAGATCGAAGCCAGGGCGCTGGTCGCCCTGCGCAGCACGCGCGACTCGCAGCGCCTGCGCGACTTTCTGTACTGAGGCCGCCGACCGGCGCGGTCTCGACCGTACCGGTCGGCCGAGCGCCCCGCGCCGGCAGAGCCGCCGCTCCCGCGCCCGCGCCGGCAGAGCCGCCAACTCCGCCTGCCGGCGCCACCGACCTCACGAAGCAGACGGCAGGCCGCGCTCGCTGTCGAGGGCCGTCATCTGGTGAGCGTCGTAGCGCGTGCCTGCCGCCGACCCCTTGGGCACGGCCGCCTCGAGCGCCGCCAGGTCGACGGCCCCAAGATCGAGCTCGAGCGCGCCCAGCGCCTCGGCGAGCTGGGCGCGGCGGCGGGCCCCGACGACCGGCACGATGTCGGAGCCGCGCGACAGCACCCAGGCGATGGCGAGCTGGGCGACCGTCGCTCCCGTGCGCCGCGCGAGCCCCTGCAAGGCGTCGACGAGCGCCAGATTGTGCTCGAGGTTGGCGCCGCTGAAGCGCGGCAGGCGCCCGCGCATGTCGCCCGGCGCGAGCGGCGCGTCCTTCGACCAGTGGCCGCTGATCAGGCCGCGCGAGAGCACGCCGTAGGCGGTCACCCCGACGCCGAGCTCGCGGCAGGCCGGCAACACCTCGTCTTCGATGCCGCGCGAGACGAGCGAGTACTCGATCTGCAGGTCGCAGATCGGGTGCACGGCCTGCGCGCGACGCAACGTCTGGGCGCCGATCTCGGAAAGGCCGATGTGCCGCACCCAGCCGGCCTGCACCATCTCGGCGATCGCGCCGACCGTCTCTTCGATGGGCACGGCGGGGTCGAGGCGCGCGGGCCGGTAGACGTCGACGTAGTCCGTGCCCAGGCGGCGCAGCGTGTATGCGAGGAAGTTCTTGATCGCGACCGGGCGCGTGTCGACGCCGACGAAGGCGCTGTCGGGCGCGCGCAGCGCGCCGAACTTGACGCTCAGCACGACGTCTTCGCGGCGCCGCCCGCGCAGCGCCTCGCGAATGAGCAGCTCGTTCGCGCCCATGCCGTAGAAGTCACCGGTGTCGAGCAACGTGATGCCGGCATCGAGCGCCGCGTGGATCGTGGCGATGCTCTCGGTGTCGTCGGCCTGCCCGTACACGGCCGACATGCCCATGCAGCCCAGCCCGATCGCCGAGACGGCGGGGCCGGGCGCTCCCAGAGCGCGAGTGAGCACGACGATCTCCTTTCGCCTACTTCAGGCGGGAAACGGCGACGCCGGATGGCGCTCGCAGCTGTTATCCGTCACGGTGCGCGCGATCGACTTCAGATGGGCTGCGGCAACGGCCTCTTGTGCTTGGGCTGGTAGAGCGCCAGCGTACCACCGCCGGGCACCTTCAGCGTGGTCACCGTGCCCCAGTCGCGCTCGCTGGGTCCGTCGACGAACTCGACGCCCTTGGCCCGCAGGTCGGCGACCGTGGCGGCAAGGTCGTCGCACAGCAGGTAGAGCTCGTGACTGGTCTCGCCGCTCGTAGGGTGGACGGCCAGCTCGGTGGGCGGCAGGGCGAAGATCAGCCAGCCTTCGCCGGCGTCGACCGCCGGCAGCTCGAGCACGTCGCGCAGGAAGGCGCGCGTCGCCTCGGCATTGGGAACGAAGAGGATGACGTGGGCCCCGTCGATCATGTGCGCCTCCTCGCGCGCCCCCGCTCGCGCTGTCGTCGTTCTGGTCTGGTCGACCCTGGGCTTACGCCTTCGTGCCCTTGCGGCCGCGCAGGCCCGCCACGAGGCCCTGTGCCGTGGCCGCCGCGGCGAGCGCCAGCGCGGGCAGGAGCAGGGCGGCCTTGCGGCCGCCGGCGACCGTGCGATTGTCGGACGCGGCGGCCTCGGTCAGGTCGCCGCGCAACACGTCGAACGCCTTGACGAAGCCGGTGCGTTCGGTGTCGATCTCGGCGGCGATCCGGTCGAGGCTGCGCTGCGGGCTCTTGGCCTTGTCGGCCATCAGGACTCCTCGTTGTCGGATGGCGGCACGTCGCGCGGCGTGGGCGTGGGCGTGGACGTACCGAGCGGCGGAGACGAGGGGCCGTCGCGCGGCGCGAGCGACTGGGTGATCGCTGCGTCGCCGGGCGCTGCCGTCAGGCCCGCCGGGACCTTGCCGTTACGCCGCGGCGTGAGGTCGTCGGCGGTCTTGCGCAGGTTGGCCTTGAGCGCGTCGGTGGTCGCCTTGGCCTCGCGGATGGCGCGCTCGGGTGAGGGCGTCTTGGCCCGACGCAGGGTGCTGCGCCCCACGAGCACGAGAACGAGCACGATGAGGGCCAGCACGACCGTGACGATGAGCACCGAGAGCCACAGGGGTAGCCAGATGTAGAGCACGACGGCGATGGTCGTGAGGGCGAATCCGAGCGCGTAGAGCGCCAGCACACCGGCGCCCAGGAAGAGGGCGATCGCCGTGCCGTACTGCTGGCCCTTGCGCTTGAGCTCGGTGGTGAGCAGCTCGACGTTGAGCTCGACGAGCCGCTGGCTTCGTGTGCGGATCTCGGCCGCCGAAGCAGTCAGACGTTCACGAAGACCCATGGCTGCACTCCCTCATCCCGATCCCCTCCCCGTCGACGGAAAGCCCGGCCCCGCCTGTGATTCCGACCGTACCCGTAGCGGACGTCGCCTAATCAGCCTCGCGACGCTCACCTTCACGCACGCTCACGCCCTTCGTTTCCCGTACGCCGACAGCGGCAATCGTGTCTCCACGAGCCGCGGCGCGGCAGCGGCACAGGCACCCGCATGCAGACCAGACCAGCAACGACGGAGGGCGACATGGCGAGCAGCTTCGACTTAGGCCCCGAGGTGGCCCCCGACGGCCGGTTCGTGCGGCAGGAGAGCGTCTTTCGGCGCTGGGTGACGGCCGACGGCAGCTCGGCGTTCCCCGCTCAGGCGGGCCGCTATCACCTCTACGTGAGCCTGGCCTGCCCCTGGTCGCACCGCGCCGTGCTGGCGCGCGTCATCAAGGGCCTCGAAGGGGCGGTCGGCATCTCCTACGCCGCCCCGTTTCGCGACGAGCAGGGCTGGGCGTTCAATGGTGAGAGCTTCGCCGAGCCGGCCACGGGCCTGACCGGCGAGTACACCGACTCAGTCAACGGCTTCGCTCTGCTCAGCGAGGCCTACGCGGCGACCGACCCGGCCTTCGACGGCCGCGTGACCGTGCCGGTGCTCTGGGACACCGCGACGCGGCAGATCGTGAGCAACGAGTCGGCCGACATCGTGCGCATGTTCAACGAGGCCTTCGACGGCGTCGCCACCGAGCACGTCGACCTGTACCCGCAGGGGCTGCGGCCCGGGATCGACTCGCTCAACGACTTCGTCTACGACCGCGTGAACAACGGGGTCTACAAGGCCGGCTTCGCCCGCGGCCAGGCGGCCTACGACGCCGCGTTCCGGGCGCTCTTCGCGGCGCTCGACGAGCTCGAGGACCGGCTGTCGCACAACCGCTATCTCCTGGGAGACACGCTCACCGAGGCCGACTGGCGCCTGTTCCCCACCCTCGTGCGCTTCGACGCCGTCTACTACAGCCACTTCAAGTGCAACCAGCGGCGCGTGATCGACTACCCGAACCTGTGGCGCTACACGCGCGACCTGTACGGGCAGCCCGGCATAGCGGCCACGGTCGCCTTGGAGCAGATCAAGCGCCACTACTACACGACCCACGACTTTCTGAACCCGAGCCGCATCATCCCCGACGGGCCGGCCCTCGACTTCGCCGTCACGCCCGCCGCGGCGGGTGCGAACGGCTAGGGGCGCACCGGCCGCGGACGCCGGGGCGACCGCCGTAACGCCGCCCTTTGACCTTTGCGTTTCCGTCGCTTCTATGGTTGGCTCGGAGCGTGTACGACGCCGCCCGCGCGCACGCTCGCCTATGTCGCGGGGTCGTCCGGAGCAAAGGGGAGTCCATGGCTTTCGACAAGATCAGGCAGGGCCTGAAGAACGTCGTGGTGAGGAGTGCGCTGAAGCATGCACCCGACAGCACGATCGCGAAGGTCATCGGCGACCTCTATCCGTACAAGGACACGGCCACCTACCGCCGCGTGCCCGCCGAGCCGCTCGACCGGGCCGCCGTCCTCTCCGAGATCGCCGGCATGGCCACAAGCGAGGACGCGCGCGGCGACAGGGGCACCGTCTCCGGCAGCCTCTACTGCGGCGACCACGACCACTACCACTTCCTGGGCGAGGTGTTCGACCAGTTCTCGCACGCCAATGTGCTGCAGCGCGACATGTACCCGAGCGCCACCAAGTTCGAGGGCGAGATCATCGCCATGGCGAGCGACCTGCTGCACGGCACCGGAGTGGGTGTCATCACCGGCGGCGGCTCCGAGAGCCTGATCACCGCCCTGTACTCGTATCGCGAGCTCGCGCGCGCCAGGCGCGGCGTCACGAGACCGAACGTCGTCATGCCGGTGACCGCCCACGTCGCCCTCGACAAGGGCGCCCACTGGATGAACGTCGAGGTGCGCAAGACGCCGCTCACCGATCGCTACGTCGCCGACGTGGCGGCCATGGCCGCGCGCATCGACGACCAGACCATCGCGCTCGTCGCCAGCGCGGGCGACTACGCCCACGGCCTCATCGACCCCATCACCGAGATCGGGGCGCTCGCGCAGTCGCACGACATCGGCCTGCACGTCGACGGCTGCCTCGGCGGCTGGCTGCTGCCCTGGGTCGAGCGTCTCGGCTACGACGTGCCGCCCTGGGACTTCCGCGTGCCCGGCGTGACCTCGATCTCGGCCGACACGCACAAGTACGGCTACGCGCTGAA
>CAZFJE010000207.1:0-5672 GCA_964519555.1 uncultured Thermoleophilia bacterium
TACGACAAGACCCTCTCCACCTTCGGCGCCTGCCGGCTGTGCAGCGTCGAGATCGAGGGCCGGCCCAACCTGGCCGCCGCCTGCGCTACCCCGGTGGCCGACGGCATCGTCGTCTACACCGAGTCCGAGGCGGTGGTCGACGCGCGGCGCACCGTGCTCGACCTCCTGCTGTCAGACCATCCCAACGACTGCCTGATCTGCGAGAAGGCCGGCGACTGTCTGTTGCAGGAGTACTGCTACCGCTACGGCGTCGAGCACACGAGCTTCGTCAAGGGCGCGAAGAAGGACTTCGCGTTAGACGATGACAACCACCTCATCCAGCGCGACCAGAACAAGTGCATCCTGTGCGGCAAGTGTGCGCGCGTCTGCGCCGAGGTCCAGGTCACCAACGCCGTCGACTTCGCCGGCCGCGGCTTCGACTCCACGGTGACCACCTCGTTCGATCATCCGCTCGCCAAAGACTTCTGCCGCTTCTGCGGCCAGTGCGTCGATGTGTGCCCCACGGGCGCGCTCGTCAACAAGCAGCTCAAGGGCACGCGCAGCTGGGAGCGCACCAAGGTGCGCACCACCTGCCCGTTCTGCGGCGTGGGCTGCAACTTCGACCTGAACGTGCACGACGACAAAGTGGTCGGCGTCACGGCCAACTTCGATGCCCCCGTCAACCAGGGTTCGCTGTGCGTCAAGGGCCGCTTTCACACCGACATGATCGCGAGCCCCGACCGCATAACGACGCCGCTCATCAAGCGCGACGGCGTGTTCGAGCCGGCAAGCTGGGACGAAGCGCTCGATCTGGTCGCCTCGAAGTTCCTCGAGATCAAGGAGCGCGAAGGGCCCGACGCCCTCGCCGTGCTCAGCTCCGCGCGTTGCACCAACGAAGAGAACTACCTGTTGCAGCGGCTCACCCGCGCGGGCCTGAACACGAACAGCATCGACCACTGCGCACGTACCTGACACGCTCCTACGGTGGCCGGTCTGGCCGCCACGTTGGGTTCAGGCGCGATGACCAACTCGATCGGCGAGATCGAGTTCAACGACGTGCTGTTCATCATCGGTTCCAACGCCCCCGAGGCGCACCCGATCATCGGCAACAAGATGAAGCGCGCCACGCTGCGCGGCGCCAAGCTGATCGTGGTCGACCCGCGGCGCACCGAGCTGGCCGACTACGCGCACCTCTGGCTGCGCCTGCGGCCGGGCACCGATAACGCCCTGGTCAACGGCCTGCTCTACCTGATCATCAGCAACGGCTGGCACGACGAGGCCTACATCAGGGAACGCTGCGAGAACTTCGACGACCTCTGGAAGGTCGTGCAGGCCTACCCGCCCGAGCGCGTCAGCGAGATCACCGGCGTGCCGGTCGCGCAGATCCGCGAGGCCGCCGAGCTCTACGCGCTCACGCCCAAGGCCGGCATCTTCTACACGCTGGGCATCACCGAACACACCACGGGCACGGCCAACGTCATGAACCTGGCCAACCTGGCCATGGTCACCGGCCACATCGGCGTCGAGAACGCCGGCGTGAACCCGCTGCGCGGCCAGAACAACGTGCAGGGTTCGTGCGACATGGGCGCGCTGCCCAACTCGCTGCCGGGCTACCCGAGCGTCAACGACGAAGCCGCCCGCGCGCGCTTCTCGGCGGCCTACGGCGTGACCATGCCCGAGAAGATGGGCCTGCGCATTCCCGAGATGCTCGACATGGCCGTCTACGGCAAGGTCAAAGCCATGTTCGTGATGGGCGAAGACCCGGCGCTCACCGACGCCGACGCCAACCACGTGCGCAAGGCGCTCGACAGCCTCGAGTTCCTGGTCGCCCAGAACCTCTTCATGACCGAGACGGCCAAGTACGCCGACGTCTTTTTGCCGGCGGCCTGCTACGCAGAGAAGGACGGCACCTTCACCAACACCGAGCGCCGCGTGCAGCGCGTGCGCAAGGCGGTCGAGGCGCCCGGCGAGTGCCGGCCCGACTGGCAGATCATCGCCGACCTCTCCTGCCGCCTGGGTCACGAGATGCACTACGACTCACCCGAGGACATCTTCAACGAGATGCGCACCCTGGTGCCGCAGTACGCCGGCATCACCTACGAGCGCATCGACAAGGTCGGGCTGCAGTGGCCCTGCCCCGACACCGAGCACCCGGGCACCAAGTTCCTGCACGCCGCCGGCTTCACGCGCGGCAAGGGGCTGCTGCAGGGCATCGAGTACGAGGCGCCCGCCGAGCTGTGCACCGACGACTACCCCATCCTGCTCACCACGGGGCGCATGCTCTACCACTACAACATCATGACGCGCCACTCGGCCAACCTCGAGGCGCTGCGGCCGCACGAGCTCGCCCAGGTCAACCCGCTCGACGCCGAGCGGCTCGGCCTCTCCGAGGGCGACACGGCGAGGGTCGTGAGCCGGCGCGGTTCGATCGCCACTCGCGTGACGGTCACCGACACGGTGCCCGAGGGCGTCGTGTTCATGACCTTCCACTACAAGGAATCGCCGGTCAACGAGCTCACCAACTCGGCCTTCGACCCGGTCACCAAGACGGCCGAGTTCAAGGTCTGCGCGGTGCGCGTAGAAAAGGAGCTCGAGAGCGCCCTCACGGGCGTCGCGCCGGCCGGTTGAGCCGGCGCCGGGCTTGGCCGTGCGGCGCGTCGCGCGTCGCGCGGGGTGGAGCGCCGGCAAACGCTTGCACCGCCGTACCAAGGCGGCGCGTCCCGCAGGGGACGCACCGCCTTGTCCATATGGGAGCCTTCGGAGCCATCGTTAGGTAGCCCCTGCCGCGTTGTGTTCGCGCAAAAACAACGACTAGAATGCAACGGTCGCACGGCGACCACCATATGACCTGCAAGTGGGCTTCTCGGGCGAGGCCACCGGTGGTCGGTACGCGGCCTCGGGCTCGTGTCTGACTACCAGGCAATCAGCAAGGTGGCCGAAGCCAAGCGCGCCATGGGGGATCAGTGAGGGCCGCATGTATCTGATGCAACGCCTGTACGATGAGTCGCTGCCGCTGGCGGTCGCCACGACCGTGACGTCGCTCACCGTGGGCCTGGGCTACACGGCGGTCGCCACCGGTGACGGCGGCCTTGGGCTGTCGTACACCTGGGTAGACGACAAAGAGCGCCGCTCCTACGGCAACGGCTATCGCGACGTCGAGGGTGAGGTCGCCGTCGTGCTGCTCGAGCGGCTCCTGAGCGACGACCCCTTCCAGCGCAGCATCGGCTTGGCGACCGTGAACGCGCTGCACCACCACCGGTCGCGTGGCCTGGTCGACGACTCGGGCTCGCCGCTCAGCCTCTCGCTGCGGCTCGCCGACATCGGCGCCGGCACACACGTCTCCATGGTCGGCTACTTTCCGCCGCTGGCGCGTACGCTTCCCGGCCTCGGGGTCGAGCTCGACGTCATCGACTCGTCGCTGGGGCTGGGCGATCCGCTCGAGTTCCGTGCCCGTCTGGGTTCGTGGACCGAGGTGCTGATCATGACGGCGACCACACTCTTGAACGAAAGCGCCGAAGAGCTGCTCCTGGCGACAGGGCCGGGGGTGCGGTCGATCATCATGGGGCCGAGCACGCCGCTGGTGCCCGAGGCATTTACCCATCTGCCTCTCGCGGGGCTGGCCGGGATCGTGACGTGCAACGCGACCGCCGTCGAGAAGGCCGTGCGCCACGGGGCGGCGACACCCGGCATGAAACCATACGTACGCAAGGTGTACTGCGTCTGTTCGCGTGTCGAAGCCGAGCTGGGCGGGGCGCCCGCGCGGCGCGACCGTCTGCCGAGCGCGAAGGAGTGAGAGCACAGAGAGCCGTTCCGTCCGTTCCCTGCCCGGGCCGCTGCGCGCTGAACATCCACGGTTTCCGCACGCTGCCGGCGATCGCAATACCATCTCCAGGAGTCATGCATGGATAGGAAGCTTCTCAGCATCAACGGCATACCCACCCACGTCATGTGCGATTCGACCGAAAAGCTGTCCGACGTGATCCGCCACCAGGCTGGCCTCACCGGCACCAAGATCGCCTGCGGCCAGGGCCAGTGCGGCTCCTGCTCGGTGATCTTGAACGGCAAGGTCGTGCGCGCGTGCACGACGACCATGAAGCGCGTGCCGGCCGAGTCGGAGATCACGACCATCGAGGGCATCGGCACGCCTGACAGGCTCCACGCCCTGCAGCTCGCCTGGATCCTGCATGGCGGCGCCCAGTGCGGCTACTGCTCGCCCGGGTTCATCGTCTCGTCCAAGGCGCTTCTCGATCAGAACCCCGATCCGACTCGCGAAGAGATCCGCGACTGGTGGCAGAAGCACGCCAACGTGTGCCGCTGCACCGGCTACAAGCCGCTGGTCGACGCCGTCGTCGACGCCGCCAAGGTGCTGCGCGGCGAGATGAGCGAAGACGAGCTCACCTACAAGGTGCCGGCCGACGGTCACATCTGGAACACGCGCTTTCCGAAGCCGAGCGCCGTCGCCAAGGTCACCGGTCTGATCGACTATGGCGCCGACCTCGAGCTCAAGATGCCGCCCGGCACGCTGTTCTGCGCCGTGGTCCACGCGCAAGTGTCGCACGCCAACGTGCTCTCCATCGACGTCTCCGAGGCCGAGGCGATGCCCGGCGTCGCCAAGGTCGTCACGCACAAGGACGTCAAGGGCCGGAACCGCATCAACGGCCTGGTGATGTACCCCGACGACGTGAAGGCCGACGGCTGGGAGCGGCCGATCCTCTGCGACACCAAGGTGTTCCAGTACGGCGACGCTCTGGCCATCGTCTGCGCCGACACGATCGAGCAGGCCCTGGCGGCGGTCCCGAAGGTCAAGGTCGAGCTCGAAGAGCTGCCGGCCTACATGAGCGCCCTCGACGCGATCGCCGACGACGCCATCGAGATCTACCCCGGCACGCCCAACTCCTTCTTCACCCAGCAGCTGATCAAGGGTGAGGATACCGAGGAGATCTTCAAGACCGCCGCGCACGTGGTCGAAGGCAAGTACTACCTGCAGCGCCAGCCCCATCTCTACTTCGAGCCGGACTGCGGCTTCGCCTACACCGACGAAGAGGGTCGTCTGACGATCCAGTCCAAGAGCGTCGCCTTGAACTTCCACGCCGCCATGATCAACGAAGGTCTCGGCGTCGAGCTCGAGAACCTGCGCATGATCCAGAACAACACGGGCGGCACGTTCGGCTACAAGTTCTGCCCCACCATGGAGGCGCTCCTCGGCGCCGCTCAACTGGCCACCGGCCGGATGGTCTACCTCAAGTACGACTACTGGATGTCGATCGCCTACACCGGCAAGCGCTCGCCGCACTGGTACCACTGCAAGCTGGCGGCCGACGAGAACGGCAAGTTCGTCGGTATGGAGAACCACTGGCTGTGCGACCACGGTCCGTACATGGAGTTCGGCGACAACCTGGTGCAGAAGGGCCTGTTCTGCGGCGGCGGCTACGACATCCCGAACATGCGCGGCGAGGGTCAGCTGGTGCGCACCAACCACTCGTGGGGCTCCCCGTTCCGCGCATGGGGCTCTCCGCAGGCGTTCTTCGCCGGCGAGAGCGTCGTCGACGAGCTCGCCCGCAAGATGGGCATGGACCCGTTCGAGCTGCGCTACAAGAACCTCGCCGAGCCCGGCGCCACGTACTCGTGGGGCCAGGAATACGAGGTCTACTCGTTCAAGAAGCTCTTCGACATGGTCAAGCCCTACTACGACA
>CAZFJE010000208.1:0-5658 GCA_964519555.1 uncultured Thermoleophilia bacterium
TGGGGACCTCACGGTACCCCGTGGGAGGCTGGCCTTCTCATCCCATCTGCTAGGGAGGGTCCGTGTCCCGTCGCTTCGCCATTCTTGCCTGCGTGGCCGCCGCCGCGCTCGCCGTAGCGGGCTGGGCGACGGTCCGCCACTACAGATCGCCCACGATCACGCCGCTCTTGCAGGCACGCCTCGACGTCGCCTCGGACCGCATGCAGAAGACCGACCTCATCCAGCGGCTCACCGCGCCCCCTCAGGTCATCATCCTGGGTGGTTCGCGCGCACTGCGTTTCGACCCCGCCTACCTGCAGAAGCGCACCGGCCTCACCGGCTTCAACGCCGCCGTGACGGGCGCGCGGCCCGAGGATGCGTGGGCGCTGGTGAGTCTCTTCCACGCGCGCTTTCCCAAGGCGCGTTTCCGCTTTCTTTGGGTCATTCACGCCGATGAGTTCGACCGCAGGCGCCTCGACCCGGGCCTGGTCTACGACACCACCCTGGCCGGCTTCTTTCCGCCTTCGTTGATCACCAAGCAAACCCACCTGGCTGCCGCACATCTGAAGATCGATCACATGCAGCGCGGCCGCGTCTTTGCCGCCGACGGCTGCGTGGTCCACGATGGCTTCGATCGAATGTTCCCGCACCCGGGCTCAGACGCCCGAGGAGTCGCCAACAACATCCGCTCCGCGCTGCACCTCTACGCCAAGTCTCCGGCGCAGCTCTCACAGCGCTCGGTGCTCTACTTCCGCAAGACCCTGGCGCTCATGCAGTCGATTGCCGCCGCACCGCCCGTCGTGGTGTCGGCCCCGGTCGACGCGCGTATCCTGGCGGCAGTGAGCAACCACGGCTGGTCTGTGCGGCAGGGTCTTGTTCTGCGGTTCCTCGCCGGCCTGCACCCACGCTATCGGTTCTCGTTTGCCGACTTCAGCGACCCGGCCACCTGCGGCTGCACGGCGAGCGACTTCTTCGACGGCATCCACCTGCGGCCAAGTGGCGCCGCCAAGGTGATCGACGCAGTGTTGGGCGGATTCCCAGGCACCTTCCCACTGGTGAGCGGCTGAAGGCATCCACGCGAGTTGACGGGGCACCTGTCGCCGAGCACGATGAGGAACAGCCCTGCGACCATCGCTGACACCTTGGAGGCGCCCATGTGGGAAAGTCGTGAATTTCGCACTGGAATCGCCAACATCAACGAAGAACCCAAGAACGACCAGTTGCTGGCAGCCGGCGACTCATCGGCGCCTCATGCGGGCGACGAGGCGAAGGCGGCAAAGTAGCCATAGGCCGTCTTTCGATCGCCGAAGACGAAGATGGGTCGCTCCACGGATCAACGAGTGCGAAGAAGGCCGTCGGGGCTCTGCGCGGGCTGCGGAGCACCCCTGTCCGGTAAGGCGCGCATCTACTGCGACGACTGTCTGCCTTCAGCAATAGTCGAGCGGCAAGCCAAGTTCTCAGCTGCCGGCCAAGCCGCACTGAGGAAGCTGCGGGCGGAGAGCCGCGACCCGATGGGCCGCGAAGATGCGCGGAGCAGGCTGAGAGAAGCCAACCTTCGACGACTGCAAGAGCAGCGCGCCTGGGATCGCTCCAATCGCAGGCCGGATCCGGCGGTCTTCACCCGCGAGATATATCCCACGCTGAACGAAGCATCGCTCTACCAGATGCACCGGGCCACGGGGTTGTCGACCACCTACTGCGCCCAGATCAAACGCGGGAGAGTGCCTCACCCCCGACACTGGGAAGCACTTCGGCGCCTTGGCGCAGCAGATGAGTGACGAACACCGATAGCGCGGTTCCTGTCCGTCGAGAAGCGCCCCCGGTCGACCGTCTGGCCATGCGACCCGATTCCATTTACAGTCTACTCTTCTGTCACTGACCCCCGAGGGGGGGCGTGGCGTGGTGTCCGGCAACAACCAACAACAGGGGAGATAGCGTGACAGAGATGCCGGTCGTCGAGCGGCCTTTGGCGTCAACCGACGAAAACGCCGCGTTCAAGGTAGAGCAACGCGGCATCGAGCTGATTCCCGACGAGGCGCGGAACATGAAGCCAGCCGGCCTCTTCTGGTTGTGGGCCGGTGCCGTGTGGAACGTCGAGTTCTTAGTCTACGGCGCGCTGATCATGTCATTCGGCCTCTCGTTTGGGCAGGCCGCGCTGGCCATCGTGGTCGGCAACCTCTTCTACACCCTGCTCGGCATGGCCAGCCTGCAAGGGCCCGCCACCGGCACGACCGCCTTCATGGTCAGTCGCGCATCGTTCGGGCAGAACGCCAACCGTGCCGTGGCGTTCTTCAACTGGATCACGCAGGTCGGCTTCGAGATCGAGGGCATCGTCATCATCGTGCTCCTGCTCGAAGCGATGTTCCTGCGGGGCGGGCTGACGTCCGGCACCGGGCTCAAGATACTCTTCATAGTGGGCGCGGTCGGCATCCAGTTCCTCATGCCGTTCCTCGGTCACGCCACCATAACGAAAGTGCTGCGCTTGCTGTCGTTTGTGTTCATCGCCGTCTTTGCGGTGATGGCCGTACTCATCGTGCCCCACGTCCACCTGAGCCACCTGCACCAGAGCGCCTCGTGGGCCGTCTGGACGACCGCGCTCGTCGTCATCCTCTCGGTGGGCGGGCTGGGCTGGTCCGAAAACGGCAACGACTACTCGCGCTACCTGGCGCGTTCCACCCCGAAGGCCAAGACCTTCTGGGCGGCCACACTCGGCCCCGCCATCCCCTCGTTGCTGCTCGAACTGCTTGGTGCGGCTGCTTTTGCCATCAGCCCCAAGACCACCGGCGTAACCGGTGTCCCCGCCGCGTTTGCGGCCTGGTTCTTCTGGCCCTATATGGTGCTCGCCCTGCCGCAGCTCTTTGCCATCAACACGATCGACCTGTACTCCTCGGGCGTGACCCTGCAGGCTCTGGGCCTTGCCGTGCGTCGCTGGCAGGCGGTGGTCATCGACACCGTAGTCGTAGGCATCATCACCGCCCTCGTCATCTTCAAGGGCAACTTCTATACAGACCTGACCGGCTTCCTGCTCTATATCGTGGTCTGGCTGGCGCCGTGGTTTGCCATCGTGATGGTCGACTACGTTCTGCGGCGCGGACGATACGATCCACTCTCGCTCACAGCCGAGCGCGGCGGCCTTTATTGGCGTCACGGCGGAGTCCACTGGCCAGCCGTGGTCGCGCAACTGCTCGGCATGGCAGCCGCCATGATGTGGATCTACGCCAAGTACTTCGTGCCTTCCTATGTGGGGCCGATCTCGAATCGCACGTCCGGCTCCGACTTCAGCTGGCTGATCGGCATGATCGTCGGCGGCGTCGTCTACTGGGCATTGGCAGCCCGCACGGTCCGCAAAGAGACTCAGCGCACCTGACGTGTCGACGCGTCGGGCTGGACCGACGCGTCCACACGCTTCAAACCGGGGGGACCTCCGCATGGAGCGGAGGCCCCCCGGTGCTTCAGCTCGACGGGCGGGAGGGGGCACGGGCCGCCACGACGGGCCGTGACCACGGGCCGTGGCCGGCCGAGCGACGGGTACCCCGGCCGGCTCGGCTGCTATGCTGCCTCGATGGACGTCTCTTTCGAAGAAGCAGTGGAGGCCGAGAAAGAGCGCCTCGTCTCCCGGCCCTTCACGGAGATAGAGCGCGAGACCAAGGCCAAACGAGTGGCTTGGCTGCAGCGCAACGGCCAGAGTGGCGACATCAGCCCGCGCCGAGCCTTCGAGACACTGTTCTTCGACTGCATGAGGCTCGACCGCCGAAAGCTGGTGGTGCGCGACGAAGGGCCGGATGCAATCTCCTGGGAGTCGCACGATCCCTGTCCGACGCTGGCGGCGTGCGAGTCACTCGGACTGGACACCAGGATCGTCTGCTCCCAGGTCTCGGACAAGCCCATCCAGAGTTTCCTTTCGCTCCTTGATCCTCGCCTGCGTTTCGTGCGCGACTACGGCCACCTGCGCCCTCACGAGCCTTACTGCGCCGAGGCCATCGTGCGGATCGATCTCGAGGCCCTCATGTCGGTTGCCATCGAGGAGGCACGACGTTCCCTCGCCGAGGGCAACAAGGGCTACGGCGCCGTGGTCGTGCGTGGCACGACGATGCTGGCCCGGGCACACGATACGGCCGGCACCGAAGGCGATCCGTCCTTGCACGCCGAGGTCAACGCCATCCGCGAGGCAGTGAGAGTCGGCGGCGGCAGTGACCTGTGTGGGGCAGTGTTGCTTTCGACATGCGAGCCCTGCCCGATGTGTTCATCGCTGGCCGTATGGGCCAACCTCACGACCGTTGTCTACGGCGCATCGATCGCCACGACTGCGCGCCTCGGGAAGAGGCGGATCACGGTCGACGTCGCAGAGATTGCCGCGCATTCGCCCACACTGCTCGAGATCATCCCTGGCGTGCTTGAGGAGCAGTGCCTCGACCTCTACCGTTAGCACGCCCGCGGGCGCAGTTCAGGGGGGACTCTATCGCACCCGCACGCACGACGTGGCCAGACTGAGCATCTGGCTGTTCGAAAGCTCGTCGTCGAGAGTGTTTGAGACCCAGTAGGCCACGCTACCGACTTGCCAGGCGACCATGTGCAGCTGGGCGTCGTCGTAGTAGAGCGAGTAGCTGCGCCCGGCGATCGTGCGTATGTCATTGGGGCTGGCGAGGATCGGCGGGTCGGTCCAGGCCACGGCTTGAATGTCCCAGTAGCCGCCCTGCGGCGTGGTGCCGACCGCGACGGCGGCCTTGGCGAGTCCCGAGGGCGTGCGTAAGGAGTAGGCGCGGAACTGGTCGTAGCCCAGGTTCGCCGACCAGCTGCTCGGCGCATAGAGCGGCAGCGAGGTCTCGCTTTGCAGGACGCGCCACTGGGTCGAGTCGTAGGGCGTGGCCTGGACAGCGGTGCTCGCAGGTCGAGTGGAGCGGCTCGTGGAGGTCGCCGCGAGATGTCCGCTAAACGACGAACCCAACGTCACAGTGATGGTTCCCGAACCTGCTGTGCTTGGCGCGAGGCGCGCCGGAGCCAGCAGGACGGCGAGCCGGGCTGCCACGTTCTGTGAGGCGGGATCGGCGGCGATCGTCGTGGTCGCGTAGGTGAACTTGGCCGCGTTGCCCCCGTCGCGTGCGAGGTAACCGCGAGCTTTCAGCTGCGCTGCGGCGACACCGGCCACGCCGGACTGGCCGGAGCCGTTGAGCACGGTGACGTTGACCTTGGCGGCCGGCAGCTGCGAGACCGCCGGCTTGGCGACCGGCTGGGCCGGGGCCTGCTTGGGATAGAGGAACTGATGGACGGCGGTGGCCACCTGCTGCTGCGTGGCGGTGACGTAGTCGACGCCGTTGATGGTCGGCGTCGAGCCTGCGATGTGGGTCTGGTAGATATGGGTGGTGTTGAGCTGCAGGGCCAGGGTGAGCAGGTCGTAGAGCTTGGAAAGGCTCGAGATGTCGGAGACCATGTTGTGCGAGATGATGTCCATCACCGACAGAAAGCGCGGCAGGCTCGAGATCCGCGCCGAACCGGCGATCTCGCGTTTCATCTCGCGCAGGAAGATCTGCTGGCGCACGATGCGCGTGAAGTCGCCGTTCTGGTCGTGGCGGTAGCGCACCCAGGAAAGGGTATTGGCGCCGTTGAGAAGCTGGTAGCCGGGCTGTATGTCGATCGAGGCGTAGTCGGTCACGGCGGTGTTGTTGTAGTAGCGATGGTCGA
>CAZFJE010000209.1:0-5592 GCA_964519555.1 uncultured Thermoleophilia bacterium
TGACCTTGGCGCCTCGCGCCTCGTTGCCGGCCTTGGGCAGCTCGATGTCCGAGGCGGGGTTGCGGGCCAGCAGGTTCACGCGCACGGCGTCGCGCAGCGCCCGATGCAACGTCGCGTGAATGTGCACCATGGTGTTGGCGGCCAGTGGCCGCGCGCTGTTGCCCCGCGCGCCCTGGTCACGCAGCCAGATGTGGTGGGCGATGATGTGCTCGCGACTGAGGCGCTGCAGCGGGATGCGCCCGAAGGCGCCGACCGCGAGGTGAAGCCGCACACTGCGGCGGTAACCATCCAAGGTAGTGGCCCGCAGTCCGCTCAGCTCGAGCGATGGCAACCACTCCTCGGTGAGCCACTTACCGACGGTGATGTTCTCGTGCACCACGGGGACCCCCAGACCGAGGTCGTGGAGAGCCTCGGTGCGGGCTTTGAGGGCGGCTATCTTGGTGGGGAAGCCACCGCTCACCTGCTGACGGCGTTCGGTGGTGTCGCGCAGCGAGCCGCCGCACTTCGGGCAGGCCGTCAGGCGCACCCGCCTGAGCCACTCGCGGTGTCCGCACTGATCACAGCGCTGGGAGGGCCGGGGGCCGAGGTTGATCACGAAGCTCCAAGTGCCGTGTGGTCCCCGCGGTCGGCGGATGCCGCCCCGCATGCGACCGGAATCGTTCTTGGCGGTCACGTTTCCCCTCCTTGCTTTTGGGTTGCGTCTGGAACCTCTAGGACGGCTCGGGGACGTCCGACAGTCAAGGGTGAGGTGCATGGGGAGAACGCCTGGACGTCCTTGCGTTGCTGCGGTGTTGCCGGCCGCGCCTCACTGCTTCAGGTTTGTCGTCGAGGACTGCGAGTCTGGGCGCTTCTGTCGCGGTCACCCGGCAGCTCCCCTGGATCGGGGTAGCGCTTCACCACGCGATTGAACGTGTTGCGGAAGCTCTGCAGGCTGCCATAGACGCCGGGGTGCACCGCCAGCCAGGCCTCGTGTATCTCTGCCCAGGTCGGGCGCGCGCCGTGTGTGTGCCGGTACTCGAGCACGAAAGCGACGAGCTGGCTCGGCCACGCGCTCTTGGGGGAGGTTCGCGGGAGAGCGCCCGGCACCATCTCCCTAACATACTCGGCGTAGGCGCTGGCTACTTCTCTTGCGGAGATCTCGAGGGAGGGGACTTCGATGTAAGTCCTAGGACCGAAATCGGCAAGGACATCGCCGATTTCGATCCAGGGCACCTCCGGCAAGATATCGCACAGGAGATAGAGGACCGCCTCCCACCCTTCGATCCCGAACGCAGTGTCGTGCAGCCGCTCGCACATGAGCTCCTCTAGGCGTGTCACGCGATAGAGCGGGCTTCCGGCGCGGTAATCAAGGTCGAGTTCGTCAAGGTCAGCGGCCGCTTCCCGGGGATCCTCACCGGCTGAGGCCGTGGTTTGGAGAAGCGCGCGGTCGGCAGCTGAGATGCCTGTGTAGACCGTGATGCTTCGGGCGTTTTCGTTGGTGAAGTGATCGACCCACATCGGGAGTCCAGCCGGGTAGACGAGAGTTGTGCTCGTGCCGGCCTTGACCATCGTGCGGCTGAGCCGTTCGACGTGTAGCGGCACAAGCTCCGGTGGAATCGGCTCGGCAACCCCGAACTGCTTTAGAGCTTCCTCTTGCAAGGGCCGGAAGCGTGCGAAGAAGGCACGATAGTGGTCTCGCCACCACTTCGGCGGCTCAAGTGGGTGGCTGTGGGCAAGCCGCTCCTCGAAGTTCGTTTGGGCCCCGGCCTCAAACGCCTGGAGCAGCTGCTGCGCCAAAGTCAGCGCCTTCTCCTTGGCGCGCTCGTCACCTCCGAGGTGCGCGCTCTGTACATCACGCAGCAGGCGTAGCCGCGAGAGTGCGTCGCGTCGCTCGGCGCTGATTGGGCCGGCAAGCTCCTCTAGCGCTGACCAGAAATGATCGGCCTCTGACAATAGTTCGTCCATGATGTTGTCATAGACCATAATCACATCATGATGTCACGTCAAGGACAAACACAGTGACGGTGCTGGAGTTCCTGCGTCGCCGGCGCAGCCTTCTTCAAGGGCAGCTTGGCGGTCAGGCGGCGGTCAATCGCTCGCGCATCTCGCAGTTCGAGCGCGGTCGCGCTACGCCACCATCCGGCAGCGTCGAGCTACGACGACTGGCGGAGGTGCTTGCCTGGCATGGTGAGCCCGCCGACCTGCTGAGCGAAGTCGGCACGATCCTCGAAGTCGAGTCGAGAACACAGTGAGTCCAGATTCGGCATTCTTCTACGACGAGGACCGAGCAGCGCCCGACTGGGGCCTGTCGCCCGGCGGTCTCGCCCTCGCCCGTCAGCGCGGCGAGCTCGAGGGGGCCTATGAGATCATTGGACGTCGCGTGCTGTACTCGCGTCTCGCTCCCCGCCTTCATGCCCTTGGCATCCGTGACCCTGAGAGCCTGGGGAGATTTTGCCGTGGTGCCGGCATTCGCGATCTTGCGGGACTCGTCTCGTTCCTGGAAGGCAAAGTGTGAGCGTGCTCACTTACGCGGTGTTCACCTGGCGTTTTCGCCACCCCGGAAGACTGACATGATGTTCGGCCCGCGCTTCCTGAGATAGACGCGATGGCACCGGGCAACAGCAGCTCCACGCCTTCGGCCGCCGGCCGACGCACGGCTCCCTCGCCCGGTGCAGTCGCGACGTCGGCCGGCGACCCGAGGGGTGCGACGATCGCCCTCGCTCGTGACTCCACCCGCGTAGGTGCGCGTCCATCAGGCCGCCCGATGGTGACGAACCGCGGCCAAGATCAAGATCGGCTGACGCGCCGATGCCCGATCCGAAGCTGCTAGCCGACATGCCTGGCAACAACTTCATGACGCCCGACGAGATGCAGGCGGCTCGGCACGCCGCGCTGCTGACAAAGGTCGGCGCCTCTGCCGACGGGCTCTCAGGTGTCGACCGGTCGACACGTGCCGCCACGCCTCTCGAGCACATCCCTGCCGAGCTTCGCAAGCGACCGCAGTGGGTCGCGTGGCGTTACGAAACCCGCGCCGGCAAGCGCACGAAGGTGCCGATCGACCCCCTCAGCGGAGCGCGAGCCAAGGCCAACGATCCGGCAACGTGGGGCAGCTACGACAACGCCCTGGCCGCCGTGGAGCGGCGCGGCTACGCCGGCGTCGGGTACGAGCCTGCTGCCGATGACCCCTACGTGTTCCTCGACCTGGACCACTGCCGCGATGCCGAGACCGGCGCGATGGAGCCCGCTGCCAAGGCCATCGTCGACCATTTCCCCACCTACACCGAGGCGAGCCCATCGGGCACCGGTCTGCGCCTCGTCATGCGTGGTCGCAAGCCGGACGGCGCCCGCTGCAAGAAGGCGCTCGACGGAATCGAGATTGAGGTCTACGAGGAACGCCACTTCCTCACGATCACGGGTCAGGCGCTCGGCGAGGTGCGCGAGATAAGCAACTGCCAGACGTCCCTCAACGCACTGTGCGGATCGCTGTGGCCACCGAAGGTGGCTCGGCCAGCGGCGCAGGTGCGACCGACCGAGCGCATCGACGACCGTGCGCTCGTCGCAAAGATGCTCGCCGCAAAGAACGGCCACAACGTCGCGGCGCTCTACGGCGGCGACACCTCTGCCTATGGCGACGACCATTCTTCAGCCGACCAGGCGCTGTTGGCACACCTCGCCTGGTGGACCAATAACGACGCCGTCCAGATGGAGCGCGTCTTTCGCAGCTCCGGGCTCTACCGTGAGAAGTGGGATCGCGCCGACTACCGCGAGCGCAGCATCACCTTCGCGATCGAGTCCAACGCCGGCACCGGCTATAGAGCGTCGCAGCGCGAGATCGGCGACGTGCTTGTGGTGAGTGAAGGCACCGTTCGCAACGATGTGGCTGCGCAGAGTTGCGCACCCGAGGGGGACGAAGCTCCAGAAGACGATCCCTCAGCAGAAGATTGCGCACCCGATGACGAGAAGACCGAAGACGTGCTCTTCCTCGCTCATCACCGTACAGATTCAGGCAACGCTTTGCGCCTCATCGACTACTGCGGCGAGCGCGTGCGCTACTGCGCATCCGATAGCGCCTGGTATGTCTACGACGGGCTGCGCTGGGCGCAGGACACCACGTTGCTCATCGAGGACCTCACTGGCGAGGCCCTGCGCGGCATCTACTACGAGGCCGCCAAGGCAAGCGACGCCGAGATGCGCGATAAGCTCGCCAAGTGGGCGGCGAGGTCCGAAGCCGTCGCCAGGCGGCGCGCCGCCGTCGAGCTGGCCCGCAGCGACCGCCGCGTGGCCATCCGTCCGAGCGACCTCAATCGCGACGGCTGGCTGCTGAACTGCCTGAACGGCACGATCGACTTGCGCAGCGGCGAGCTGCGCGCGCACGACCCCGCCAACCTGATCAGCAAGCTGGCGCCCGTGCCCTACGACCCGGCGGCGACATCAGAGCTGTGGGAGCGCGTGCTCAGCGAGGCGACCGGCCACGACGATGACTATTTGCGGCACGTCCAGCGTTTCCTCGGCTACTGTCTGACAGCGGAGGTCACGGCTGAGCTCTTCGCCGTTGCGATCGGCGGCACCGAGACCACCAAGAGCACGGTCCTGGGCCCAGTCCGCAAGGTGATGGGCGACTATGCCGCCGATGTTCAGCCCGAGACCTTCTGCACCAAGGACCGTGTCGGCGGCACGCGCGACGACCTGCTGCGCCTGGCGGGGGTGCGGCTTGCCCTGATCCCCGAGGCTGACAAGCGCAGGCACTTAGACGAGGCCATGCTCAAGAGATTCGTCTCGGGCGAGGGCTGGCCAGAGCGCGGCATCTACCAGCGCGAACGCGACCTCCAGCCGGTCGCCAAGGTCGTCTTCCATACCAATGAGATGCCGCACATGAGCGACGACGACGCCGCCGTGTGGCGACGGGCGCTCAGCTGGCCCTTCACCCACCGCCCCGAGCACATCGACACGGCCATCAAACCGAAGCTGCTCGACCTGAGCGTCTCCGGGCCCGCGATCCTTGCCTGGCTGGTCGAGGGCTGCCTGGCCTGGCAGCAGGGGGGTGGAGCCAAGAAAGGTCTCGGTAAGGCGACGACGGTGGACCAGGCAAAGGATGCCTTGCGCCGCTCAATGAACCCACTGGCAGACTTTTTCGATGACGTCTGCGTGTTCGACGAGCCTCTGTGGTGCTCGCGCTCACGGTTGCGCGCCGCCTACACGAACTGGTGCAAGGAGGGCAACGCGCGACGGCCCATCGGCGCCAGGCAGTTCACCGCGAGGGTGCGAGCCGTCTCAGGCGTTGTCGACCAGATGGCTACGGAGAACGGCCGCGGAGTCGACGGCTGGTCCGGAATCGACTTCAGGAGCCCGTCGTCATGACCACTTTCG
This sequence comes from uncultured Thermoleophilia bacterium, assembly GCA_964519555.1. Lineage (GTDB taxonomy): Bacteria > Actinomycetota > Thermoleophilia > UBA2241 > UBA2241 > Bog-752. The sequence continues at coordinate 5,347 of CAZFJE010000209.1, forward strand.
CGGACTTCGCAGACTTCGCGAGGCACTTTGCCAGAAGTCCCTACGAGAAAAAATCGAGCTGGGGTTTCAGCAAACATCCCTCAAAAGTCTGCGAAGTCTGCGTTTCGAGTCTGGTCACGACACCACCACGACACCACCACGAGACAGGGCGACACTCGGCACGACACTCGGCACGACACCGCGCCGAGCAAGGCGGCAGACGATGCTCCACACCCGTCGCCACACCGCGCCGAGACGACGACGACA
>CAZFJE010000210.1:0-5589 GCA_964519555.1 uncultured Thermoleophilia bacterium
CGTCCATGAGCGCCACGCCGTCGGCGACCTCTTTGGCGAAGCCGATCTCGTGGGTCACGACGATCATCGTCATGCCCTCGCGCGCGAGGCGCTTCATGACGTCGAGGACCTCGCCTACGAGCTCGGGGTCGAGCGCGCTGGTGGGCTCGTCGAAGAGCATGAGCTTGGGGTGCATGGCCAACGCCCGGGCGATCGCCACGCGCTGCTGCTGACCGCCCGAAAGCTGCGCCGGGTAGGTGTCCAGCTTCTCGCCCAGGCCGACCAGGCGCAGCAGGTCTTCGGCCTCTTTGTCGGCCTGCTTGTGTGGCACGTGCTGCACCCGGATGGGAGCCTCCATCACGTTCTGGATGGCGGTCATGTGCGGGAACAGGTTGAAGCGCTGAAAGACCATGCCGATGCGCGAGCGCTGGGCGGAGACGTCGCGCGCTTTCATCTCGTGCAGGACGGCGCCCTTCTCGCGATAGCCCATGAGCTCGCCGGCCACCCAGAGGCGCCCGGCGTTGATCTTCTCGAGGTGGTTGATGCAGCGCAGCAGCGTGGACTTGCCGCCGCCCGACGGCCCGAGCAGCACGTAGGTCTCCTGTGGCATGACCTGGAAGTCGATGCCCTTGAGCACGTCGAGCCGACCGAAGCTCTTCCACACCTGCTCGGCCTTGACCATTGGCCCCGCGCCCAACGCAGTGGTGTCGATGGCCGCGGTGAGATCGTCAACCATGAGCCCTCGCCGCCCTTCGCTCAGCCCGCTTTTCGGCAGCCTCGGCCTCGGCGGCGCCGAAACCTCTGCCGAAGTAGGCTTCGAGATAGTGCTGGCCGATGGTCAGGATGGTAGTGAGGAACAGGTACCACATCGAGGCCACGACCAGCAGCGGCACGATCTGGAAGGTCTGCGCGTAGACGATCTGCAGGCGGCCGAACAGCTCGACGCCGCCGCCCAGCACAGCGAGCAGCGACGTGGTCTTGAGCATGCTGATGGTCTCGTTGCCCATGGTCGGGATGATCACGCGCATGGCCTGCGGCAACACGATGCGACGCATGGTGAGCGTGGGCGCCATGCCCAGTGACAGGGCGGCCTCGCTCTGGCCGGCATCGACCGAGATGATGCCGGCCCGCACCAGTTCGGCGGCGTAGGCCGCCTCGTTCAAGCCCAGAGCGAGGATGGCGACCACGAAGAGGTGGTTGACGAGCGCGCCGCTGCCGGTCGAGCCCAGCGAGAGGCCGGTGAGCGGCAGACCGGCGTAGAACCTCTGGTAGAGCACCCCGATGTTGCCCCAGAGGATGATCTGCACGTAGACAGGGGTGCCGCGGAAGAACCAGATATAGACCCATGAGATGGTCGACAGGACCGGGTTGTCGGACAGCCGCATGACCGCCAGGATCGTGCCCCCGACGGCTCCGACCACCATGGCGACGACGGTCAGTTCGACGGTCGCCACCACGCCCCGCAGCACGAGCGGCTTGAACAGGAAGTTGCCGACCGTGGCCCAGTCGACGTTGGGGCTCTTGATGAACGAATAGAGCAGCGCGATCACGAGGTAGATCACGATCACGGCGCTGATCCAGCGGCCCCAGTGACGGACAGGCTTGGCCTTGATGGCCTCGGGGCGCGTGTCGACCGGGGCCGGCGGACCGGCCCCGGTCGAGAGGCCCTGGTTCGAAGTCGTCATCACGCGCCTGAGGTCAGGGAGTCGCGCTGGTCGAAGGCAGCGGCTTTGAGCCCTGGTTGATCTGGGCCGAGCTCACAGGCAGCAGACCGTACGACGCGACGATCTTCTGGTAGGTGCCTTCGGTGATCAGGTCCTGCAGCGCCTTCTGCACCGTATTGATGAGCGCAGTGTTGCTCTTGGCGATGCCGACCCCGACGATCTGCGGATCGTAGCCGTTGGGCGCCGCCGGGTCGGCGACGACCTCGAAGCTGTTGCCGTTGTTTGTCGTCTTGGCGATGTACTCGGCGGTCGAGTGGTCGGTGAGATCGCCCACGGCGCGACCGCTGGTGACGGCCAGCAGCGCAGCGGGCTGGTTGGGCAGGGCCAGGACGTTGATGGCCTTCTTGCCGGCCGCCGTGAACTGCTTGTTCAGCGTCTACAGGAACGCCTGCTGGGTCGTGCCGCTCTCGGTGGCGACAGTCTGCCCGGCCAGGCTATCGAGGTTGGTGACGCCCTTGGGGTTCCCCTTCATCACGATGATCGACGTGCCGTCGTAGGCGTAGTCGACGAAGGTGATGCCTTGCGCTTCGCGCTGGGCGTTGTCGTACATGTCCGACATCACCATGTCGCGGCGGCCGCCCTTGATGGCCAGGATGATGCTGTCGAACGGCGTCTCGCTGAACGACGTGGGAATGCCGATCTTCTTGCCGAGTGCCTGCGACAGGTCGTAGTCGAAGCCGGTCGCCTGCTTGCTGGTGGCGCTGACGTAGTACTCCCACGGCGGGTAGGGGATGTCGCTGGCCACGCGCAGGTTGTTCGAGGTCGTGATCGAGCTCGGCAGCATGGCCTTGAGAGATGCGTCGGTCGAGACCGCCGCGAGGTCGGCGGGCGTCCAGGTCGCGGCCGTCGACGGCGCGGCGCTCGGACTGCTCGACGGACTGGTAGTGCTACTGCTGTTGTTGCTGCTGCTGCCGCACGCGGCCAGCAGGGCCACCATGGCGATCACGAACAGGGTCGCGATCGACCACAGGGTGAGGCGTCGGCGCAAGTCGCGCGGCGCCCGTTGAAGTGGAACGGTCATCGCCCACCCCCCTTTCGGCGGCGCCGAGCGGCGCCTCCATCGGATAGCACAAGATACATCCGCGAAGCCTCTCGCCAAACGTTTCTCACGAGGCGTGGCTCACCCGCGCAAGCGATATCTCTCCCCCTTTCCCCCGGCCGGCCGGCAGCCGGCCTGCGGACCGCCGGCCGGCGACAAGCCCGCCGGCGGTCCGCGGCGTGCCTAGCCCAGCGACCCCACGGCGGCTTCGACGGCCTCGAGGATCTCGCCCGAAGCGACCAGCGCGGCCATGGCGTCGTGGTCGGGGTAGAGCGGCCGGTCTTCGGCCAGGTGGGCGACGTGGCGCCGCACGACGTCGCGGGCGACGCGCACGCCCACGCCGGGCGAGAACTCGCGAAAGTCGAGCGCCTGGGCGGCGGCCATGAACTCGATGCCCAGCACGGCTTGGGCGTTCTCGAGGATCTGGCGGTTCTTGAGGGCGGTGTTCATGCCCATCGAGACGAAGTCTTCCTGGTCGGCCGCCGCGGGGATCGACATGATCGAGGCCGGCGCCGACAGGATGCGCTGCTCGGTGATGAGCGTGTCGGCGGTGTACTGACTCAGCATGAGGCCCGAGTAGAAGCCCGGCTCGGGCGTGAGGAAGTCGGGCAGGCCCTGGGAGAGGGCGGGGTTCTCGAGGCGGTTGAGGCGGCGCTCGGAGAGCACGCTCACCATGGTGATCGCCTGACCGATCATCTCCATGGGCAGCGAGACCGGCGTGCCCTGGAAGTTCGCGCCGGTGAGGGTGAGCTTCTCGTCGGGCAGCCAGATGGGGTTGTCGCCGACGCCGTTCAGCTCGATCTCGACCTGCGTGCGAGCCCAGGCGACGGCGTCGTGAGCGGCGCCGATCACCTGCGGCGAGGAGCGCATGGAGTAGGCGTCCTGCACCTTGGTCTTGATCTTGCCGGTCGCCAGATCGGAGCCGGCGATGCAGGCTCTGATCGCCGCCGCGGCACGCACCGCGCCGGGGAAGCCGCGCAGCTCGTGCAGGCGGGTGTCGTAGGGCTTGAGGTTGGCCAGCAGGGCCTCGAGCGACATGGAGCAGGCGATCTCGGCCTGGCGCAGCCAGGCGTCGGCGTCGTAGAGCAGCAGGGCGCTCATGGCGGTGAGCACGTTGGCGCCGTTGATGGTGCCCAGGCCGTCGCGGGCCTGCAGGCCGGGAATGGAGATGCCGGCGCGCTCCAGGGCGACCTTGGTCGCGATGCGCTCGCCCTGGTAGAACGACTCGCCCTCGCCCATGAGCGACAGGGCGAGCTGGGCCATCGGGGCGAGGTCGCCGCAGGCGCCCACCGAGCCCTTCTGGCAGACGACCGGCGTGACGCCTGAGTTGAGCATGGCCACCAGGGTCTGGGTGATCTCGGGGCGGATGCCGGAGTTGCCGTGGGCGTGCACGTTGATGCGGCCGGCCATGGCGCCGCGCACGACCTCTTGCGGCGCGGGCTCGCCGATGCCGGCGGCGTGGTTGTAGACCAGGGCGCGCTGGAACAGACCGACCTGCTCGTCGGTGAGCACCATCTCGGAGAACTCGCCGATGCCGGTGTTGGTGCCATACATCGTCTCGTGCGCGGCGATCTTCTCTTCGATCATGACGCGGCACACACGAATGCGTTCCAGGGCCTGCGGGTCGAGCTCGACCGCCTCGCGATCGCGAGCGATGCGCACCAGTTTCTCGATTGTCAGCGAGCTGCCATCAAGCCTGATCGACACGTGGACACTCCTTCCGCTCGCTCACAGGCGAGACCGGGCGACTACATTGCATGGCCGTAGAGTACCGCCGCTGCCGTGGAGCGCAAGCGCAAGGCTCCTTCCGGTCCATCGGTGTAGGCACAGCCGACCGATGGGCAAAGCAAAGCAGCGAGGCGGCCGTGCGCGGCCGCTCGACGGTACATCGTCAGGAGGTTCGATCCCATGCGGAGGATCACAACAGGTGGATGGACCGGCCGTGTCGTGCTGACGGCATGCCTGGTGGCGCTGCCGGTGGTGCTTGCCGCCTGCGGCAGCAAGTCGCCGGCCGCCACGACACCGAGCCCATCGGTGAGCGCCTCGATCAGTTCGACGGCGGCGGCAGTCACGAGCTCCTGGGTCAAGTTCTTCAACGGCGCGACACCGGCCGCGGCCAAGATCACCCTGTTGCAGAACGGACAGCAGTTCGCGACCGTGATCAGCGCGCAGGCAAGCTCGCCGCTCGCCAAGAGCACGCAGGCCAAGGTGAGCTCGGTGACCATCACCTCACCGACCACGGCCACCGTGAAGTACTCGATCGTCGAGGGCGGCCAGGTCGCGCTACCCGGCCAGACGGGACAGGCCGTGCTGCAGGGCGGCGTGTGGAAGGTCTCCGCGCCGAGCTTCCAGGCGCTGCTGAAGCTCGAGCAGGGGCAGGCGACGCCGTCGGCGTCGTCGACACCGTAAGGCGATAAGAGCGGGCGCCCATGGCGCAGCCGATGCCACGTCCGAAGCTCGAGGTCGACGTCGGGGCGGCGGCCGAAAGCCGCGGCCGCCGCCCCGCCCTTGCGACCCTGACCGCGGTCCTGTTCCTGACGTTCCTCGACACGACCATCGTCAGCGTCGCGCTGGCCGACGTGCAGTCGAACCTGCACGCGGGCGTCGCGCAGCTGCAGTGGGTCGTGAACGGCTACGCCCTGACCTTCGCCAGCCTCATGCTGGGCATGGGCATGCTGGGCGACCGTCTGGGGCGCAAGCGCGTGATGCTCGGCGGACTCGGCGTGTTCATCGGCGGCTCGCTGTTCGGGGCGCTCGCCCCCTCCGTGGGCATGCTGGTGGCGGCCCGGGTGATCATGGGCGTGGGCGCCGCGGCCAGCGAGCCCGGCACCCTGTCGATCATCCGCC
>CAZFJE010000211.1:0-5583 GCA_964519555.1 uncultured Thermoleophilia bacterium
CGAAAGGACACGCTCGAGCTCCCTGCCTCGCATGGTTCGGCCGACCAACGCGAAAGGCTCTGCGGCGTCGTCGTCTTTGACGGTGTCGCCGAGCTGGGCGCCGCTCTCGCCGATCGACGTCTCGAGGCTGATCGGGTCCTGGTTGATACTGAGGGTCTCGCGCACCTTGTGTGCCGTGGTGTCCATCCGGGTCGCGATCTCTTCGGCGGTGGCTTCTCGACCCAGCTCGAGACGAAGTGCGGCTTGCAGGCGCCGTAGCGCGTTCATGCGTTCGATGACTTGCACGGGGATGCGGATCGTGCGGGCCTGGTCTGCGATGGCCTTAGTGACGGCTTGGCGGATGCTCCAGGTGGCGTAGGTCGAGAACTTGAAGCCGCGGCGGTAGTCGAACTTCTCGACTGCGCGGATGAGGCCAAGGTTGCCTTCTTGGATCAAGTCGAGCAGGGGGAGGCCGCGACCGCAATAGCGCTTGGCGATCGAGACGACCAGGCGCAGGTTGGCTTCGATCATGCGGCGCTTGGCCGCCATGTCGCCGTCCTCAATGCGCCGCGCCAGAGCGGCCTCTGCGCCGGCGCTGAGCAACGGCGCCCTGCCGATCTCCCTGAGGTAGGTGCGAAGTGGGTCGAGATCCGATGCGTCGGTCGATATGTCGAGCTCGGCGGCCCCCTGTCCAACTTCGTCCTCCGCGGCTCGAGCATCGAATTCTTCCTGCAGTTGGCCACCGAGAGAAGTGAACAGCGCTTCGAGCTGGTCGGAGCCGAGGTCGACATCACGGAGCCGGGCGGCCTGGGGGGCGGCCAGACAGCCTCGCTCACGGCCCGCACCGAACAACTCCTCGAGCTCGTCGAGTGACAGGTCGCCCGTGTCTGTCGTGTCGACGATTCTGGGCAGATCGGTCAGGGTCATCTGTGGCTCCTCAGCCAGGTAACGCTTGCCCTCGGCCACACGCGAACGAGCGAGCGGCGTAGGCCTCCTGGATGTTCTAGGTCGCTGCGGGAAATTCGAGGATCCAACCACCCGACTTCCCGTGGCTACCCCCTCTCCTGCATGCTACTCGAGGTGTCGCCCGGCTGCCACGGCACCGGTAATGTGACGAGCCCCGCCGGGGGGGACGGGGCTCGTCTGCGGTCAGGGGTCGTGCCATTGAAGGGCCAGAGTCAGTATAGACGGTTCGGCCAACGAATGGTAGGTGTCATGGCCACTATGTCGATAAGCTTCCGCCGCGAGCGTTAGTGGCAGCACCCTCCCCGCTATGCGTCCACGACTCTACGAACCAGCGGTGGCCGCGCATGGCCGGTTCGTGAGCGGGGATCGGTTCCCAGTCCTCTGAGCGGAGCCGCCCGAGGAAGGCACGGGTCGCGGCGTCGTCGGGAGTCATGGGGCCGACGACGTCGCGGTTGATCGACAGCGAGACGATGTCGCCACACAGGCAGACCGGACCCTCGTCGGTGTCGACAAGGACGCTCTGGTGGCCGGACGTGTGCCCCCCGTTCGGCAGCAGCGTGATCCCGGGAAGGACTTCCTGACGGCCGTCCACCTCGCACAAGCGGTCGCCGAGAGCCTCGCACAAGCTCGCGACACCCCTGTACCAGACACCGGCCGCCTGTGACTCGGCGTACGGCCCTGCCGCGAGCGCTTCGCGGGTCGCGGCGGACAGCAGCTCGCACGACGCTTCTGTGGCGAGCGCCGACTGCAGCTCCTCGCGCTGCACGAGCACGCGCGCGTTGGGGAAGAGTGCGTCGTTCTGCACGTGGTCCTGGTGCAGGTGCGTGTGGATGATCAGGTCGATATCGGCCGGGGGTACCGCGCAACGCTCCAGCGTCGCGAGAAGGCTCGCGCGAGGGTCGCCCCCGACCTCGTAGCCGACGTCGACCGACTGCTCCAGGTCGGGACCGGTGTCGACGAGCAGCGACCGCTGCCCGTCGCGCAGCAGCCAGCAGAAGCAGGGAACGTCGAGGAGCACCTCGTCGAGCGCCCCGTAGACGTAGGCGCTCAACGCTGTGTTGGGCAGCGTGCCGACCTCGATGATATCGACCGTCCAAGTCACTGCGTTCCCACCCTAGCGAATCGGCGATGCATGTGGTCAAACACCTACCTTGGTAGGCTCCGGCGCCGGAAGCTCGGTGTCCGAGCTTACCGCGGGCGCGCCGGCTGTGCCTGCCTTGAGCCGCCGGTGCAGGGCCGCCACGTACCACACGACCCCCACGCCCAGTGTACCGAGCACGGCGATGTCGGCCTGATGGAATATAGGCTGCAGCGTGAGCATGAGCAGCGCGGCGATCAGCCAGACAAAGGCGATGGCAAAGACAGCCTTGGACCACTTCCCCAGAGTGAACATGCCGGGCACATGGAAGGCCTCGAGCTCGCGGCGCTTGAAGGCATAGGCGACCACGATCAGCAGGTAGTAGACGAAGGGCAGGATCGACGTCGCGCCGACGAGCACGTCGAAGGTGCTGACCTGGAAGTAGGCGTAGACGAGCATGGCGATGGCCAGCAGCGAGCCGACCACCAGGGCGGCCGTCGGCACCTGCGAGCGGCCGCTGACGCCGCGCAGCTGCTTTGAGAAGGGGATGATGTTGTCGCGCGAGAGGGCGAAGATCAGGCGGCCCATCACGGCGACCACAGACAGGCAGGTGCCGAGCACCGCCACCAGCGGGAACGCGAGGGCCACGCGGGCTCCGGTGCTTCCGAGCCAGTAGGAGACCACGTCGTAGACGGGCGTGTACGAGCCGGCGACGGCGGCCATGTGACCGGTGGGCACGGCGGAGGCGAAGCAGATGAGGGCGATCATGCCGAACAGGCCGGTGCCCACCAGCGACCAGATGACGGCGCGTGGGATGGCGCGGCGGGCGCCGACGCTCTCCTCGGACATGTCGGCGGCCGACTCAAAACCGGTGAGTGCGAAGAAGCCCATGACCATCGCACCGACTACGGCACCCCAGATGGCCGAGCCGTGGACGCCGTTTGTGTTGAAGAGCGAGACGGTGTGGCTGGCCGGCTTGGCCAGCGCGGCGATGGCGACGATGAGGGCGATCACCAGCGTCGAGACGATCTCGCAGAAGACCGCTACGTTGTTGACGCGTGCGAAGAGTCTGACGCCGACGAGGTTGACGGCGGTCAGCGCGACCACGGTCGCGATGGCGATCAGCAGCAGGTCGGCATTGCTCAGTGTCCAGCCGAAGATGACGCCCATGAAAGGCGCCACCAACACGTAGCTGATGGTCGCTACGCACGTCAGCAGGTAGACGAAGACGAAGATGCCAATGAGCCAGCCATAGCCGGCGTTGACCAGGCGGGACCCCCACTGGTAGGAGTAGCCGGCCAGGGGTATGCGGGAGCCCAGTTCAGCGATCACGAAAGCGACGAAGAGCTGGCCCAGGAGCACGAGCGGCCAGAACCAGATGCTGGCCGTACCGAACTTGCCCAGACCGAATCCGAAGTTGACGTAGACGCTCGTCGTGATCGACATGAATGAGAACGAGATGCCCAGGACGGCCAGGGGCTTGAGGGAGCGCCTGAGCTGCTGCCGGTATCCGAAGGTCTGCAGGATCTGTTCGTCGCTTGTCTGTGTGACCTGGTCTGTGGCCATTGACTCCCCCTCGATAGCGCACGGTACGTGGCCTAAACAGACTAAGATTTCGTAACAGGCCGCCAAAGCTCCGCGAAAGTATCATTTTGATTGATGCACGCAATGCGTATCCATTGTGTATAGGCGGTCGAGATTAGTCTGTCAAGATGTCCAGTGGCGGGTCTTTCGCGGAACTTCGCTCCCAACAAGCCTTGCCATGAGCCGAGGTCAACATTGCGGCCGCTGAGGTTCGGAGTAGGGTGAAGCCAGGGTCGGGCTCAAGCGAACAAGAGGAGGCGCGTGGATTCGCTAGACCGCAAGGTTCTGGTAACGCTGCAGAGCGAAGGCCGCAAGTCCAACCTCGCGCTGGCGCGCGAGCTCGACCTTTCGCCGTCGGCCATGCTGGGGCGCGTGCGGCGCCTCGAACAGAGCGGCGCCATCCGCGGCTACCGCGCCATCATCGAACCCGCGGCACTCGACATCACGGTGCAGGCGCTGACAGTGGTCAAGCTGCGCGAGCACAGCGAGCAGGCGATCAGAGAGTTCGAAGAGGCCGTCAAAGACGTCATCGGGGTGCGCGCCTGCTATCACGTGACCGGTCAGTTCGACATGGTCATGGTGCTGGCCCTGCGCGACAACGAGCACCTCGCGCAGATGATCCGGGTCGACCTCGCCAGGATCCCCGGCGTCATGCAGCTCGAGACCATGCTCATCATGGCCGAGTCGGTGGCCGACCAGGGCTGGCCGATCTTCCCTGAAGAGTGAGTGTCGACAGGTAACCTTGCCTGCCACCGACCGGGGACGTGAATGTCATGTCATCGAAGCGCGCAAGTGGGGGCAGGTCATGACCAAGAGCAGCGAGGAGCTCATCTACGTGGATCGGCGGGAGCATTCTTGTCGCCGGACCGCGCGAGCGCACGAACGTAGGCATTCGAATTGCGGGGCACCGGAGGGTGACAGGCGCCGGGTTGCCGGTGGCCCAGCCAGCGCTGAGGTCCTAATCGCAGACCGAAAGGCGCCTCTGGGTGGTTGCTGACCTTGCTGCGTTGTGCTGCTGTGCGCCGCTGAAAGCCTGCATGAGACAACGATGGCGCGAAACAGCGTCGCGAGACAAGCCTATGTGCTTCGCTTTGGCGCCAGCGCCTGCGGCGGGACGCCCAGCTGCTCCGCCACAAAATTGGCCAGCAGCTGGCGGGCGCGATGTATGCGCATCATCTCGTAGCCGACCACGCTGCGATAGCTGAACCCATCGGCGATTGCCGTAATCCTCGATACGATCTCTTCGACTGGCGCTTGGGCCACAAACGCTCCGGCCTCCACTCCTCCCTCGACCACTGCGGTAACGAACTCCGACCACCGGTTGGACATGGCCACGCATGACGCCAAAACCTCAGGATGGCGACGCGTCCGCGGCCATGCCTCAAGCCACAGAAGGTACTCCTGTCGCAGCGTCTCGGTCTGGGGCACTGCTTCGTCGACGAGGCGTCGCAGACGCTCGATGTGGTCGTCGCAATCCAAGAGCAGCCTCTGGAGGCGGCGGTGTGCCTGATCGTCCGACCATTCGATCGCCGCCAGCAAGACCTCGTCTTTCGACTTGAAGTAGTAGTGGATGATGGCGCTGGACACGCCGGCCTCTCGGGCGATGTCGGCGATGCGAGTGCCGGCGAGGCCGCCCTCGGCAAAGGCTCGGCAGGCGGCGGCACGAATGTTGTCCCTTGCCTTTGCGGCTCTTCCAGCGGGCGCTGGAAAGGGAAGTCTGGCCGGGTCCCCAACAGAGATCTTACGCTCGAGCGCTTCAAGCAGCATCGCGTCAGAGCCGCCGGACGCATTGGCCTCCTCGATCAGCCTCTTCATGCGCAAGGCCGTTTTGTAGCTCACTCGCAGATGCTCTGAGAGGCGCCGTGGACCTATGTCTCTCTCGTCGTAGAGGATGAGTGCGGCGGCCCGAAACCACGAGGCGACGGGTAGACCAGAGCCTCCCATGAAAGTGCCCGCAGCGGGGTAGATCTGTGAGC
>CAZFJE010000212.1:0-5582 GCA_964519555.1 uncultured Thermoleophilia bacterium
TGTAGGCGTCGGCGATCCAGTAGAGCTTGCCGTTCGCAACGACCATGTAGGGGTCCTGGTCGAGCGTCAGGAACGGCGCGGCCGCGTGCAGGCGCGTCACGATGTTGTTGCGGATGATGATGCGGCTCTGGCTGTCGATAGCCGTGTTCGTGAAGAACCGGACCGACCCGAAGCGCACCGAGAAGGCGAGCTTGTTGAGGAACGAGTTGATGGGAATGCCGCCGCTGCCCGTGTAGTGGTAACCGGGGCCGCCGGGGTAGTCGAACTCGGCCGTCCTGGTGTCGACCAGCGTGTAGGTCGTGCCCAGGAGGCCGTAGTAGATGCGCGGCTGGGTGATAGCAAGGTCGGGGGCATCGGAGACCGTTGGGACGTTCTGCACCAGGAAGTCGGGAGAGCCGTCCGAGGTGACCTGGTTGACTGCCGAGACCACGGCCCCGTAGCCGTGCGTGTAGATCACGTGCTGGTTCACCCAGCTCTGCGAGGGCAGACCCGCGATGTTCAGCTCGCGCGGCGCCAGCATGGTCTCGCGGTAGACGCCGTTGACGTCGTATCTGTCGATGCTTACCGTGGTGAACGAGTAATAGTTGCGCAGCTGCTGCAGCTGGTGGTAGCTGCTCAGCAGGGTGTTCTGATCCCACAGCCTGATGTTGCCCACCGTGCCGGGGTCGGCGGCGAGCTTGGCGGTGCTCAGGTCGCCGGTCAGCGGGTACTGGGTCTGGCTGATCTTGTTGAGGTTGTAGGCGGCGCGCGTAGCCGCGATGTTGCGGGCGATGTAGGGACCCTCTTTAGCCTGCTGGTTCGGGCTCACGACGAGCGACTGCATGACCGCCGGGAAGACGACACGCACGACGATCAGCGCCACGACCCAGCCGCCGATCGCGTACAGCGGCCAGCGCCAGCGGCGGCGCCAGAACCCGTTGGCGATGAGCACCGCGCCCAGCACCAGGCCGAACACCAGCATGAAGCGCATGCCGGGCAGACCGGCGTGGATGTCGGTGTAGCCGGCGCCGGCCACCACGCCGTCGCTCGAGAACAGCAGGTTCCAGGCCTTGAACAGGTAGCCCACGCCGGCCAGCGCGAAGATGCTGCCGAGCAGCACCGAGAGGTGGGCGACGGACTGGCTGCGCGGCCGGATGACGAAGCCGATGGAGGGCTGCCCCGCAGGGCGCGCGAAGGGCCCGCCCGGGCCGAACGGTCCGCGAGTCGGGCGCTCGGCCTCGCCGCCGCCCGCCGGCGCAGGGCGCTCCTGGGTGAGCACGAGGCCGCCGAGGGCGCCGTGAATGACGACCGCGGCGACGAGACCGGCGATGAGCGCGCCCATGACGAGGCCGTAGACCGCCTGCCAGGCCGGCAGCGTGAACACGTAGAAGCCGAGGTCGTGGTGGAAGATGGGATCGATCGAGTGGAAGGGCACGCCGTTCAGGGCGCGCTGGAAGAGCAGCCACTGGCCCGACGCGCTCGCGCCCACGATGATGGCGATGACGACCGAGAGGACCAAGCCACCGCGGCGCAGACCCTGGACCGTGCGTTCGTTGACGTACTCGACCACGTCGATGCCCTCGAAGGCGCGGTGGCGCGGCGACAGGCGCCGGGCGAGCTCGACGTTGGCGTAGAAGATGACGAAGAAGATGGCGCCGGCCGCTACCCCGACCACGAGACGCGACCAGATCTGGCGCCAGAAGACCACGCGCAAGCCGACCTCGCCGAACCACAGCCAGTTGGTGTAGGCCAACAGGAAGATGACGAACAGCACGAGGATGAGCGCGACAACGGCCACGGCGATGCCGATGAGTGGACCGCGATGATGGGCTGCCGGCGGCCGCGGTTTCTTGGCCGGCATCTGATAGACCTTGGCCATGACGCCATTATGTCAGATTACGGCCTTCGTGACGCCGTCGGCGTTGCGGGCGACGGCGAGAGCCCGGCCGAACGCCGGCCGGCGAGCCTCAGAGCCTAGATGCGGCCGCCCGCAGCGTCGGCCGCGGCGAGCGGGTTCCAGCGGCTCGCCTCTTCGCCCAGGAAGGCCAGAAAGCGGTTGACCATGCGCGGGTCGAACTGGCGGCCCGCCTGGGAGCGCAGCGCCGGGGCGGCGTCGGCGCTGTCGCGGGCGTAGGCGCGCAGCACGGCCAGGGCGCGCGCCACGCGCGGGATCGACTCGCCGCGCAACCCCTCGGGGTAGCCCGAACCGTCCCAGCGTTCGGTACCGTACAGCAGGGCGTCGAACAGAAAGTCGACCGCCGGCATGGCGGCGGAGGCCGGCACGGCGGCGCCGTCGCGGCGCGCGTCTGCGTCGCTGACCGTCTCGAGCGCCTGCAGGGCACCGGCCAGGGCGTCGGCCTCGCTTTGCGTGAAGCCGGCCCGTACGGCGAAGCGCCGGCCCAGGCCGGCGAGCGGCGACTGCCCGACCACGGACAGGACCGGCTCGCCGTCGCCAAAGGTATAGACGCGGTTGCGGCCGAGACTCTTGGCGCGCAGCAGGGCGGCGTCGGCCGCCCTCAGGATGCCGTCGGTGTCGGAGGCGTGCTGGGGAAACGAGGCGACGCCCACCGAGATCGTGACCGACAGGGCGGATTCGCTCTCCGACAGGTCGGCGACCTGCCCGCGGATGCGCTCGGCCACCTGACGCGCCTCGTCGAGCCCGGCGTGCGGCAGGATCATGGCGAACTCCTCACCGCCGTAGCGCGCGGCGAAGTCGGATTCGCGCGAGCAGCCACGCAGGACTTCGGCGACGTCTCGCAGCACCTCGTCGCCACGCTGGTGCCCGACCGTGTCGTTGACCGCCTTGAAACGATCGAGATCCATCATGAGCAGGCAGAACTCGGCGTCGTAGCGCTCGGCGCGCGCCACCTCGAGCGCCAACGCCTCTTGAAAGCGGCGGTGGTTGAACAGCGCGGTGAGGCCGTCGGTGGAGGCCTGGACCTCCATCTCCTTGTAGGAGCGCGCGTTGCGGATGGCGATGGCGGCGAGGTTGGCGAAAAGCTGCACGATCTCGAGCTCGCGCTGCTCGAAGGTGCGGCCCGCCAGGCGGTCGACAGCCAACAGGCCGATGACGGCGCCCATAAAGCGCAGCGGCACGAGCACCGACGCCTGCGGCTCGAGGTCGGTGCCGGGCACCAGGACGCCGCGCGGATCGTGCGTCATGTCGTTGACGAGCTGGGGCTCGTCGTGGCGCACCACCCAGCCCCCCACACCCTGGTCGAGCGGCTGGCGGAAGCGCAGCATCTCGTTGGCCCATTTGTCTTGCGCGAAGATCGTGACGAGCTCGTTGGCGCTCTCGTCGACCAGGGCGATGTCGATGGTGTCGTAGTCGACGAGCATCTTGAGCACGTCGGAGATCTGCACGAAGACGGCGGTGTGGTCGAGGGTCGACAGCAGCGCCCCCGAGACGTCGAGCAGCTCGTGGCGCACCTTGAGCTGCTGCTCGAGCAGGTCGGTGGTGCGCTCGAGCTCTTCGTACTGGCGCGCGCTCTCGACGGCGGCGGCGGCGAAGGTGGCGAAGACCTCGAGCTCTTTGGCCAGATCGAGCGTGGGCAGGCTGCGGTCGGCGGGTTCGGCCAGATCGAGCACGCCGATCATGCGGTTGGCCCGGTCGCGCAGCGGTATGAGGAGCTTGTCGCCGGGCTGCCACTGCCCCGCCGGGCGCTCGACGGCTTCGCCGGACGCGGGCGGCGGGAAGTAGGCGCGCTCGGCGGCGGAGTACTCGTGCTCGCGATGGTCGACGAAGAAGGCGCAGCCGATCTGGTAGCGCTCGAGCATGAGGGCGCTGAAACCGGCCGCCGGCACCGGGGTGTCGAGGATCGCCTGATCGCGGGCTTCGTCGCGGCCCACGACGGCGTGGGCGCGCAACAGCTCGTCGCCGGGCGCGCCCAGGTAGACCGTGACTTCGTTGAAGCCGAAGGTGCGGGCGGCGCCCGTGGCGATGGAGCGCACGACACCGGACAGGTCGGGACTGGAGCGCAACAGATTACCGAGCTGCACGAGGCTCGCAAGGAGTCCGTCGGTGCTCGGATCGCCTGGTCGTTCCTTGGAGAAGATGCCCAGCGGGTGACCCCCCTTGCCGGCGCGGCCCACCGCCGCGCACGACTGCAAAGTCAGCCTCTGTATAGTACCCCCTGTTTCAGGCAAGAAGGCTGCTTCTGGGGACGCACGCAAGCGTATTCGTTGTCCGTCCTGTCGACAGACGAGACCTGGGGCCGGCGGGTGCGAGGGGCAAAGCCGGGGCGGCCACGGCGGCCGGCCGGTCCGCGAAGGCACGCGGTCGCAGGCGAAGAGCGGGCGGCGGGAGGCGGCGGCCTGCGGCCGCCGCCTCCCGCCGCTTCAGGCGTCGTACGGCGCGAGCTTCAGGATCTGGCGCGCCTCGTCGGGCGTGGCGCAGGCGCGGTCCCACTCGCGGGCCAGGCGCGCCACACGACCGACCAGGTCGGCGTTCTCGGCGGCGAGCACGCCCTTGTGCAGGAAGATGTTGTCTTCAAACCCGAGGCGCACGTTGCCGCCCAGGGCGAGGGCCGTCATGGTGACCGCCATGTGCCAGCGGCCGATGCCGGTGCACGTCCAGGTCGAGCCCTCGGGAATGCGGTCGACCAGAAAGGCGAGGTTGCGCGGCTCGCCGTTCATCGAGCCGGGCACGCCGAGCACGAAGTCCCAGTGCAGCAGCGGTCCGGCGGGACCGTACTTCTTGACCAGCTTGAGGGCGTTGTCGATCTGCCCGGCCTCGAAGATCTCGAACTCGGGGCGCACGCCCTTGGCCTGCATGCGCTGGTAGAACTCGCTCATGAGGGCGGTGTCGTTGAAGAAGACGTCGTCGCCGAAGTTGGCGGTGCCGGTGGTCAGCGAGGCCATCTCCGGGTCGAGCTCGAGCGGCTGCAGGCGCTCGTCGGCACTCATGCCCATGGCGCCGCCGGTCGAGGTCTGCACGATGATGTCGGTGCGCTGGCGGATCTCGTCGAGCGCCGCGGCGAAGACCTCTTTGGCCTGCGTCGGGTTCCCGGCCGCGTCGCGCACGTGCAGGTGGTACATGCTGGCGCCGGCGTCGCGGCAGCGCGCCGCGTCGGCGCCGATCTCGGCGGCGTTCAGCGGCAGACCGGGCTGCGCCGCCTTGGTGGTCTCGGCGCCGACGCCGGCGACGGTGATGATCAGCTTGTCCATCTGCGACCCCCTTCGTTTGGCGTGGAGCGCGAGGGGCGGCCGGACGGCCGCCCCTCGCTTCAGACGTTACGCGACAGGCTACCTCTCCCAGGGATGCGACGCCGCCACGTAGGCGAGCGACTCCTCGACGACCTCGAGGGCCCGGTCGAGGTCGGCTTCGGTGTGCCGGTAGCAGAGGTACCAATGGTGATAGGGCTGCACGAACAGGCCGCGCCGGATGCACTGCGTGTAGAACTCGGTGCGGCGCTCCTTGTAGTGGGCGTCGACGTGGTCGAAGGTGAGGAAGGGCATGGGCGGGATGCCGCTCTTGGTGACCGGCACGCCCGAGGCGTCGACGAGCGCGCCGAGGCGCTCGAGGAAGCGCGTGCCGCGCTCCCAGATGGCGTCCTGCACCTTCTCGCGCTCGAGGATCTCGAGGCACTTCATGCTGGCCGCCA
>CAZFJE010000213.1:0-5565 GCA_964519555.1 uncultured Thermoleophilia bacterium
ACGTGATAGCGCTCGATCACGGCCTGGAAGGTGTCGTCCATCCAACCGGCCGCCAGGCCGAACGGCAGCATCGCGCCCTGGCTGATCGACAGCGAGTGGTCGGGCACGACCAGCTCGGGGTCGATCTCCTGCGTGGAGCCGAGGCCGTGGCAGGCCGGGCAGGCGCCGTGCGGGTTGTTGAACGAGAAGATGCGCGGCTGGATCTCGGGCATGGAGATGCCGCACGACAGGCAGGCGAACTTTTCGGAGAAGGTGAGCGTGGGGCCGTCGGACAGCACGACCTCGATGAGGCCGTCGGACAGGCGCGCCGCCGTCTCGACGGAGTCGGTCAGGCGGCGGCGCAGGCCATCTTTCATGACGAGGCGGTCGACGACCACCGAGATGTCGTGCTTGTACTTCTTGTCGAGCACGATCTCGTCGTCGAGGGTGCGCATCTCGCCGTCGACCTCGACCCGCGTGAAGCCGTCGTCGCGCAGTTCGCGGAAGAGCTGGCCGTACTCGCCCTTGCGGCCGCGCACGACCGGCGCGTTCACGCTGAACCGGGCGCCGGTCTCGAGCTCGAGCACCTGGTCGATGATCTGCTCGAGCGACTGCCCCTCGATCGGCCGGCCGCAGTTGGGGCAGTGCGGGTGACCGATGCGCGCGTAGAGCAGCCGCAGGTAGTCGTAGATCTCGGTCGCGGTGCCCACGGTGGAGCGTGGGTTGCGCGACGTCGTCTTCTGGTCGATCGAGATCGCCGGCGAGAGGCCCTCGATGCTGTCGATGTCGGGCTTGTCCATCTGCCCCAGAAACTGGCGCGCATACGCCGACAGCGACTCGACGTAGCGCCGCTGGCCTTCGGCGTAGATCGTGTCGAAGGCGAGCGACGACTTGCCCGAGCCCGACAGGCCGGTGATCACGATGAACCGGTCGCGCGGCAGCGACAGCGAGATGTCCTTCAGGTTGTGCTCGCGGGCGCCGGTGATGACGATGGCGTCGCTCAAGCTGTTCCTTTCGGTGGTCGGATGGTCGACGGCCGGCCGGCCGTGACGATCGGCGCAGCGGCGGCCGCGCGCCCGGACGCCGTCACGCGACGGTCGCCTGACGGCGGCCGAGCTCGCGCGACAGCTCTTTGATCTCGTCGCGCAGTTTGGCCGCGTATTCGAACTTGAGCTGCTCGGCCGCCGCGAACATCTCGGCTTCGAGGTTGGCGATCAGCTTCTCGAGGTCGGCGACCGGCATGACCCCACGCTCCTCGATGACGCGCAGGCCCTGACGGCGCCCCTTGCCCGGCACGCCGGCCTGCTGCGAGCTCATCTGAGCGATGTCGGTGACCGCCTTGACGATGCTGCGCGGCGTGATGCCGTGCTCCTCATTGTAGGCCACCTGGCGGCTGCGCCGGCGATCGGTCTCGTCGAGCGCCTTGCGCATGGCCTCGGTCTCGCGGTCGGCGTACATGATGACCGTGCCGTTGACGTTGCGCGCGGCGCGGCCGATCGTCTGGATGAGGCTCGTCTGCCCGCGCAGGAAGCCCTCTTTGTCGGCGTCGAGGATGGCGACCAGGGTGACCTCGGGCATGTCGAGCCCCTCGCGCAGGAGGTTGATGCCGACCAGTATGTCGAACTCGCCCAAGCGCAGCTCGCGCACGATCTCGAGGCGCTGCAGAGTGTCGATCTCGCTGTGCAGGTAGCGCACCCGAAAGCCGTTCTCGACGAGGAAGTCGGTGAGGTCTTCGGACATGCGCTTGGTGAGCGTGGTGATGAGCACCCGCTCGTTGTGCTCTATGCGCCGGCGCGCCTCGTTCATGAGGTCGTCGATCTGACCGGCCGTGGGGCGCACCTCGACGACCGGGTCGATGAGCCCCGTCGGGCGGATGATCTGCTCGGCGATGTTGACGCTCTCGCGCAGCTCGAACTGGCCGGGCGTGGCGCTCACGAAGACGATCTGCGGCACCTTGGCGATGAACTCGTCGAAACGCAGCGGCCGGTTGTCGAGGGCGCTCGGCAGGCGGAAACCGTAGTCGACGAGCGTCTGCTTGCGCGAGCGGTCGCCTTCGTACATGCCGTGGATCTGCGGCACCGTCATGTGCGACTCGTCGATGAACACGAGGTAGTCGTCGGGAAAGAAGTCGAGCAGGCAGTTGGGCGTGGCCCCGGGCTGCTTGCCCAGGAGGATGCGCGAGTAGTTCTCGATGCCGTTGCAGAAGCCCATCTCGCGCAGCATCTCCATGTCGTAGTGCGTGCGCTGTCGCAGGCGGTGGGATTCGAGCACCTTGTCGTGCTCGTCGAACCAGGCGCAGCGCTCGTCGAGCTCGCGCTTGATCTCGATCAGCGCCCGCTCGACCGCCGGGCCGCTCGTGACGAAGTGGGTGGCCGGATAGACGGCCACGTACTGCGGCTTGTCGACGACCTCGCCGCTCACCGGGTCGTAGCGTGTGATGGCTTCGATCTCGTCGCCCCAGAGCTCGACGCGCAGCAGCGTGTCCTGGTCGGCGGGCCAGACCTCGAACGAGTCGCCCCGCACGCGGAACTTGCCGCGCGTCGGTTCGTAGTCGTTGCGCTGGTACTGGATGTCGACCAGCTTGCGCAGCACGGCGTCGCGGTCGACGTGGTCGCCTGTGCGCAGCAGCACGACACTCTGCAGGTAGTCGTCGGGAGAGCCCAGGCCGAAGATGCAGCTCACGCTCGCCACGATGACGGTGTCGCGCCGCATGAGCAGGGCGTTGGTGGCGGCGTGGCGCAGGCGGTCGATCTCGTCGTTGATCGACGAGTCCTTTTCGATGTAGAGGTCGGCCTGCGGCACGTAGGCCTCGGGCTGGTAGTAGTCGTAGTAGCTTACGAAGTACTCGACCGCGCTCCCCGGCAGGAACTCGCGGAACTCGTTGCAGAGCTGCGCTGCGAGCGTCTTGTTGTGGGCGATCACGAGGGTCGGCTTGCGCGTGCGAGCGATGACGTTGGCCATGCTGAACGTCTTGCCTGAGCCCGTGACGCCGAGCAGCGTCTGGTAGCGGTCGCCGCGGACCACACCGGCGGCCAGGCTCTCGACCGCCTGGGGCTGGTCGCCCGTGAGCACATAGTCGGCTTCGACTTGAAAGCTCTCTGTCATCAGTCTGGATGGTAGCAGAGCGAACGTACGTTCGCAATCGTCAACTGGCGGGCGCGACTCCGAGCTGCGTGCCGTACGCCCGGCGATAGATCTTCTGCAGGGCGAGCACGCGCGTCACGTAGTCGCGCGTCTCGCTGAACGGGATGACCTGCGAGGTAAGCTTGCCCCCGCTCGTCGAGAGCCACGCATCGACGTTGCCCTCGCCGGCGTTGTAGGCGGCGACGGCCGCCGTCTTGGAACCGTGGTAGTGGTCGAGGAGCTGGCGCAGGTAGTAGCACCCGTAGAGGATGTTCAGCCGGGCCACGGTGAGGTCGCTCACCGCAAAGCCGGTCCCGCCCGTCGAGCGGGCGATGTCGCGGGCAGTCGAGGGCAGGACCTGCATGAGTCCGACGGCGCCCTGGTGTGAGCTCACGTGGTCGCGAAAGTGGCTCTCCTGGTAGATGACGGCGGCCACGAGCGCGGGGTCGAGGTCGTTCTTGCGCGCCGCGGCGCGGATGGCGGCGACGTGCGACAGCGGGTACACGCCACGCAGGAACCAGGCCGGCTTGGTGAGCGAGAGCACACCCCAGGCGAGCGCCAGCACGACCACGACGAGGCCCCCGATCGCAAGGCCGCGTCGCATGCTCCTAGCGGTCCGGCGGCGAGGCGTCGTGCCTCCCGCCCTCGGCGAGAATGGTCGCATAGACCTCGCCGACGTAGCGTTTGAGGTGCTCGCGGCCGCCCACGTTCTCGACGACGAAGTCGCTGCGCGTCGCCTTCTCGGCTTCGGGCTGCTGACGGGCGGCGCGGCGCGAGAACTCGTCGGCCGTCACCTTCGACGACAGCCGCTTGCGCCGCGCCGCCTCGGGCGCGGTGACGAGCAGGATGTAGTCGAAGATGTCGGTCATATCGCTCTCGAAGAGCAGCGGCACCTCGGCGACCAGGAGCGGCGGCCGCGGCCGCCGCGACTGCTGGTCGCGCGCCCAGTCGGCGATGAGCCGCTTCACGTGGGGGTGCAGCAGGCTCTCGAGCCAGACAAGTTCGCCGGCGTCGTTGAAGACCACATTGGCCAGCGCCGGCCGCACGATCTGCTCGTCTTCGAGGACTGCGCCGCCGAAGTGACGCTCGATCCGGCTGATGATGGCCTGCTCTTCGAGGAGGTGATGGACCAGCTCGTCGGCCGAAACCACGGCCGCGCCGAACTCGGCCAGAAAGGCCGTGGCCGTGGATTTGCCCGAGCCGATGCCACCGGTCACGCCCAGGCGAGGGATGCGATGTGTGGTCAATCGTCCTACCGTCGATCGCAGGAACGGCGGGCGCACCGGTAGATCGGCGCACCCGCCGCCCCCGCAGGGGTTGGTGGCGCTACCCTCAGGCCTCTGAGGGTGAGTCGTCGTCCTTGGCTTCGGCGCTCCCACGCCCGCCGGCCGGGAAGACCTCGTCGCTCAGACCGAGGGTCGGTGTGTCGGCTTCGGCGACTTCGGCAACCGTTTCGGCGACGGCTTCGGCGACGACCTCTTCCACGGCTTCTTCGATCGCTTCGACGACGACGTCTTCGGCGACGACCTCGGCGATCTCCTCGGCGACGGCCTCTTCTTCGAGCGCCTCTTCGAGCACCTCGCCGACGACCGCTTCGTCATCGTCTGTCGCTTCGGGCTCGGGCTTGTACAGGGGCTCGACCTGCTGGCCTTCGACGCGCTTGATGGAGAGGCTCAGGCGGCGGCGGTCGGAGTCGATCTCGATGACCTTGACCTGCACCTGCTGGCTGACGGAGACGACCTCGTCGGGACGTTCGACGTGACGGTTGGCGAGCTCTGAGATGTGCACGAGGCCTTCGATGCCCTCGTAGATCTCGACGAACGCGCCGAACGCCACGATCTTGGTGACGCGGCCCTGCACGACGTCGCCGATGCGATGCTCGGCGACGATCTTCTGCCACGGGTCTTCCTGGGTCTGCTTGAGGCCCAGGCTGATGCGCTGACGGTCGCGGTCGATGTCGAGGACCTTGACCTTGACCTCCTGGTTGACCTGCAACACCTCGGAGGGGTGGTTGATGTGGGTCCACGACAGCTCTGAGATGTGGATCAGGCCGTCGATGCCGTCGAGGTCGACGAAGGCGCCGAAGTCGACGATGTTCGAGATGGTGCCGGTGACGATGTCGCCGACGTTCAGCTCGTCGATGATCTGCTGACGGACCTCTTTGCGCTCCTCTTCGAGCACGGCGCGACGCGACAGCACGACGTTGTTGCGGTTGCGGTTCATCTCGATGACGCGGCAGGAAAGTTCCTGGCCGACGTACTCGGAGAGATCTTGCACGCGGCGGATGTCGACCAGCGAGGCGGGCAGGAAGCCGCGCACGCCCAAGTCGAGGATGAGGCCGCCCTTGACGACTTCGATGACCGTACCCTGCACCGGCACGCCGCTCTCGTGCGCCTCTTCGATGCGCTTCCAGGCCTTCTCGAACCGGGCCCGCTTCTTGGAGAGGATCAGGCGCCCGTCGGC
>CAZFJE010000214.1:0-5520 GCA_964519555.1 uncultured Thermoleophilia bacterium
TGCTCGAGGAACTTGACCCAGCCCGGCGAGCAGCTCGTGAACTGCGGCAGGGCGACCGTCTCGTCTTTTTCGACGAGCGCCTTGTAGAGACGCAGGATGAGCTCGGTGCCCTCTTCGATGATGGTGAGGTCGGCCGAGAAGTTGGTGTCGAACACCTTGTCGAAGCCGGAGCGCCGCAGGGCGGTGTTCATCTCGAAGGTCACGCCGGTGCCCGCCTCGAGGCCGAAGCACTCGCCCATCGCGGAGCGCGGCGCCGGGGCCGTCTGAATGACGACGTGTTTGGTGGGGTCGTCGATGGCCGCCCAGACGGCGTCGGTCTCGTCTTTGGCGTAGAGGGCGGCGGTGGGACAGCGGTTGATGCACTGCCCGCAGTTGATACACACGACCTCGCCGAGCGGACGGTCGGAGAAGGTCGTGATCTCGGTCTGGTCGCTGCGGCTCACGGCTTCGAGCACGCCGACCTCTTGCAG
Source organism: uncultured Thermoleophilia bacterium (assembly GCA_964519555.1). GTDB lineage: Bacteria > Actinomycetota > Thermoleophilia > UBA2241 > UBA2241 > Bog-752. The sequence continues at coordinate 471 of CAZFJE010000214.1, forward strand.
GTCGATGCAGGTGCGCACGCAGCGGCGGCAGCGGATGCACTTGTTCATGTCGCGCACGACCGAGTAGCTCGAGGAGTCGACCTCGGCCACCGGCGCTTCGGGGTGTCCGAAGCGGAAGTCGGTGATGCCGTACTCCTCGGCCAGGGCCTGGAGCTCGCAGTTGCCGTTGCGCTGGCACGAGTAGCACTCGCCGTAGTGCTCGCTGAGCAGCAGCTCGAGCACGTGACGGCGCGCCAGGCGCACGCGGCGGCTGTGGGTGTCGATCGTCATCTGGTTGGTGACGGGGAAGACGCAGGCCGGCTGCAACAGGCGCTGACCTTCGACCTCGACCACGCAGATGCGGCAGATGCCGGCGACGTCGAGGTCGGGGTGGTGACAGAGGGTCGGGATGTGGACGCCGATGCTCTCGGCGGCCTGCAGGATGGTCGAACCGAACGGTACCTTGGCCTCGACGCCGTCGATCTTGACGGTGACCGTGGCTCCGATGGCGTCGGGGCTCGTGGTCGTGACCACGCGCCGCGTCTGCTGCGACAGCGGAGCGCGGTGAAGGCGGGTCGTCACTGAGTCAGACATGCTCACTCCTCGCTACGCGCGCTGCGGACGGTTGGTGACGTCGTCGGCAAAGGCCCCGACGATCGACAGGAATGCGCTCGGGCTGGTCTGCCCGAGGCCACACTTGGCGGCGACCTGCATGGTCGCCCCCAGGGCCTTGAGGTCGGCCAGGTGGGCGGCCGAACACTCACCGTTCTTGAGCAGCTCGACGCCTTCGAGGAGCTGGTGGTTGCCCAGGCGACACGGCGTGCACTGGCCGCACGACTCTTCGACGAAGAACTCGAGGAAGTTCTCGGCGACGTCGAGCAGGTCGCGCTGCGGGCCGATCACCATGACCGAACCGCCGGTGGGGATGTCTTCGAAGGCGAGCCGGCGCTCGAAATCTCTGGCCGGCACGCAGACGCCCGAGGCGCCGCCGATCTGGACGGCCTTGGCGCCGGTGCCGCCGACCTCTTTGAGCAGGTCGGCCACCGTGATGCCCCAGGGGAACTCGTACACGCCGGGCTTCTCGCAGTCGCCCGAGATACTGAAGAGCTTGTAGCCCGTCGATTTGTCGGTGCCGAAGCCCTTGAACCACTCGGTGCCCTTGGCGAAGATGCAGGCCACCGAGGCCAGCGTCTCGACGTTGTTGACCACCGTGGGGTGGTTGAGGAAGCCGGCGACGGCCGGGAACGGCGGCCGGTTGCGAGGCTCGCCGCGGAAGCCTTCGAGCGACTCGATGAGCGCCGTCTCTTCGCCGCAGACATAGGCGCCGGCGCCGCGCGCCAGCACGATGTCGAAGTCGAAGCCCTCGACGCCGCCGATGTTGGCGCCCAGCAGGCCGGCTGCGCGGCGCTTGTGGATGACGTCGTTCAGGTGGGCGCGCAGGTAGGCGTATTCGGCGCGCAGGTAGACGATGCCCATGCTCGCCCCGATGGCGCGGCCGCCGATGGTCATGCCCTCGAAGACGAGATCGGGGAAGTCGCGCAGAATGACGCGGTCCTTGAAGGTGCCGGGCTCGCCTTCGTCGGCGTTGCAGATGATGTACTTCTGGTCGCTCTTTTCGGCGGCGCAGAAGTTCCACTTCATGCCGGTCGGGAATCCGGCGCCGCCGCGGCCCTTGAGTGCCGCGCCGGAGAGCGTGTCGACGATGTCGCCGCGGCGCATGGTGAGGGCGGTCTTCATGCCGGCGTTGGGCTCGATCGTGGCATAGGTCAGCTGGTTGCGGCTGGTGACGATGTCCTGACGGTCTTCGTCGGCCGCCTTGGTGCGGTAGTCGGCGACGATCTCGGCGACCTTCCCGGGCGTGACGCGCGTGAAGACGCGGTCGTTGACGAGCAGGGCCGGGCCCTGGTCGCACATGCCGACGCAGCTCGCCCACTCGAGGGTGAAGATGCCGTCGTCGGTGGTGGCGCCGAAGTCGATGCCCAGCGCGACGCGCAGGGCTTCGGCGACGGCCGTCTTGCCGGCGAAGTCGCACGACAGCGTGCCGCACAGGCGCACGACGAAGCGCCCCTCGGGCGCGCCGTGCAGGAAGGCGTAGAAGGTGGCCACGCTGAAGACTTCGACCGGGTGTACGCCGACCAGGTCGGCGACGATCTGCATGGCTTCGTCGGTGATCTCGTGCTGGGCCGTCTTGACGTCTTGCAGGATGGGGATGAGCGAGGTGCGCTCACCGCCGTGACGTTCGACTATGGCGACGATCTCGTCGCGTGCCGGAGAGTCGGTGATGGTCAGCATCGCGCGCCCCCCTACAGGCCCAGTAGCTCGTTGACCTGGGCGACCAGCGTGGCCGGCTCGACCGGCTTGGACTGGAACTTCTCGACCGGCACGATCTCGTCGTCGCGGTCGATGGTGAGGCCCATGGCGGCGTTGACGGAGGTGAGCATGATGATCGGCTGGGCGAAGCCCTGGCGACGCAGCTCGCGCGCCATGGTGAGCCCGTCGTCGGGCTCTTCCATCATGACGTCGAGAATGAGCAGATCGGGCTTGACGTCGGCGACCTGGCGCAGGCCTTCGACTCGGTTAGAGGCGCATTGGACCTGGAACCCCTCTTTTTCCAGGACGAGCTTGCAGGCCTCCTGGATGTCGGGGTCGTCGTCGACGATCAGGATCTTGGACACCTTGCACTCCTTGCTCGATTGTCAGCGTCGTCACGGTACTTCGCGCAGCCCCGTCGGGTGCGAGCAAACGTGGGCCGAGCCCCAGTGGCGCACAGCGCGCCGGGGCAGGAGTCACTGTGCGGATTCTTTCATAGGAACGCTCCCACGGCCAGAGTAAGACGAGCGTTCCGAGCAGGAGAAACAGCGCTTGCGCGGGGCTGCGGCCCGGCGCTTCGCGGCCTGTCGGCGCGGCGCTCGCTCAACGGCGCGCTCGCGTGTGCCGATGCCGCCGCGCGGCCGGTCGCGATGGGGGTGGCGACGCCGCCGGGACCGCCGGTCGCCTTCAGCTTGCCGATGCCGCCCCGGGGGCAGTGGCCGCGGCCGGCACGTCGGCGTCGTGCAGGGTCACGGTGAAGGTGCTGCCCTCGCCGGGCACCGAGGTGACGGTGGCATCGCCGCCGTAGAGGTTGGCGAGCTTCTTGACGGTCGACAGCCCGAGACCGCTGCCCAGGATGTTCACGGTGTGCTCGTTCTTGATGCGCGTGAACTCGTTGAAGAGCTTGGCCGCCTCGGTGTCGGTAAGGCCGATGCCGGTGTCGGCCACGGTCAGGGTGACGGTGTCGTCGGCGCGGCGCAGCGCGACGTCGACGCGGCCGCCGTCGCGGTTGTACTTGACCGCGTTGGAGACGAGGTTGTTGAGCACGATCTCGATCTCGCCCGAGTCGGCGCGCAGCGACAGGTCGGCCGGGCAGTCGACGGCGATCGAGATGCCGTGTTCGGCGGCCTCGCCCTGGAACAGGTCGACCGAGGTCGCCACCAACTCGCCCAAGGCCACGTCGGTGAACACACGCTGCTTCTGGCCCGACTCGATGCGGGTCAGGTCGAGCAGGTCGAAGATGAGCTTCTTCATGCCGTCGAGGCGCAGCAGCGAGCGCTCGATCATGCGGCGGTCGTCGGCGGGCACGTCGTCGCGCAGGATGTTGAGGTAGCCCTGCACCGCGTTCAGCGGCGACTTGAGCTCGTGGGCCAGCACCGAGATGAAGTTGAAACGGATCTGGCGGCGCTCTTCGGCTAGCTGGCGGGCCTGGCGGCTGAGGATGAGCTGGGTCGAGGCCTTGCGCAGGCCGTAGCGCAGCTCGTCGGGCGAGAAGGGCTTGGGCAGAAAGTCGTAGGCGCCGAGCTTGGTCGCCTTGACCGCCGTCTCGAAGGTGGCGTAGGCGGTGATGAACAGCGTGAGCGCCTCGTGGCCCTGGTCGCTGACCTCTTGCAGCACGTCGAGGCCGTCGATGCCGGGCAGCTTCAAGTCGAGCAGCAGCAGGTCGAGGTCGGCGCCAGCGGCGAGGGCTGCCAGAAAGTCCTCGCCCGACTGAAAGTGGGAGAACTCGTAGCGCACGTCGATCTGCACGTCGGGCAGGTGGAAGGTGTAGCGGTTGACGATGCGCTGTACGCCCAGGCACAGCGCCTCTTCGTCGTCGACCATGACGACCTTGAGGGTCTGGCTTTCGCTCACGACCGTCCTTTCGCCTTGCCCGGGCAGTGCGCCAAGTCTACAGCTCGTGCCGCGGCAGCGTGACGACGAAGGTCGTCTCGGTAGGGCCGGCGGCGGGGTCGGCGTTCGATTCGACCTTGATCTGGCCGCGGTGCATCTTGACGATGCCGTGGGTGACCGCCAGGCCCAGGCCGGTGCCCTTGCCCACCTGTTTCGTGGTGAAGAAGGGGTCGAAGAGCTTGTCCATGTTGGCGCGCGGTATGCCCACGCCGGTGTCGGTGACCATGAAGGTGACCTCGTCGGTCGTGTCGCTCAGGCGGATGATGAGGGCGCCGCCCTCGGGCATGGCCTGCTGGGCGTTCGAGACGAGGTTGGTCAGCACCTGGACCATCTGGTCGGCATCGACTTCGGCGACCGGGTCGTTCATGGTGCTCTCGACGCGCACCATGATGTTGTCGGCGAGCGGCATGGTGCGCAGCGTGTCGTTCACGAGCTCGACCATGTTGGTGGGCTGGCGCACGACGCGGCTCTGGCGGGCGAAGTTGAGCAGCCCCGAGATGATCTTCTTGCAGCGGTTGGCCTGGTCGACGATGAGTTTGAGGTCGTCGGCCATCTCGGCGTTCTGGTCGATCTCCTCGAGCAGGATGTTGGCCTGCAGCAGGAGGATGCCGAGCGGGTTGTTGACCTCGTGGGCGATGCCGGCGGCCAGCTGGCCCATGCTGGCGAGCTTCTCGGACTTGACCAGGGCCTCTTTGGTCGACTCGAGCGAGCGGTGCGAGTCTTCGAGGTCGCCGACCGTGGTCGAGAGCTTCTCGATCACGAACGGCAGGCACATGGTCTCCTCGGCGATGCCCTGGTAGACGGCTTCGGCGTGGCGCCGGCAGGTGCCGTAGCCGCAGGCGCCGCAGTTGAGCTCGTCTTCGGGGGT
>CAZFJE010000215.1:0-5496 GCA_964519555.1 uncultured Thermoleophilia bacterium
AGCGAGCCCGCAGAGGCGAGGCGCGGAAGTCGCGAGACGGGCAGATTGACAACGCATTGGTCAGGCCTCCGCATTTGTGGGCACTGCGCGTAGATAGGTGTCGACTAGGCCATTCATCCACTCTTGGCCCAAATCCTAGTCGACTGCGCCGACGAATTCGATTGGGCGCTAGGACCCGTGCTCGCGCTGTCGCCAGTTGCGGTTGAGTCAATGGTTCCGCACGTTGACGCGCGGAAGGGGCACGAGCCGGTCTTCAAAACCGATACGCTCGCCCACTGTCTGCCATTTCTCGCTGCTAATCTGCCATTTCTCGCAACTGCCCCTTATCGCCTTCGTCGAGCCCGAGCGTGAGCTTCCCGCCAGAATTCGCACGTTTCTAGCACTCGATGAATTTAGGACGGACGGTCGCCATACTCCGCTTATGCGCATCTGGCCGGACAGACTGGCGTAGTGGCACACGCGGAGACCTCGTCCTGGGCCACCGCTCCAAGAGGGGTATCGTGGTGGCGGCGTGACAGCGACTGTAAAAGCCAAGGCACAGGAGAGGTGACCTTGTGCCTGCTGCAGAGGACGGTTCGTCATGAGCAGCGACGCCTTCGATCGCTTCGTGCGTAGCATGAAGATCGACTACATCGAGTGGCATGACGGCATCGGCTACGACCTCGATGCCCTGGACTCCTTGACTGGCGAGGAGCGACGCCAAGCCGGAGACCTGGTGATGGCTCGCGAGGGCGCCGATGTGGGCGACATCGCGGTACTCGACCGCATCGGCTCCGAGCGCGCGCTTGCGGCGATGCGCGCCGCCGCTACCAGTGAGAGACTCGAAGTGCGCATGGCCGCGGTCTGGCGCCTCGCCAGGCGCGGTCTGCTGAGCGAGCGGCAGGTTGAGGAGACTATTATCAACGCCCTCGACCACGCTACGTTCCACAACGGTGCCGACGCAGTGCTCACACAAGCGTCGGCCTTTCGCAGCCCGGCTCTGCGCCGCAAGGTGCTTGCGACTGCCCTCGACGGCCAAGACGAGTGGATGCGGTTGCGCAGCGCCGAGCTCGCCAACTTCCTCTACGGCGGATCTCCGACGCTCGGCAACTCGGCCTTCCAGCCGCTCTACAGCCGTTTCAAGTCTGAAGACCGCGACGTGCGCTACGCGGCGTACCTCGAGCTCTGTGAGGGAGCCGGCATCCCTCCCGACCTCCGCTGACCCCGGCTGTCTTGTAAACGCTTCAGCTGGTCCACCCCCACCGCCTTTCCCGCTGCCTGTGGGCGGCTGTCGGCTCCGAGGGATCAGGACTGTGTGTCCATGCCGCAACTGGTATTCTGCGACGCACGAGGGGATGGAGGAGCGGGATGAGATCTGACAGATGGCGGAACATCGCCCGGCTCGCTGTCTACGTGCTCGCGGGTCTTGTCGGAGCGTGGTTGCTGCGGCGCCTTACCGACCAACTGGGTCACCTCGGATGGTTTCGTCCAGGCTGCCTCGTCGTCGGGCTGGTGGCCATCGTCATTGGCGCCGTGTGGTGGCGTCGTCGCGGGGTCAAGAGGACGCCGCACGCCCGCGCCGTGTTGGCAACCTGCATCGGCGTCGTCGTTCTTGCCTCGGCTTTCGCCTTCCCCGGCCCCAACCACTCCTCGATCTGGGCCGGCTATGTGACGACGAGGCCCGTGACGAGCATGTCGGCGAGCTGGACCCAGCCAAGGGTGACTTCGAAGGTGCTCGGCTGGTCGGCCGTGAGCTTCTGGGCCGGATTGCAGGGCTTGCACAGCCACGCGGTGGAGCAGATCGGCGTCGAGGGTCGCTGCATGGACGGCGGTGCCGCTGACTACCAACCGTGGTATGAGGACTACCCGCGCCCGCCGGTAGACATAGGTGAAGCGCGCTTCTTAGTCAGTCCCGGTGATCGCATTGTCTCCAGCGTCGCGAGCCTCGGCCGCAACCGCTTTCGGCTCGAGCTGGAGAATGTCACGACGCAGGCCCGCTTTGTGACCATTCAAACGGCCAAGGGGGTCGGCGCCACCGACGGCGAGGTCTTGGTCGAGGTGCCCAGCAAGGATTGGAAACCGGCCTGGTTCACCCCGGTGAGCTTCACTGCGCACGCAGACGGCCTGGCGCTCGGTGTCTTCTCTCCGATCGTAAGCGAGATGGTCACCCGTCAGGGTGCGACCGAGACGACGACGTCGGCGCTGGCCGCAAACGGCACCATCTTCACCGTGGTGTGCCATCGATAACACGAGCGCGCCGCGGGGGCGCGGTCTTGAAAACGCACCGGCGCCACCGTGCGAAGACTGGCCCTCTCAAAGGGTAGAGGCGTTCCCTGCGGGGGGAGCTCAACCCCCGACTCATAATCGGTCTGGCCAGACCGCGCCTCGCCACTCATCCCTGCAAATCAGCCACTTCTGACAACGGGCCAAGTCGACGCTCCCGAGCCTGAACTCAGAATTCCCGTCAGAATTCGCACTCGATTAGCACGCGACGAAACTAGTACCCAAGCCTACGCCCCTCGACGCGTCGCCTAGCCCCAGACACTTCGGGAAGGCTAGCAAGCGGAGCATTGGGTGCAGTCGCAGACCGGCAGGTCGGGGGCGATGTCTGTTCAACACCCTGGGAGTGGCCAGGGCGGTTGCCGCTCTCTTCCAAGTCGCATCAAGCTCGCCTGTTTCTCGTGTAGGCTGTGCACATGGCGCATCACCTATCAAAGCCATCGCGGCGAACACTCGTCGTGGTCGCCGTCGCGTCTCTCATGGCCGTCGTCGCTATGGCCGTCATCGGCACTTCTCTGGCGCGCTCATCCCTCTTTCGCGGAGCGTCGTCGATCGACCAGCTTGTCTCGAACTACAGGACGCACCCATCGCAGTTCGCGATGCTCGATCGAATGGCCTCGGCCGATCCACAGTTCTCGCTGCAGATGACCAAACGCGGCGCGTATCTGCAGAGCGAGTATGCGGACGCTCTGTCCCAGGACCGCATCAAGCAGTACGAGGCGCAGCTTCGACCCATCGGCGCGGTCACCCTGGATTCGGATTCGAACGGCGTTGACGTTACGCTCGGATCCTCCGGGGTCGTTGCCGGGGGAGATACATGGGGTTACATCCGCTCGACGCAACCACCCGCAAAAGTCGTCACACTCAAGCAGGCCCACGCCTGGTTTCACGATCCTTGGTGCTATCCACTCGGTGATTCTTGGTACGCCTACGATTTCAACAACTGATGGCGGTCTTGATGCCAAGAATTGGTCGCACCGCCGGCTGTTGACCTCGCCACACCGCGCGGTCTTCAAAACCGATACGGTCGTCCTCTGCTCGCCACTTATCGCTGCTAATCGGCCATTTCTCAGCACTGCCTCTTATCGGGTTCGTCGAGCCTGAGCGTGGGATTGCCGTCAGAATTCGCACTCGATTAGCACGCCATCGGACTCGCGCGGCAACGAGACGATGGACGCCACCTGACTGCCCGCCTGCGTCTGATTGTCCGGCGAGTTCAAGTCCCTGTGCCATGCCGCCGACAAGTGGGACATGAATCCATGGACAAAGCGACAAGCAGTCGTCCTCTTCCTTGCGCTCGTTCTGGCGGGCATCGTGGCCGGCTGCGGAAAGACGGAGGCGACGAAACCTCTGCTCCTCACGACGGTTCAGATCTCACCGAGTCCCTCGCTGCCGGCAAGCTCTGGCAGCGAGATTAATGTTCTAGGGTCGGCCGGACTACTTCTGTCGAGCCCGGATGGCGGTGCTACCTGGCAGACTCACGCTCTGGAGTCGACGATCTTTGCAGGCGGCGCCTTCTGGCGGGTGGCCGCAGCCGACTCCCAGCACATCTGGGCGATCGATCGATTTCGAGGCGAGATCGTCGCCAGCAGCGACGGCGGCAGCACGTGGACGACGCAGTACCGGCAGAACAAGGTCACGCTTTTGGGCCTGGCCTGCAGCGACCCTCTGCACGCCTGGGCCGTCGGCTTCGCCGCCGGCAGCCATCCGGTCATCCTGGCCACAAGCGATGGCGGTGCGACGTGGGTCCGCGAGAACGCCGGTCTCGGCCATGCCGCCCTCAGCGCGGTGGCCTTTAGTGACGCACGTCATGGATGGACTGTCGGACACGTCTCGTCGGTCACTGGGCCTGAGCCCTCGTTTGTCCTTGCGACAAGCGACGGTGGGCGCCACTGGCGCGAGGTCTATCGGACGAACGACGGGCGGCTCTTCGGCATCGCCACGTCAGACCGTCTCCACTCTTGGGCGGTCGGCTCTTCAGCGGCTTTGGATGCGCGCAGTGAATACGCAGCCGCATACATCGTCGCGACAAACGATGGCGGCACGCATTGGAAGACCCAGTCGGCAGGCAGATTCGAAGGCCTGTTCGACGTGACGTTCGCCGACAGGTTGCACGGCTGGGCGGTAGGCTACAAGGGCACGATTCTCGCGACGTCCGACGGCGGCCGGACCTGGGCCATGCAACATTCTGGCCCCGAAGCCTCGATGGAGAGCGTGGCCTGCATCGATGCGCGCCGGGCCTGGGCCATAGCGGCGGGCACCTCCACCCTCTATTCCACGCGCGATGGCGGTGCGACCTGGACGGCGATCCGCTTGACCACGCCGGGCAGGTTCGGCTTCTGGGCTCTCAGTGTTCCGGTCGCCGATCGTGCACGCTGACCGGCTCGGTCTTCAAAACCGCTCGCTGCTCACCACTTATCGCTGCTATTAGGCAATTTCTGGGCACTGGCTCTTAGCGGCTTCGTCTAGCCTGAGCGTGGAATTGCCGTCGAGATTTGCACTCGATTCGCACTCGTTGAAACTTGCACTACGGCCCCATCGAAGGCAGTCACAGTCGGCCATCAACTTGGATACCATGCCCAGAAGCTCCTCGCTGCCAGCGCGGTCGCGGTAATGAAGGCTCGCGCGAGGCTACCTGACCTTGAGCAACAGCCACCTGGTCGTGGCGGCCGTGCTGGCACTCGTCCTGCGGAGCTTGGCCTTGAGGCGGTAGTTGCCTTCCCGGGCGAGTCTGACGGACCAGCGGTACACACCGCTGGCGCTGATCGTCCGCGCGACCGTCGTCACCCTGAGCCAGCTATTCTTCGACTGACGCTGCAGGTCAAGCACCACTTTGGCGCCCGCCATGCTGACGGGCCTTACCGTGCCCTTGGCCGCGACGCTCTTGCCAAGCCGCATGACACCGCCTGTGAGGCCGGTGAGCTTGAAAGTCAGGACGGGATTCGAGTAGCCGCCGGTGGTGGTGCTGAAGATGAGGCCGCGCGCCTCCAAAGACGAGCGATTCATGGTCCAACCGACCACCCAGACGCGTCTTGTGTCGGCGCACGCGATGCCGGTGATTAGGCCAGTCGTGCCTGTGCGCTGTTGAGACCAGGTGACGCCGCCGTTTCGGGTGGCGAAGATCGTGTCGCCGCTCGTCGCCCAGACGTGCTTGGCATCAGCGCAGGTGACACCGGTGAACATGTGCTCGGTATCGGTGCGTTGCAGACTCCACGTCGCGCCGCCGTTGCCGCACTC
>CAZFJE010000216.1:0-5493 GCA_964519555.1 uncultured Thermoleophilia bacterium
CGCGACGTCGACACCGACGTCATCATCCCGGCCCGCTACCTGAACTCGAGCGACCCGGCCGAGCTGGGCGCCCACTGCATGGAAGACATCGACGCCGACTTCGTGGCCCGGGTGCGGCCCGGCGACATCATCGTCGCCGCCGAGAACTTCGGCTGCGGCAGCTCGCGCGAGCACGCTCCGGTCGCCATCCGCGCGGCCGGCGTGTCGTGCGTCGTCGCGGCCTCGTTTGCCCGTATCTTCTACCGCAACGCGATCAACACCGGCCTGCCCATCGTGGTCTGTCCGGCGGCCGCCCACGAGGCGCGTACCGGCGACACGCTGCGCGTCGACGTCGTCGCCGGCGTGGTCGCCAACTTGACGCAGGGCACGAGCCACCAGGCCGACGCCTTCCCCGAGTTCATGCAGGAGCTGATCGCCCAGGGCGGCCTGCTGCCCTACGTCAAGGCGCGCCTGGCCGCCGAGGGCGCCGCGTGAGCGCCGCGTACCGCGTCATGGTCCTGGCCGGCGACGGCGTGGGACCCGAGATCGTGGCCGCCGCGCAGCGTGTGCTCGCGGCCACAGGCGCGCGCTTCGACTTCAGCCTGAGCTACGAGCAGGGGCTGATCGGCGGCATCGCCATCGACCAGGTGGGTCTGCCCATGGAAGCCGGCCTGGCCGAGCGCTGCCGCGGCTGCGACGCCGTGCTGCTGGGCGCCGTCGGCGGTCCCAAGTGGGACACGACCGACCCCGCCAAGCCGCGCCCCGAGCAGGGTCTGCTGGGCATGCGCAAAGAGCTCGAGCTGTTCGCCAACCTGCGGCCCGTGAAGAGCTTCGCCGCCCTGGCCGGCAACAGCACGATCCGCCCCGAAGTCATCGCCGGGGTCGACATCGTCGTGGTGCGCGAGCTCACCGGCGGCGTCTACTTCGGCAAGAGCGAGCGCGTCGGCGATACCGCCTACGACACCATGTTCTACACCGAGGCCGAGTGCGACCGGCTGCTCGACTACGCCTGCGGCCTGGCCGCCAAGCGCCGCGGCCTGCTGCACTCGGTCGACAAGGCCAACGTGCTCGAAAGCTCGCGCCTGTGGCGCGCGGCGGCGCAGCGCGCGGCCGCGCGGCGGCCCGACGTCGAGCTGCGCCACATGCTGGTCGACAACTGCGCCATGCAGCTCATCCGCGAGCCGCGCCAGTTCGACGTGATCGCGACCGAGAACCTGTTCGGCGATATCCTCTCCGACGAGGCCGCCATGCTGACCGGCAGCATCGGCATGCTGCCCAGCGCCAGCGTGGGGGCCGGGGGCGTGTCGCTCTACGAGCCGATCCACGGCTCGGCGCCCGACATCGCCGGTCGCGGCGTGGTGAACCCCTGCGCTACCATCCTCTCGACGGCCATGATGCTCGAGCTGAGCTTTGGCCAGACCGCCGCGGCACGCGCCGTCGAAGCCGCCGTCGAGACGGCGCTTGCGGGCGGCGCCCGCACCGCCGACATCGCCGCCGCGGGCGAGCCCGTGCTGACCACCGACGAAATGACCGACCGCGTGATCGCGGCGCTCTAAGGAGGACCGAATGCCCATCCCCGAAGTCGACAAGATCTGGATGAACGGCGAGCTCGTGGACTGGCACGATGCCCAGGTGCACGTGCTCACTCACGGCCTGCACTACGGCTCGGGGGTCTTCGAGGGCATCCGCGCCTACAAGACCGACCGCGGCCCGGCCGTCTTTCGCCTGACATCCCACCTCGAGCGCCTGCGGCGCTCCGCCAAGCTCTACTACATGGACGTGCCTTACTCCAACGAGGAGCTCGCCCAGGCCACCAAGGAGCTCATCCACGCCAACGGTCTCGAGCACTGCTACATCCGCCCGATCGTCTACCGCGGCTACGGCGAGATGGGCCTGTTCCCGCTCGACGCCACGATCGACTGCGCCATCGCCGCCTGGGCCTGGGGCAGCTACTTGGGCGACGAGGGCATCAAGCACGGCGTGCGCGTCAAGGTCTCGTCGATCAAGAGCCTCGACAGCAACGCGCTGACCCCCGCGGCCAAGAGCTGCGGCCAGTACCTGAACAGCCAGCTCGCCAAGATCGAGGTCGTCAAGGCCGGCTACGAAGAGGCGATCATGCTCAACAACGCCGGCTTTGTCACCCAGGGCACCGGCGAGAACATCTTCATGGTGCGCAACGGGCGCGTCTTCACGCCGCCCGTCTCCACCGGGCTGCTCGAAGGCATCACGCGCGACACCGTCATGACCATCGCCGCCTCGCTCGGCCACACGGTCGAAGAGCGCGACTTCACGCGCTCCGACATGGTCGTCGCCGACGAAGCCTTCTTCACCGGCACGGCCGCCGAGATCGTGCCGATCCGCGAGATCGACGATCACCCGATCGGTGAGCCCGGTCCGCTCACCCGCGAGATCCAGCGCATCTTCCACGAGGTCACGTCGGGGCGCAGCAGCGAGTTCGCCGACTACCTCGAGTACGTCGACGAGGCCGTCAAGGCCTGACGCCGGGCGGGCCGGGGCTTGGCCCCGGCCCGCAACGGCCCGCCGCCCCGGGCCGGGGCCTGCCGCCCGGCCGGCAACGGCCCGCCGCCAGGGCAACGAAGCACGAGCGAAAGGGGACGACCGCCATGACCGCCGCCGGCGTCACGATCTACGACACCACCCTGCGCGACGGCATGCAGCAGGAGGGGCTGTCGGTCTCGGTCGACGAAAAGGCGCGCATCGCGCTCAAGTTGGACGAGCTCGGCGTGCACTTCATCGAGGGCGGCTTTCCGGCCTCGAACCCCAAAGAGACGGCCTTCTTTGCCCGCATGGAGCGCGAGACGCTGCACCACGCCGTGCTTGCCGCCTTCGGCATGACGCGCCGCAAGGGCGTGGCCGCCGCCGCCGACCCCGGCCTGCGCGTGCTGGCCGACTCATCCACGCCGGTGGTCACCATCGTGGGCAAGACCTGGGGACTGCACCTGCGCGCCGTGCTGCACGTGAGCCCCGACGAGAACCTGCGCATGATCGACGACTCGGTCGCGTTCCTCGTGGCCCAGGGCAAGCGCGTGATCTACGACGCCGAGCACTTCTTCGACGCCTGGGCCGACGACCCGAGCTACGCCCTGCGGACGCTGCGCGTGGCGCGCGACGCGGGTGCCGAGCTGCTCTGCCTGTGCGACACCAACGGCGCCAGCCTGCCGCCCACCATGCAGCGCGTCGTCGCTCAGGTCGCGGCCGACCTTGACGCGCCGCTCGGCGTGCACTGCCACAACGACGCCGACTGCGCCGTGGCCAACTCGCTGGTGGCGGTCGCCGCCGGCGCGGTCCAGGTGCAGGGCACCGTGAACGGCTACGGCGAACGCTGCGGCAACGCCAACCTCACCTCGATCATCCCGGCGCTCAAGCTCAAGATGAGTCTGCCGGTCGTCACCGACGACCAGCTCGAGCGCTTAGCCGAGACGGCCCACTTCGTGGCCGAGGTCGTCAACGTCACGCCGTGGGCCCACCAGCCCTACGTCGGACGCAGCGCCTTCACCCACAAGGGCGGGCTGCACGTGGCCGCGGTCGAAGCCGCGCCCGAGACCTTCGAGCACATCGATCCGGCGCTGGTCGGCAACGAGCAGCGCGTGCTCATCTCGGAGCTGTCGGGCAAGGGCGCGGTGCTGCGCAAGGCGCGCGAGCTCGGCTACGAGCTCGAGGGCGACGACGAGCGCGTGGGGCGCATCCTGCGGCGCCTCAAGCAAAAGGAGCACGAGGGCTTTCACTACGAGGCCGCCGACGCCTCGTTCGACCTCTTCCTGCACGACCAGCTCGAGGGCCGCCGGCCGCTGTTCCGCCTTGAGAGCTTTCGCGTGATCGTCGAAAAGCGCGAGGACGGGCGCGTGGTCACCGAGGCGACGGTCAAGGTCCATGTGGGCGGCGAGCGCATCATCGCCACCGGCGAGGGCAACGGGCCCGTGAATGCCCTGGACACGGCGCTGCGTCAGGCGATCGTGCGTAAGTACCCGCACCTCGGCGACATCGACCTGGTGAACTACAAGGTCCGCATACTCGACGAGAACAAGGGCACCGGCGCGGTCACGCGCGTGCTGCTCGACGCCAGCGACGGGGCCGGCACCTGGGGCGCCATCGGCGTCTCCGAGAACATCATCGAGGCGAGCTGGCAGGCGCTGGTCGACGCCATCGAGTACGGCATGCTGCGCGGCGGCGCGCCTGGCGCGCCCGCCGCGCCGGCGGGGCGCGCCACGAATGCCGCGCCCGCGGGCGACCAGGCGTGAGCGCCGCCGTGGACCACCAACTGCCCTTCGGCCGCGTGCTCGTCGGCGGCCAAGCGCGTTTCTGCCTGTTCGACGGCGACACAGTACGTCTGCTCGATCGCCCCGCCTACGAGCCCGGTGCCCGCGAGGTCGGCCGCGCCGCCGTCGCCGAGGCGCGGCCTCTGGCGCCCGTGCAGCCCTCGAAGATCGTGGCCGTCGGGCTGAACTACCGCGCCCACGCCGCCGAGCTCTCCATGCAGGTACACGCCGAGCCCATCGTCTTCCTCAAGCCGCCGAGCGCGGTCATAGGTCCGCACGACGCCATCGTCGCGCCGGCGGCCTCGGCTCAGGTCGACTACGAAGCCGAGCTCGCGCTGGTGGTGGGGCGGCGCTGCCGGGCCGTAGGGCCGGCCGACGCCGCCGCTTTCGTCGCGGGCTACACGTGCGCCAACGACGTCACGGCGCGCGACCTGCAGAAAGTCGACGGTCAGTGGACGCGCGGCAAGAGCTTTGACACGTTCTGCCCGCTGGGGCCCTGCGTGGTGCGCGACGCGCCGCCGCCCGGCGCCGCCGTGACCGCCGCCCTCGACGGCGTGGTCGTGCAGCGGGGAAGAGTCGGCGACATGATCGCCGCGCCCCTCGAGCTGCTCGTCTTCGTGGCGGCGATCATGACCCTCGAACCCGGCGACGTGCTCCTCACCGGCACGCCCCCCGGCGTCGGGCCGCTCGCCGCGGGCCAGGTGGTGACCGTCGAGGTCGAGGGCGTCGGGCGCCTGAGCAACCCCGTCCGGGTGGCCGTCTAGCCATAGACCCACCCCGTCACCGGCGGGTAGAATCAATGTCCCAGATGGATTCAGGATTCGTCCACCTCCACGTTCACAGCGAGTACTCGCTCCTCGATGGCGCCTGCCGCGTGCGGCCGCTCGTCGAACGGGTGAAGGAGCTCAGCATGCCCGCGGTAGCTCTTACCGACCACGGGTCGCTGTCGGGCGCGGTGCAGTTCTACAGGGCCGCCAAAGACGCGGGTGTCAAACCCATCCTCGGGCTCGAGCTCTACGTGGTGTCCGACCGTCACGGCCGCGCCTCCGCGAAGGAGCGCTACTCCCACCTCACCATGCTGGCGCGCACGAACTTGGGCTACGCCAACCTCATCAAGATCGGCACGGCCGCCTACCTCGAGGGCTATTACTACAAGCCGCGCGCCGACTGGGAGCTGCTCGAGCGCTACAACGAGGGCCTGATCTGCCTGACCGGCTGCATGAGCGGGCGCGCCTCG
>CAZFJE010000217.1:0-5492 GCA_964519555.1 uncultured Thermoleophilia bacterium
CACGGCGCTCGCCGAGACGATCATCTCGACGCCGAGCGCCTTCATGCCCCAGATGTTGGCGCGGTAGTTGACCTCGGAGGGCAGGATGCGGTGGCCGCGCGCGTGGCGCGGCAGGAAGCCGGTGGGAACGCCGCCCAGGTCGCCCACGAAGAACGAGTCGCTCGGCGGGCCGAACGGCGTGTCGAGCTTGACCTCGCGAGCGCCCTCGAGGAGCTCGTAGAAGCCCGATCCACCGATAACGCCGACTTTCGCCTGCCCACTCGCTGCGTTCACGAACAACCTCCGGATTGGTGTGCGGAATGATCGCGAGAGTATACAGGGTGCCCGACAGCCCTCAAAGTGCCTGCGACCGTACGAAGCGATCGTCGCCCGTCGCGCGACAACGACCAGCACCGATGGTAGCCTTTTGGGCAGCGGGCCGGCGGTCCGCCTGCGTTGCGCAGCGCACGTCCCCGGCGACGGAGGAGTGAAAGGTGCCCAAGAACAAAGTCCTACCTATCGAAGAGGCGATGTCGCACATAAAGAGCGGCATGAGCATCGCCATCGGCGGCTTCATCGGCCAGGGTGATCCGCTGACGCTCATCGACTACTTGAAGACGATGGACGTGAGCGACCTCACCATCTACGAAAACGACGCCGGCTTTGGCCAGCGCGGCACGGTCGAGCTCGTCAACCAGGGTAAGGTCAAGAAGATCGTGGCCAGTCATGTGGGCACCACCCCCGACATCGCCAAGGCCATGAACGAGGGCCGTCTCGTGGTCGAAGCCACCCCGCAGGGCACGCTCGCCGAGATGCTGCGCTGCGGCGGCGCCGGCCTGGGCGGCTTTCTCACGCCGACCGGCATAGGCACCATCGCCGAAGAGGGCAAGCAGGTAGTCGAGGTCGACGGCAAACCGTACATCCTGGTGCCGGCCGTGCGCTGCGACATCGCCCTCGTGCGCTCACACCGCGGCGACACCTGGGGCAACCTCATCTACCGCGGCACGTCGCGCAACTTCAACGGACCGGCCGCCATGTGCGCCGACTACGTGATCGCCGAGGTCGAGAACCTCTATACGATGGGCGAGCTCGACCCCGAGGCCATCCACACCTCGGGCATCTTCGTCGACGCCGTGGTGCGCGCCAACGTGAGCTACTGCACCGTCCGCGAAGCGCCGCTCGAGTCGGCCACAAGGAGCAAGTGATGGCCTCAGCCAAGCAGATCATCGCGCAGCGCGCCGCCGGCGAGCTCAAGGACGGCCAGATCATCAACCTGGGGATCGGCCTGCCCACCATGATCGCCAACTACGTGCCTGCGGGCGTCGACGTCGTCTTCCAGACCGAGAACGGCGGCATCGGGGTCGGCCCCGCGCCGGCGCCGGGCTGCGAAGACCGCGACCGCGCCAACGCCGGCAACCAGCCCATCAGCCTGATCGCCGGCGGCAGCTACTTCGACTCGGCGACCTCGTTCGCCATGATCCGCGGCGGCCACGTCGACGCCACCTTCCTGGGCACGCTGCAGGTCGACGAAGAGGGCAACATCGCCAACTGGATCGTGCCCGGCGGCATGCTGGCCGGCATGGGCGGCGCCATGGACCTCGTGACCGGCTCAAAGATCGTCCACATCGTCACCGAGCATTGCGCCCGCGACGGCAGCACCAAGCTCATGAAGCAGTGCACGTTCCCGCTGACGGGGGCCAAAGAGGCCGACGTCATCATCACCGAGCGCGCCGTGCTGCGCCGCTTCCCCGACAAGGGCTGGGTGCTCGAAGAGGTGGCCGTGGGCTACACGCTCGACGACATCGCCAACTGCACCCACCTGGCCTACACCGTGGCCGACGACGTCAAGCTCAACGCCTTCGGCGGCGACTCAGGCGACGCGTCGCGCTCGGTCCTGGGGCTCTAAGGAGCACCCAGGTCCGGCAAAGAGGGAGACCGTCAAAAGGGGCGGGGCCCGGTCGACAACGTCGACCAAGCCCCGCCCCTTTTCTTCTGCTCGCGTGGGGCGCGTGCGCCCTGCGCGGCGTGCCGTTCCGCCTTAAGCGAGTACGTTCTCGACGCGCTCGACGCCCGGCACCACGTTCTTGAGATGGCGCTCAACGCCGTGCGTGAGGGTCATCTGCGACATCGGGCAACCCGCGCAATGGCCCATGAGCCGTACTTGCACGACGCCGTCCTCGGTAACGCCGACGAGCTCGATGTCGCCGCCGTCGGCCTGCAGGGCTGGACGAATGTCGCCAAGAGCCTTTTCGACCTCTTCCTTCATGTGATTCACCTCCCCGCCTGGGTGGTGGCGACTGCCGAGTCGCCCGCCTCTGCGCCATGCCGGCAGGTGGCCAGCGCCTCGAAATCAGTGCGCTCGAGCTCGGCTTTGAGCACGTCCTCGATGCGCTGCCAGAAACTGTGAGTGCCGCATGGCCCGGAGTCGCAGGGCTGGGTGTGACCGTCGCAGCGGTGCAGTTCGAGCGGGCCGTCGACCGCCTCGAACACGTCGCGCACCGTCACGTCGCAGCGCGGCCGCGCGAGCGACACGCCGCCGCCGGTGCCGCGTGACGAGTGCAGCACGCCAGCGCGCACAAGGCTCTGGATGACCTTGGCCAGATAGCCTTCGGGCAGACCCTGGGCGGCCGCTATGTCGCGCGTCTGCACCACGGCGCCGGGCTCGCGCAAGGCGAGCTCGTAGACGGCGCGGACGGCGTAGTCGGCTTGTGTGGAAAGCTTCATGATCCTATTGTGGACCAAAAAGGCTTATTTGTCGAGTTGGTCACCGTTGGCCCCGTCCTCCGCCTTACAGAACGACGATCTCCTCAGGCGCCCGCGAGAGCCGGTCGACTCCGTCGGCGGTGACCGCCCAGGTGTTCTCGATGCCGATCGCCCCCACGCCGGGGAACACGAACTTGGGCTCGAGGGCGAACACCATGCCCTCTTCGAGCACGCGGTCGTTGGGCGAGAGCACGGGCAGCTCGTCCAACTCGAGGCCTACGCCGTGGCCGACAAAGCGCACCTGAGCCGGGCCGTAGCCCATGAAATGGGCCTCGAGCCCGGCGTCGCGCGCCACGGCGAGCGCCGTCTCGTAGAGGTCGCGGCAGGCCGCGCCCGGCCGGGCGGCGGCGGCAACCGCCGCCTGCGCCCGCAGCGAACAGGCGTAGGCGCTGGTGAGCTGCTCGGGCAGCTCGCCGAGCGAGAAGATGCGCGTGAAGTCCGAGGTGTAGCCGTCGAGCACCGGCACGAAGTCGAAGACGACCGGTTCACCGCGACCGATCGCCTTGAAGCTCACGCTCTGGGCGACCGCCGGGCTCAGGCCCATGCCGGCCAGCGGCGTGTCGAGGTACGAGGGCACGGCGCCGCTCGTGCCGGAGAGCACCTGACCGTAGAACATCTCGCTGTTGAAGGCACGCATGCGTACCACGCCCTGGTGACCAAGGGCGCGCGCCCGGGCTTCGACCAGCCCGGCGAAGGCGACTTCGGTCTGGCCCTCGCGCAGCAGGCCGGGGATCGCCCTGCAGACCTCGTCGCCGAGGGCCGCCGCGGCGGCGATGCGGGCGACTTCCCAGGGCGACTTGACCGCGCGCTGGGCCACGAGCAGCGCCCCCACGTCGGCAAACGACGCGCCGGGGAACTGGCGCTCGTAGCGGCGAAACTGGGCGACCGGCAGCACGTCGAGCTCGAGGCCGATGACCTGCGGCGCGCCGCCGCAGCGCCGCGCCACCAGCTCGCCGAGGTCGCGCAGGCTGGGCAGCGGCTCTACCGCGAGCGGCGACTCCTCGCGCGCGCGTTCGACCGTCTTGCGGGTGAACAGCACGGGCTCACCGGCGGCCGGCACCAGCAGGTGAGACTGCTGCACGGTGCCCGCCAGGTAGAAGAGGTCGGCGTTCTGCACGACCAGCGCGGCCTCGATGCCGGCGGCGCGCAGCGTCTTTTGAAAGGCGGCCAGCCTAAGCTCGACCTCGGCGGCCGGCACCGTCACGGCGCGCTGCTCTACGAACGACGACTCGCGGTCTCCTGCCTGCACGGGGGTCTCCTTGTCGTCGGCCCGGCGGCGCCGGGCGGCCAAAACCAGGCGCCTACAACCAGGGGATGAAGCTCGCCAGGGTGAAGGTCTGCACGCGCCAGAAGGTGAGCGCCGCGATCAGCGCGAGGGCCGCCACCGTGACGACGATGTCGCCGTTCGTGAAACGCCCGCCGGGGTGCTTGCGGCCGAGCAACATGTAGCCGCCCATGAGCGCGGTGCCGCCCACGAGCCCGCCGACGTGACCCTGCCACGAGATGCCGCCAAGGCCGAAGGTGAGCACCAGGTTGAGGATCAGCAGAAAGACGATCTGGCCCAGGATGGCGCGCGAGGCGAAGTCGCGGTTGCGGTTGATGAACGCGTAGAGGGCGAGCGCGCCGAAGATGCCGAAGATGGCCCCCGACGCGCCCACGGTCTGGCCGAACATCGGCGCCGCGTAGACGATCAGCACCGAGCCGGCGAGCCCTGAGATGAGATAGAGCACGAGGAACTTGACGTGGCCGAGAATGCCTTCGACGTACTGACCCAGTATCCACAGCGCATACATGTTGAAGCCGATATGGATGATATCGAGGTGCAGGAACATGACCGTGACCATGCGCCAGTACTGGTGCGACACGAGCACGTCGTAGGGCGCCAGCGAACCCATACGGTGCAGCTCTACGCCGCTGCCGGCGCCGGTGAGCGACAAGCTGCCGGCGCCGGTGACTATCTCGATCAGGAACACGGCGACGTTGATGGCGACGAGCGCCTTGGTCACCGACCAGCCCGAGCCGCCGCCCGTCGTGGCGCTGCGCTGCCAGCGGCTGCGCGTCTGCTGGCGGCTGACGACATGGGGACGCCCCGAGGCGCGGCGCTGCTCGGCCATGCACTCGGGGCAGCGAAAGCCGACTGCCGCCGGCACCATGCACTCGTGACAGATCGGCCGCCCGCAGTTCGCGCAGCGCACGCCGGTCTCGCGGTCGGGGTGGCGGTAGCAGTGCTCGACATCGAGATCGTCGGGCATGTGCACTTCGAAGTCCTCGATAGGTGGTGTCGTGCTCATGAGGGCGGCCGCCACTCTTGTGCCCGCGCCACGAGGTCGGCAATCCAGCCCTCTATGCGCACGGGGCGCATGGTGTCGCGCGCCACGACCGCGTGGCGGGTCGAACCGCTGGCGATCAGCGTGCCCGGCGCGCCGGCAGAGGCGCCGCCACGGGGAGCTGCCGCGTGCGCGGGTGCCTCTTCGGCCGCCGAGCCTTCGGCGCCTGAGTCGGTGGCCGCCTCGGCGACGCGGCGCACCTGGTAGCCGAAGCCGAACGAGGAGCGGCCGACGTGGTCGGTCCACATGGCGACGTCGAGCAGGTCGTCGACGTGCGCGGGGCTGTGGTAGGTGCAGGTGGCGTTCACGGCCGGTAGCAGCACGCCGCGGCGCTCGACCTCGGTGATCGGCATGCCCACGGCGCGCAACGACTCGACGCGCGCGACCTCGAAGTAGACGAGGTAGTTCGCGTAGTAGACCACG